>DAOUHG010000001.1:0-2292 GCA_034428835.1 Dehalococcoidia bacterium
GCAGGGTCTGAACGACCTGTACGTGCGCTTCTTCCGGATGGCGGAGCGTCGCATCACCGAGAAGACCGGACAGGGAGTGGTGTGTTTCATATCGAACTACTCGTGGCTGGACGGGCTGTCGTTCACCGGAATGAGGGAGCGCTACCTGAGAGAGTTCGACGCTATACGCATCGACAGTCTCAACGACGACAAGTACAGGACCGGTAAGGTCGCGCCGGACGGCTCTCCGGACCCCAGCATCTTCTCGACTCCGAGCGACCCGGTCGGCATACAGGTCGGGACAGCGATCACGACGCTGGTCCGCAAGGACGATCACGCGCCCGCCGAGTCCGTCGGGTACCGCAACCTGTGGGGACAGTCCAAGCGCGAGAAGTTGACTGAGACGGCGGAGTCCAAGCCGGACGCACTGTACGCTGAGGTCTCGCCGGTGCTCCCGCTTGGTCTGCCATTTGCTTCAGTGGCAGTCAGCGATGGCTGGCATGAGTGCCCGACACTGCCAGAACTGTTCCCAGTCTCTTTCCCTGGAGTTAAGACCAGCCGTGACGCCTTTCTTGTCGATGTCGATCTCGACCGCCTGAAGATGCGCGTCACAGACTACTTCGATTCCGGCCTGAGCCATGATGAAATCGCGCGCCGCTATCCAACCCTGATGCCCTCCAACACGGGAACTCGACCTCGCTCGATTCGTGACGCTCTGCTGAAGCGCGGCGGCCCAGACGAAACAGGTTTCATCCCCTACGCTTATCGACCATTCGATGCTCGATGGCTCTACTGGGAGGCAGATGGTGGTTTGCTTGATCACCTACCCCCTGAGTACAGGCCACACATGATCGAGTGCAATCTGTGGCTTTCCGCCGTGCCACGTCTACGCAGGGACTCAACCGAGCCTCAATCTACGGTCGCATCTCACATCGCATCACTCCATCTGAACGAATGGGGAGCCAGTATGTTCCCCGCATGGCTCCGCGACGAAGGACTGGGAATCGAAGGAGACGGCATCCAGCGTCGTCCCAACCTGTCGGGAGCGGCCCATCTATACCTCGAACGCATCGGGGCGAACGTCGAGGATCTGTTCCATCACGTTCTCACAGTGCTGCACGATCCGGCGTACCGGGAGGCGAACGCGGGGGCCCTCAGGATGGAATGGCCTCGCATCCCGATTCCGGGCTGGCCGGATGGCGATGAGGTCGGAGTTGCTGACGAGCTGGGGGAGTCGGCGGCGCGTGGACGGGAGCTTGCGGCACTGCTGGACTCGGACACGCCGGTCCCCGGGGTCACGACGGGCGCGCTGCGTCCTGAGATCGCGGTCATCGCGGTGCCGTCTATGACGGACGGGGGAAACATGGCCGACGATGACTTCGACGTCACGGCGGGCTGGGGTCACTTCGGATCGGGCCAGGCGGTGATGCCGGGCCAAGGTCGAGTCATCGGGCGTCCGTACACGGCGGAGGAGCGTGACGCGGTGTGGGATGTGGTCGCGACGCTCGGGGCGACGACGTTCGACATCTACCTCAACGACCGGGCATACTGGCGCAACGTGCCGGCGTCGGTGTGGCGCTATAGGCTCGGGGGCTACCAGGTGCTCAAGAAGTGGCTGTCGTACCGTGAGAGCAAGGTGCTGGGGAGGGGACTGAGGCCTGAGGAGGTACAGCACTTCGCGGACATGGCGCGGCGGATAGCGGCGGTCCTGGAGCTGGTGAACTGAAGTCGATGAACGCAATGGGAGCTGCTGAACTCACACAGCGTCAGAAGACTATGCGGCCTACTCCAGCTGAAATGGTATTACTACCGAAATAACGGCCGACAGCGAAGTCTCACTCAGTTTCCATCTGAGCGAGGCTTCTGGCCTGCCAATTTTGGCCCTCACCACGCCACCAGGCCATCGTGGGCCCTGGGTTCAGCCCAAAGAGATCTGGGAGACTCCGAACACGACGGCGGTCGACTACATCAGCAGTACCGGTCCCTACAAGTTCGTGGAATGGTACGTTGGAGACCGCGTAATTATGGAACGCTGGGAGGACTATCAGCCTAGATCCGAGCCTGCTTCCTACATGTCTGGCGGGCACACCGCCTATATCGATAGGGTGGAGTGGCTGGAAGTACCAGACTTCGCAACTCGCGTTGCGGCGCTGACCACCGGGCAGGTTGACTGGGTAGATGAATATCCTTCCGACTTCGCCCCCCTCGTTGAAGAGAGTCCTAACGCCGTATTCACTACTGGCAAGCCCGGACGACTCGTCGGCATGTGGCCCAGTCATACCCACCCACCATTTGACAACCAGCGTGTCAGAC
>DAOUHG010000002.1:0-3732 GCA_034428835.1 Dehalococcoidia bacterium
GAGTTGGAAGAGAGCCTGCGCAGACGAGGTCGTGGCGCTGAGAGTGCTCACATTGAACAACGACTGGGACAGCATGTGGCATACCAACAATACCGCAGCATGATTACCCACCAGAGTTTTGATGCTTCCTGGTGGTCGGGACGCTGAAAATGACAGGAGACCTGCAAGGTCCGGACCCGCGCCTGCTGGCCATGGGGCAGGAGCCTGCCTACATGGGCCAGAGCCTGCACGACCCGCCGAGTGTTGAGGGATGGCACACCGGCAGAGAGTGGATTAACAGCGGCTCGGT
The DNA here is from genome assembly GCA_034428835.1 of Dehalococcoidia bacterium. Classification (GTDB taxonomy): domain Bacteria; phylum Chloroflexota; class Dehalococcoidia; order Lucifugimonadales; family UBA1123; genus VXRN01. The sequence goes on from DAOUHG010000002.1 coordinate 290, forward strand.
TGTAAAGCGAATCAACTTCGTAGTGGACCGATTGAGCGACACGGACCTTCCAGGAGTGCAAAGCATTGTCGGGAGGGTAGCATCAGGCGATCAGGCAATGACGCCAGCGGCCCTCGTGGACCGATGCCTGGAGTTCATGGGGCCGGTCGAGGTATCCGAGCAAACTCGGCAGGAGCTGATTTCACACGCAGAAGACGAGGGTCCGGTCTCGTGGGCCTGCGACGAGGACTACGCAACGTCGACCCAGCGTGTCGGAGACATGCTCTCATTGATCGCCGCGACCACAGAGTACCAGTTCGGCTGAGGATTTAGAGGGTCAGGTCCCCTGACTTAGGAGAGAAGACGATGGCGTCCACAGAAAAACCCCCAGTGGTGGTCGTGCTACAGATGACCGGCGGCAACGACTACATGAACACGGTGATACCGTACACTGACTCGAACTACTACGACGGCCGGAAGACGCTGAGCGTGGACCAGGACAGCGTTCTGAAGGTTGACGACGAGCTTGGCTTCCACCCGACGATGGGCCCAGTCAAGGACATCTACGACAGGGGCGACATGGCGATCATCCACGGGGTGGGCTATGCCAACTCTCCGAGGTCGCATTTCCGGTCGATGGACATCTGGCACACGTGCGAGCCGGATATAATCGGCACAGAGGGCTGGCTGGGACGCGCGTTGCGCGATCTTGAACCGAGCGGGGAGAATCCTGTGGCCGGAGTAAACATCGGTCAGGGGATGCCCCGCGCCATGCTGGTGCCCGGAGTGTCGGTTGCTTCGGTGGCAGATCTATCCACATACGGACTGCTGACCGGCATCGAGCAGCAGGACCGCCGCAACAAGATGCTTCAGAAGTTCGTAAACATGTATGGCCAGGCAATCGGTACCGGGCCAGTCCAAGACTATCTCGGGCAGACGGGCCTGGACGCACTCAAGGGCGCCGACATACTCAAAGAAGGACTGGGGCGTTACTCCTCCAGCGTCGAATACGCCGACAACCCGATAGCCAACAGCCTACGTGACGTGGCTATGATCCACACCGCGGACGTTGGCACTCGCGTGTTCTATACGCAGCACGGTAGCTTCGACACCCATGCTTCCCAGGCGCCGACGTTCGACAAGCTCTGGACAGAGATGTCCGGGGCGATCGCCGACTTCTGGGACGACCTCCGAGAGCACGACGCAGACGACAACGTGGTAATGTTCCTGTTCTCTGAGTTCGGACGGCGTGTCCGAGACAACGGGTCCGGGACCGACCACGGCGCCGCGGGAGCCTGCATCGCCATAGGTCCACGGGTTATTGGCGGAATGCACGGCGAGTATCCCGAGACTCGTCCAGAGGCGCTTGAGCAGGGCGATCTTGTACCATACCAGGACTTCCGGGGCGTGTACTCCACCGTCCTTGAGGACTGGCTGGAGCTTGACGCGGTGCCCATAGTCAACGGCCACTTCGAGAAGCCGAAGTTCGTCGAGACCAACGGCAATACGGCCTAGCGTAACGACCAGGCCCAAGCCGAGGCTGGGCACCTGAGTTGAAAAGCAGCCATCGCTAATGTTGGGGATGGCTGGCCACTATTGCCTACCATGCTTGGCGGAGGCAGGCACTTCTCGCCTGGGGACAGCAGCGGACCAGAGAACCACACTGGAGTCAGAGTCATGCAGACAAAAACCGTAGCCGGTCGCACCTGGCACTTTAGTCATCCCATAGGCTGGCTCTCCGGGAGAGGCAGAGGGTTCTGGCATCCAACCTCGGTTGCGACCACCTCTGAAGGCACGATCTACGTGCTCAATAGTGGAGGGAGGGCCGGAGCTCCGATTACGGTCGCCACGATCGACGAGGACTTCGTGGGCGAATTCGGAGAGGGTGACTTCACCTGGCCGGAAGGTCTCGCGATCGACCAGGACGGCAACATCTATTGTGCCGACGGATTCGGACACTTCGTCAATGTTTACAGTTCCGAGGGAGAACATTTGGCGAAGTGGGGCGAGCACGGGACTGAAGAGGGACTTCTGAACAGACCTGCGGGGTTGACGTTCGATAGTGACGACAATCTTTGGATCGTGGACAGCCATAATGCCAGGGTCCAGCAGTTCACCAAGGATGGACAATTCCTCACCGCCTGGGGTGAGCAGGGCAGCGAGGACGGGCAGTTCGACCGCCCCTGGGGAATCACGATCGACCAGAACGACGACGTCTACGTCGCGGATTGGGGCAATGACAGAGTTCAGAAGTTCTCACGGGACGGAGAGTTCCTGATGAGGTTCGGCTCCACGTTCGATGACGGGGGCCAACTCAGCAGGCCCTCAGACATTGCCGTGGACAGCGACGGCGACGTGTACGTAACGGACTGGGGCAACGATAGGGTCCAGATCTACTACCCTGACGGCGACATCATTGCTGGTCTCTATGGAGATGCACGAAGATTCTCCAAGTGGGGTCAAGACTTCATGGACTCGAACCCTGACTACGTGAGGGCGTACCAGCGAGTGGACGCGAACGAGCTGGTGACCCTTGGTCACTTCCGTCGTCCGGGGGGCATCGCGATAGACGAGCAGGACCGGATCGTAATCACGGACGGAATCAGGTGCCGGCTCCAAGTGTATTTCAAGGACAAGGACTACCTCGAACCTCAGTTCAACCTGTAGGCACACCGCAAGTTACATTCGAACTACAGGTTCTGAGGCGCTCCACTGGAAGCCAAGGACGAGACGAGTAAGAGAAAAGACCCTGCCGAATAAGTACTCAGACCTGTCCGATTCTCCCCAAATGCGGCAATGGGAATCTTATGACCCGGACTGGGACGAGTACCGTCATTGTGTCGATGTTCAGCGATTATGTCCGCCTAACTGTTCACGGAAGAAGTCACCCGCTCGGTTCGGCATGTTATCAGATCAAGTGGACCCCGCTGGTACTCGAACGCGCCAAGGGTGGACTCTCAGCTTCCATGTTTTTCCTGGCCGTGCTCCTACGGATACCCAACTCCCGAGCAATCCCACGAATCGACAACCCCCTGCACTTCGCCTTCTGTACAGCTCTCCACCTTGCTATCTGAAGTGGCGTGGGCTTCCTTCTGGAACCGATTGCTCCACTCCGAGCACCTGAGGCGCCGTTGGCAGCGGCGGCGTCATGAGCCTCACCGGTCGCTCGCTCCGCGTCGAGTGACGCCAGTACTTCAGTCCATCTCCCACCGAGACCGTTGCGATCGATCTGTGGAACGAACTCGTGTGGAGATCGTTCGTTGAAGCTGCCCAGGATGCCCGGACGGGGCGGGACCTCCTGGCTGGGGATGATGTGTCCATGGTGCTCAACGACTAGCTGACCGTCCAGCATCTCGATCACCTCCACGTGCGACCCTGCATGACTCGGTCGCTCAATACCCGGCAGCAACTGAAGTGTGCGCCAACGATACTTCACGGTGTGTTGTCCCTGGCCACCCTGCGAC
>DAOUHG010000003.1:0-15480 GCA_034428835.1 Dehalococcoidia bacterium
GTGTACGGCCAGGACGGGACAGGAGGCTCGTCTGCGACGAAGAAGTGGTAGAGATGCCTGGAGATGAAACGGGCCGTGGACTCCTGCCGGCACACGATATCTATGATGTCTTGGCCATTTAAGTTGCCCCGGTGTCCCAGAAAGGTCTTCTCGCCATCGTCATGATCTTCAGGTCTGTAGTCGAAGTGATAGGCGATTCGCCCGTACGGCCAATCTGAGTCCCTCTGTGAACGCACGATCATGTACTCTGTGTTGCCTATGGTCCAGCCTGTAAAAGCGCGTGCGCATTCCTTTATGTCGTCCTCGGTGTAGTTGCCGACGCCCATCGAGAACAGTTCAAGCAGCTCGCGGGCCCAGTTCTCGTTGATCGCATCGCTGTGATTCTCCTGATTGTCCAGCCAGACAATCATTGCCGGGTCCTTCGCAAGCCTCAACAGTATGGAGTCGAAGCTATCCAGGCCGTGCCTGCGGAACAGATTTATCTGGTCGTACAGCACCCTACCGTTGATGACCTTTGGCACTCCGGTGGCGAAAATCCCATGCCAGAAGAGGGCCATCTTCTCCAATAGAGGCGCGTTGGTCGTAATCATGCGATAGACCCAGTTTCGGGCGGAGCCGGGCGCGTTAATCATGCCAGACGCCTCAAGGTCAAAACGTCTGACCATGTCGTCGCCGAGCCACTCGATATCCCTTGGGTTCAGCAGATCCTCGACTGTCGCCTCGTACCCCTTTGCCGCGTTTGCGTCAAGCTCTTCGCGAGTAGAGCCGAATCCTGCCCGCCGCATGAGGTGGGCAATGAGCCTGATGTCTGACTGCGCCATGGTCTCCCCTATGTCAATTTCTCATACGGTACCACATAACGAAAGCCGATTTCTCAAGTCTGTCCGCCTAGCGACACGCGCTGTGCCGCTCCTACAATGACGATCAAACGACCTCCTCAAAAGAGGACGGACACCGCTACCTCACCTCCGGAGAGACGATGACCTCATCGACCCACTTCACACTGGCCTTGTTCGAGTTTCTGTCTGAGCTTGCTGACAACAACAATCGAGAGTGGTTCCAGGACAACAAGGCCCGCTACGAGCGGGACGTCCGCGATGCTCTCGTCCAGTTCGTCGCCGATTTCGGGGAGAAACTCCGGGAGATCAGTCCTCACATGGTCGCCGACCCAAGGCTGTCCGGCGGATCAGTTTTCCGCATATATAGGGACGTCCGCTTCTCGAAGGACAAGAGCCCATACAAGACCAACGCGGGCGTCCACTTCCGCCACGAGGTTGGACGCGAGGTGCACGGTCCCGGTCTCTACCTGCACCTCCAGCCGGGCTTTCTGTTCGCGGGGGCCGGGATCTGGCGTCCGAACTCCGCTACCGTCGGCAAGATCAGGGGTTCGATAGTCGCAAACCCGGACAGGTGGAAGAGCATCGTCAACAACGAAGAGTTTATTTCGATGTATGAGCTTGAGGGCGAATCGCTCAAGCGCCCACCTCGGGGAATCGACCCAGACCATCCGTTGATCGATCAGCTAAAGCTAAAGTCGTTCGTCGCCACCACGAACTTCACCGAAGAACAAGCATGTTCACCCGACTTCATCGACGTGTACGCGAACGCCTGCGAGATCGCTTCACCCTTCACCGGGTTTCTGACCACGGCGGTAGGCCTCGACTGGTGACGCATTTATCCGACAGACATAGCCGCCAGCACTGCCGCGCCGGTTCCTGATCCTTCGCGTAGATAAGCTACCCTGACTCGGTCTGCCCTATCGCCGAGTAGTCCCGCGATGCCTTGCTCCACTTCGGCCTGGTAGCCTGGAAAGCCTCTATACAGGCTACCATCGGCGGCAACCAGGTGCTCTCGCTCAAGCTCGGGGTCGACATAGGTCGCCGTCGCGACTATGGCCATCGCCACCAGCCGCGCCGACCTTCTGCCCACACTGACGCAGATTTCTCGCAAGCACCGCCGATCACCTTCGGCAACCTCCGTCACACCTAATCCCTGAAGAATCATCCTTGTAGCGGCGAGATCTGGGGAAGAGTCGTGGGCGATGTCCGAAACATGCTCGGTCGTAAAAGCGTACGACTCCCGGAACGCGCTGTTCTCTGCCATCCAGCCCCGGAAGCTCTCGCCCTGCGACGACCGATGCGCAACGATGAGCCGGACGATTTCGCCAAGATAGCGGCCTGAGATCATCTTCTCAAGAAGCTGACCCTCCGTATCCGACTCGGCGTCCAACTGCCGGTCATATCGAGTCTGTACCGACCCCACCCCTGCGAAGTTGCCGCACTCCATATTGAACAGCATCTCGCCAGCGGCGCCGCTGCCTGGAATGTCTTTGGGGATCATCCCGGCAGGAACCGCTACAGCCAGGTTCATGCCAGTGGCGACTATCAGCCCCATGTCGCAGCGGGAATCGAGCCGCGCGCCGGCGGCTAGCACGCCGACAGTGTCGTTGGCCAGGGCCCCGATGTTCAGTCGACGCAGGGCCGAGAGAGCGTCCGACTCTCGCCTGATGGCATCTTCGAGAAGCCTGACGACATCCTTGCCCTCCACACCGGAGAAGGCGAACTCCTTGGTCCACTTGGTGAGACGCCCGCTGCGAACCCCGGTCTGCTCCACCGGAAACGCGAAGATAAACCCGAGAGTGTAGTCGGTACCGTCATCCAGCATCTCCCCGACGAACCTCGCGACAGGTCGGAACAGGTCATCGGAGCAGCCGACGGTTGATGGCAGCCGGACGCCATCGCTCTTCAGCACTTTCACAGAGCCGTCGCCACGCATGTCCAGTACCGTGACGCGGACGTTCGTCCCGCCGAGGTCGAGAACTATAAATCGGCCCTGCTCTCTCCCAGACGGCCGGCCTACAAAGGACGGGTGCATGGCGATAGAGCTCTGTTCGCCTGCCAGCCCGCGCCTGATCTCGGCCTGAAAACCTGCTAAGAGGTCACTGCCGGGGCTAACTGAGGGAAGCAACGTAGGGAGAATGCTCCACGGCGGCGGCGAATTAAGACCGGTTCAGCTTAATCACGCGGCCACCGATTAGCCATTCGGCCACGTACAGGTTTCCGTCGGGATCAACAGCCAACCCGTGGGGACTATTGAACTTGCCAGTCTCCAGTAACGCGGTGGGGACGATCTGCCCCTGCTCGTTCGCATTGTTCGGCCAGCCGTCTACGTTGCAGACCTGCTCGTTGTCACCAAGGTACGTGACCAGATTGTCGTCCAGATCAGTGATTGCCAGACGGGCGCGCAGCTCCGCGATGACCATCAGATCACCATGGGTTACGAACCCGCTCGGCGTGGTTAGGAAGTCAGTGCCGAATGAGCGCTTGAAGCCGCCTTCAAGGTCGTACACCTGAACGCGGGCATTGGCACGGTCTGCCACATATAGTTCCGGCTCAGACCTGCGCCAGTCGATGTAAATGCCGTGGGGGCAGTTGTACCTTCCCGCCCCTTCCTCTCCATTGATGCTGCCTACGTAATCGCCACTCCTTGTAAACCTGTGGACGTAGCTGGCGCCGTAGCCATCACCCACCCAGATGTCGCCGTTCCCACCATGTCGCTCCTCATTGACGGCCACTGTCGTCGGAGAGTAACGCATGTTCTCGTAAACGGAGTGGGGGGGCGTCTCCAGCCTCATCACGACATCGCCATCCAGCGTGGTCTTCAAGACCTGCCCGGAGTCACTGTCTGCACCCGGCGGGTAGCCATAGTCGTGCAGGTGACTCCTCTTGGAGCCGTTGTCCGCGATCCACAGGTACTCGGTTCCGTCCTCGTTGACCAGCGTGATGCCATGCGCGTCGGCAAAATCGCCCTGCCACGAGCCCAGGAGATTCCCATCGCGGTCGAAAGTCATCACATTCGGATCGCCGGGGTGGCAGGTTATGACGTTTCCGGACTCGGTCACCACAATCCCAGGATGCGCCCAACCCATTCGGGAGCTCTCGGATTCGGGAATCGCTGCCCAGTCGTCAATCCACTCGTATGAATTCTCGCCGCTGCCTACACGCATGATCCAACCTCCGTACACGGAATTCTACATGGCTGAGGAAGTGAGTCACCTGCCCCGTCCGCAGCTCCTGACAGATGGGGCAGGGGTTGAAATTACGGGTTGAGGATGACTTTGGTGTAGCCGTCGATCCGCTTGTCGAACTTGTCGTAAGCATCGACTGCATCGTCCAGCGGCACCTCGTGGGATACCACAAAGCTGGGCGTCGCCCTACCGGAAATGATCAGGTCGCGAAGATAGGCGTTGTACTGCTTGACGTTGCACTGACCCGTGCCCAGCCGCAGGCCCTTCTCGAAAAGTCTGCCGAAGTTGATGGACAGAGCGCCCCGCTTGGCGGCCTCGTCAACTCCTCCAGGATCGGAGGGTACGTACAGCCCGGGGATACCCATGATCCCGGTAGGATTGATGAGATCGATCATCTGGTTGAGCACCACGTTGGGGACCTCGTCCTGCTCGCCGCCCGCTGCGGACGACCCCTGAGAGGCTGCCTGATAGCCTACGGCGTCGATCGTCTTGTCCACGCCATCGCCGCTTCGCATCTCTCTGATCTGCTGGACCGGATCACCCTCGTCGAAGTTGATTGGGATAGCTCCAACCTCGCTAGCCTTGTCCAATCGCTCCTGGACGTGGTCGATGGTATAGACCTGGGCCGCGCCCCTGATGACACAGCTATAGGTTGCCATAAGCCCCACCGGGCCCGCTCCCCAGACCGCGACACTCTCGCCCGGGCTTACGTCCGCCAGTTCGGCTCCGTGGTAGCCCGTTGGGAAAATATCTGCCAGCAGCGCGAAATCGGCCTCGAACTCGTCACCGGCGGGAAGTGGCAGGCAGTTGAAGTCGGCATGCGGCACCTGCAGGTACTCGGCCTGTCCGCCGCGCCAGGGCCCCATGGCCACGTATCCATAAGCGCCTCCGGCGAAACCGGGGTTCACCGTGACGCAGAACCCGGTAAAGCCCCGCTGGCAGTTCTTGCAGAACCCGCAACCGACGTTGAAGGGCATTACGACCCTGTCACCCGCGGACAACGACTTGACCGCAGACCCGACCTCTTCTATGACCCCCATATTCTCGTGGCCAAAAACAATGCCTGGTTCTGCGGCAGTACGGCCCTCGTACATGTGCAGGTCGGAACCACAGATGCAACTCGACGTGATCCTGACGATCACATCGTTTGGATGCTGCAACTCCGGGTCGGGAACTTCCTCAACCGCGACGCTGAATGGTCCCTGGTACACGACGGCTTTCATGGAAACTTCTCCTTAACTCGCAGGGAATACTTGCGCTAGGCACTGTGAGGCAAGTACAGAACTCCGTCGGAAGTAGTCTCGTCACTCCCGCGAAAGCGGGAGTCCAGTATGGCAACGATGGTTGCTGGCCTGTGGATTCCCGCTTTCGCGGGAATGACGGGTAGGAATTCGGAGTTTTGCACCTCTCTCGCACTGTGACTATCCTGGATCGCCGCGAATTGTATCAGGATGAGTCAGACCTGTCTAAGATAGCAACAGGCACCGGGGCAGGCGGTCCATCTTCCTACCCACATGTTCACCATCGCAGCGATTCAGGCGGCGGTCGATCTTAGGCCGCCTACAGCACCGCCTCCGCGATACTCTCAAGCTGCTCCGACATCTCCTGCTCCGTCTCTCGAAGCTCGGGGCGCACAATCACCCGGTTGGCTCCAGCGTTTAGAAAGTCCTGGGCGTTCTGCCGGTCGGCTGGCTGACCGTAGACCGAGATGCTGATCGAGCTCGGATCGCGTCCCCGCTCTTCGGCGAGCGCGTCAAGCTGTCGCCTGCTGTTCTCGATGATCTCAGGCGTGACTCGGTTGGGCAGCCATCCGTCTCCGACCTCGACAATGCGCTGGAGCACTCTACGCGCCATTCCTCCGATCAGGATCGGCGGATGCGGTTTCTGGGCGGGCTTAGGGTACATCTGCACCGGCGGGAAGTCGTAGTAATTGCCGTGGAACTCGGCTTCGTCCTTGGTCCACAGCTCCTTCAGCGCCAGCAGAGACTCCTTGGTCTGAGTCCATCGGTGATCGAAGTCACCACCCATTATTGTGGTCTCCTCACGATGCCATCCCGTGCCGATTCCCAAGATGAACCGGCCACCGCTGAACAGGTCGAGGGTCGATACTGTCTTTGCGAGCACGAGCGGGTTGCGCTCTGGAATCAATGTGATTCCGGTTCCGAGCTTGATCGTGCTGGTCGCTCCCGACGCCTGCGCCAGCGCGATGTACGGGTCTGCGAAGTGGGCGTACGTCCAGGGAATCACACCATCTTCCGAACCCGGAAACGGGCTGTCCGACTCGACAGGCAGCACCGGATGCTCGGCGTACCAGATCGACTCGAACCCTAGCTCTTCGGCCTTCGACGCCATGAACGCGGCAGTGACCTTATAAGCGGGCAGTGGAGTTGATATTCCGATAGTCATGTCCGGCCTCCGTGCTGACGGTACAATCCATTTGAGTTGCTTTTGATTCAGGCAAGCGCACCCATCGGGTCCCACGGTGGGAGAATGATAGGTTCGGTATCGAGCGCAGCGATGATCTCTTTCGACAGGTAGTTGCGCGGGGCGGCTATCTCGAACATGTACTCGTCGAACCAGGAGTCGTTCATCATGAAGAACCCCTTGTCTCCAACCGTATCGCCGTAGCTGTTCTCAACGCGCCAGCGCCGGGGAGCGCCGTCGACCACGTCTACACCCGTAAAAAGCATCGCATGGGTCATCTGGGTTTGTCCGTACTGGAGACGAGCCGCCTTGTCCATCCCGAACTCGGAGCCATATACCCCCGCGTAGTCGAATAGCTCCGCGTCCCACAGTCCCAGCTTGCGGTGATTCTGCTTCCCTGTGTCGCAGCCCATCCAGACCGGACGCCCGTCCTCGATCTGACGCCGCGTAATGTCCTTCATTACCTCTATCGGCACATTCAGGTATCGCACCGACCGCGCGCCGACAACGTTGCCGAGATAGCCTATGGTATAAGTCTGCAAGTACGGGTGGTCGGGTCTGGGATCGTTCACCAGGCAGACCAGGTCCCTGTAGCCGGTTGTGACGTACCTTTCAGCGAACTCCAGCGGCGTCAATTCGCCGTCGCGATGGAACTCCCCGTCCCTGTCTCGCCACTGCCAGTCCACGACTGCGGGCGGGTCGCCGAGGTGAATACACAGGATACGATAGACGGACTTGAGTGTATCGAGCTTCGCCTGCCGCATCGCGTCCAGTCCGGCCTCCTCCTGGTACAGTCGCCGGATCGTCGCCGCCCCCTGACGCACCTGATAGTACAGCATGTTGTTCATCTGGCGCGTCTTGCCCGAACTCTCAGTCTCAGGCATCGCTTCCTTGGGAACGACGCCGTACTTGTCCACCAAGTTGACGAACATGTCCCACTGGCCCGCATCTTCGACCGGCGCCGCCATAAGGTGCTGGACGATTCGGTCGTCTATGGGGCGGTCGGCGGTCTCTATCACCGATTCGAGCACGAAGTTCGTGCGCTCAACCTTGTCCCAGAACATCATATAGCTCTGGCTGTATTCGAACTTCCGCGTGTTGAGCTTCCCCATCGTATCCACGCGGAACAGGTTCAGCCCACTGAACAGCCAGCATCTGCCGGACGCGCCCTGCTGGGTCGGAGACCAGTCGTCGAGCACCGTCGAGAACGTATGCGTCGCCTCCGTAGCGATACGGTGGTCGAGCGCGATCTCGTTAACGTCGCGCTGAGTGACCGCGTTCTGCATCAGCCGGTTACGCGGGTCGGAGTTGTAGTGGTCAGCCAGATCGGAGATGTCATCCATCGTCAAGGTCTGTCTGGAGTCTGTCGATATAGTCAAAGGGTGTCCTCCAATGATGAAGTAGCTGGTTTATTCGACCGGGGAGTCTTGCGCGGGAGCGGAAGTCGTTCCCGTGAGTGCGTCACGGTATATCGAAAGTTGGTCGTGAAGCCACTTTACGGCCCTCGGCCAATTTTCGCGTTCTTCCGTATCGATTGACAGTGACTTGTAAGCCGTGTAATTCGTATTGCGTAGTCTCTCTAGGTCTCCTCCAAGCGCTGTCGCCAGAGCAGGAAGATATGGCTCTACAAGCTCCAACTCTGGCTCGGACGATCTTCCGTCCGATTTAGCTATCCACAGTCCCACAGCCCCCAGAGCCAGAACCCGCCTGATTTTGAGCCCCGTATCCTCAATAGGATAATCGGGATTATGGCCCGCAAAGCCTCTGCGGACGCCGTCATGGTTGGCCGCCTTGGCTCAGGCCGTCGCGCTTTTCCTCCGCTATAGCGCGAATCTTCCGATCCCACTCGCTCGGCCGCTCCAGAATCTCGAAGATTGGTACAACCGGAGAATCGCAGATTCTCACTACCTTCACCCGTATGGCGAAGAACGCGAATGAGTCGGTCGTATTCTCATTCAGCCAGCGTATCGCCGAGAGATGCGCTGGCTCAAAATCCCGCGCAACCCATATCACGGTTCGGGCTTCGAGTCCGGCGAGATACGTGAGGATCTGTCCCAAGTGTGTATGGTCAGACCACTCCAGCTGATTTTCTATCAGTACAACGCTGTCATCCAGCGGATTACGCGCAAGGATGTCTGCGTAGAATTGCTCCACCTGCACCTCGGTGCCTTCTCGCTCAAGCGGAATGCCAACCGCCTCCGAAAGCCTGTCCAGGTTGTCCGCAAGCCACGGGGTGAAGTCATTCGCCTCATGGCGCCAGGCTTCGCGCAGATCCACGGTCTGGATGCTGCCAAACTCGACCGCCATATCTCACTGCCTCCTCGTTATGCAGGTATTTCCTTCACAATTCCAAATTCACTATTCACTACTCGCCACCTTCACAAGCTTCTGCATCGAGCGCAGCTCACGCGGCGGGTCCATCTTGCTGCCGTAGTCGCTCCAGGAGACCTCGGCTACGTAGATGTCGCCACGCGAGTCGACGGCTATGCCGTGCGGTGAGTAGAACCGTCCACTCTGCGCGCCATAACTCGCGCGGCCCACACGGGCGAGCACGTTGCCTTTCGTGTCCATTATCGTCACTCTCGGACCGAGGTCGGTGCCGATGTCGTTCGTAGCGATACCCGCGAAGTACTCGCCGATATAGACAAGCTCCTGGCCTGAGTGGTGGTCTATGCAGATTGCAGCGGCCCGTGACAGATTCACCCACTGAGTCTCGAACTTGCCCTCCGGGCTGAATATCTGGATTCGGTGGTTTTCGCGGTCCGCGACATACACCCAGCCCTCGCTGTCTGTGGTGATGTTGTGGACGATGTTGAACTGCCCCTCGCCCGTGCCAGACTCGCCCCAAGAGAACAGGTAGTCACCGTCGGGCGTGTACTTGTGCACTCTCGCGTTGGAGTACCCGTCGGCGACGTAGAACTCGCCATTGCGCCGGTCTATGGCAACGTGCGCAGGGACGCTGAACGGCTTGCCACTCATCTTGGGCGCTGGCTTATGGGCAGTACCGAGCGTCATCAGCAGCTTGCCGTCAGCGGTGAATTTGCGGACGGTGCTGTCGCCGTTGTCCACGCAGAACACGGTGTCGTCCGGCGCGATAGTGACGCCATGAGGGTTGGCGAACACGCCCTCTCCCCATGTATCAATGATGTTGCCCTCGGTGTCGAAGATTATCATCGGGCACGTGCCTCGATTGAACACGTACACCTGGTCTTTGGAGTTGACGTCGACAGCCGTGCCCTCTTTGTACACCCAACCCTCGGGCAGAGTGCCCCAGTTGGCGCCAGATACCTCGTACTTGAAGTCGCCTTCTCCAAGTACCACCGGCCCCTCGCCTCCGCCCTCGTGTCCCTCGTCGCGCAGACCGTATTCCCAATCCTGGTCGTGTGTGGTTGTCATCTGTAGTCTCCTGTCCGATCCTCAGCTCTTAACTGTTCTCTAATTCTTGTGGTGTCATCTCTGGAATCAAAATCAACCAGGCTTTACGAACGTCAGAATCGATGCCGGGTTGTTCACGAGTATGTTCTGGATCGACTCCTCGCTGAACCCTTTCCTGCGCATCATCGGGACAACCTGCGCCAGGATGTAGAAGTAACCGTGTCCGCCGTACTTCAAAAGCCTGTGCTTGGAGCAGATATCGTGCGCTATCACGATCTTCTCGCCGTACCCCTCAGAGACCAGCCAAGCGATGTCCGACAGCTTCGTGCCGTCGTTGGGGTGCTGTATGTCCAGGTTCATCCGGTAGTGAGCACCCTCAGTCCCGAACAGGTCCCACTCGAAGTAGCATCCGGCCTCTCCAATGGCAGTCAGCGTTGACCATTCGAACACCGTCCGGTCCAGATGGCCGATGATAGTGCGGCTAAGATCTGCGCCGGCCTCGTCAAGGACCTCCATGATCCGAAGCGGCGATGTTTCATCCCGCCCCGGATGAATCAGTATCGGCGCTCCGGTCGCTCTCTGCGCCATCGCGGCAGCCCTGACCACCTTACGCTCGTTGTCAGTCAGAGGCCACGAGCAGCCGACCTCCCCGATGATGCCGGACCGGATGCCGGTACCGTCCACACCCTCTGTGACGTCACGGACGATCTGCTCGGCCAGTTCTTCCTCGCTGCGCTCGCTAACGTAATGTGGATGCGCTACGTCCACGTAGAATGCCGCGCCCATAACTATGTTGACTCCGGTAGCTCGCGATATGCGCGCCAACCCAACCGGGTCGCGGGCGATGCCGATGCTTGTGGCATCGACCAGCGACACGCCGCCGTACTGCTTGTATAGCGCGGCCTCGTCGATCGCAGTCTCGACATCGAGTAGCCGCGAGTTGTCGTAGTGGGGCGCATGGTGAAATCGAATGTATCCCAGCGTCTCCGGCGTCAGAGGCGCGTAGAACCGGTCGCGCGCGCTGGCCTCCACCGGCGGGGTGTCGAACAATACAGAGAGATCGATAAGAAGGTGTTCATGCGTGAGCGTGGTTCCGAGGTCCCCTGGATCGATTGGCCCGAGAACCGTCTGCACCTTTCCGACAACATCTGAAGATGGCATATGAGTTCATTCCTGAATGGGAAACTGTGTCCTACCTGCGTATGTCGTGGTTGTACACCATTGCCATCAGCAGGTCAAACAGAGTCCATAAGAGAGAGTCTACGTCCTCTGTGTTATCCTCACACTAGGGCCTGCACCACCGGAGTGACAGACATGAGAATTCTGCTCATAGCCACCAACCAGACCGACCGCTTCATGGACCGAATGGTCGTCCGACCCGTGCCGATCGGGTTGGCGTACATCGCCGCCGCCGTAGACGAAGACCGCCACCAGATGCGTGTCCTGGACCTCATGTTCTCGGACGACGGCCCGTCCGATGTCGAAGAAACCGTAAGGAACTTTCAACCCGACCTGATAGGCCTCTCAATCCGAAACCTCGACAACCAGAGCTACTTCAACCCAGTTTGGAATCTGCCCCCTGTGAAGGACATTGTTGATCGCATACGCGAGTCGAGCGACGCGGCCATCTTATGCGGAGGGCCAGCGTTCAGCATTCTGCCCGCCGAGTGCCTGGAGTTTGTCGGCGCAGACCTAGGGATAGCAGGGGACGCAGCCGAAGCATTCGCGTCCCTGGTGGACAGGCTGGATTCGGGAGACGACTACACCGACATCCCTGGAGTCGTGTACCGGCGGGATGGGGAGGTCGTAGTCAGCCAGGGCAGATTCACGTCCGACTTCCATAGCTCTCCCAGGCTCGATCTGCTGGACATGCGGAAGTACAACGGCTCCGGGTTCGGCGTGGGTGTGGTCACCAAGCTGGCGCAGGCATACTACCCGACATCCGGCGACGGATTCGATGGCAGCGACTGGCGAATCCGTGACCCCGATGAGGTTGTCGATGAGGTCAAGGGTCTGAACTCGGAGTTCGGGATCAACAAGATATTCTTCATAGACTCGGGGTTCAACATTCCTGTCGACCATGCCAAGACACTTTGTCGCGCCATTATCGACTCCGGCCTCAAGATCAGGTGGAACAGCTACGTGCGTCCCGGGCACGGCGACGATGAGTTGGTTCAACTGATGAAGGAGTCTGGCTGCTCCCTAGCGCTTCTGGCAGAGTCTGGCAGGGGCGGAGGAGAATTGGGAGACAGACTGAACGGACTTGGCGTTATGGGACACTTGTGCCAAGAGGCCGATCTTCCGTTTTCGCTCAACATCAGCTTCGGCGAGCCAGGCGAGAGTGAGGACACCGTTGATCAGAAGTTGAGCCTGCTCAGGCAGGTCGAGCCTGCATTCGCTGTCCTGCGCCTCGGATCGAGAGTGCTGCCCAACACGCCGGTCGCGAGTACAGCGATCGAGGAGGGAATGATCGAGTCAGAGTCCGACCTGATCCGACCCGTCTTCTACGTCTCAGACGAAGTTCGCGACTGGCTTCCTGACAGGCTGAGAGCCGAGGCCGCCAGCATGCCCAGGTGGAATCTGACATAGGTGGACTGGATCATGCCTCAAACACACATCGTAACAGGAGCAACCGGCTACACAGGCAGATACATCACTCAGCGACTGCTCGACCTCGGACACGGGGTGCGTTCGCTCACCGGGCACCCCGACCGTCCGAGTCCGTTCGGCGACCGCGTCACCATGCTCCCATACAGTTTCGACGATCCTGATGCGCTGGCCCGCAGTCTGGAGGGAGCGGACACGCTGTTCAACACCTATTGGATACGTCTGGCCTACAAGGACATGACCCACGAGCGCGTCGTCGGTCAGTTGCGGACGCTGTTTGACGCCGCGAAGGCCGCCGAGATCAGACGTGTCGTTCATATCAGCGTAACCAACGCGACCCTGGACTCCCCCTTGCCCTACTTCCGAGGCAAGGCGCAGGTCGAGGAAGCGCTCCGTGCCTCTGGGCTGTCCTATGCCATACTCAGGCCGACCCTCATCTTCGGCAGGGAGGACATCCTGCTCAACAACATCGCGTGGATGCTCAGGAAGTTCCCAGTGTTCCCGATACCGGGCTCAGGTAACTACCGGCTCCAGCCGATCTTCGTCGAGGACATCGCTGATCTCGCCGTTGCTCATCTCGACAGCGATGAGAATATCGAATTGGACGCCGTCGGCCCAGAGGTCTTCGCCTACGAAGAGCTGGTCAGCCTCATCAGGCATAAGACCGGTGCATCCGCACGGCTGATGCACGTCCCGACGTCCGTCGCTCTGGCTTCGGCCAATCTCCTCGGACTCCTGGTGAGAGACATCGTGCTGAGCCGGGACGAAATCGAGGGACTGGCCGGCGACCTGATGGTTTCGAAATCCGGAGAGCCGCCTCCCGGCGCAACCCACCTCTCGGATTGGCTGGACGAGAACGCCCACCGCCTCGGCACGTCCTACTCGTCAGAGCTGGACCGGCATTACAGGTAGAGAGTCACAGCCGAAAGTCTCCCAGGTTCGGCGACACCGCTAGCGTCGGCTCGGTGATCTCCTGTACGTCATCCGCCGTCCACCCCGGCACGACCTCGGTCAGTAGCAGACCGTCTGCCTCGACCCTGATTACGGCGACATCGGTCACGATCAGGCTGACGCACCCCGGCGCTGTCAGCGGAAAGTCGCATTCACGTACGATTTTGGAATTGCCGTTGCGATCAGAGTGCTCCATCGCGACGATGATCCGCTTGGCCCCGAAGGCGAGATCCATAGCTCCACCGACATTGCCGATCCCGCGCTCGGGCAGCATCCAATTGGCCAGGTCGCCGCACTCCGAGACTTGCAAGGCGCCCAGCACCGCGACGTCAATATGACCGCCCCGGATCATCGCGAACCCTTCGACAGAGTTAAAGAACGACATGCCCGGGTTCGGCGCCAGGAATTGTCCCCCAGCGTTGATGAGGTCAATGTCCTCCTCCCCAGGCGCAGCCATTGGACCGTAGCCCAGCACGCCACTCTCGCTGTGGTACACCACGCTCCGACCCTCGGGTATGAACTGCGAGCACAGCGTTGGTATACCTATCCCGAGATTCACCACGTCGCCGTCCTGCAGCTCGCGCGCGACCCGCATGGCCACGATCTCCCGGTTGAATCTCTCTTTATTCATAACAGTTTTCCTCTGGGACCTCGGCACTTAGGAGTCGAGCCGGGCAATTCCTAGCCTGATACGACCCAGCCGTGCGCTATCCGATCCTGACGATCCGGTCGACGTAGATGCCGGGTGTATGGACTGCGCCTGGATCCATCTCACCCGGTTCCACGATCTCATCGACCTCCATTACGACAATATCAGCAGAGGTCGCCATCACTCCGTTGAAGTTCCTCGACGTGCCCCGATACTGCATATTGCCGAGTGTGTCCGACCGATGGGCGCGCAATAGGGCGAAGTCCGCCTTCAGCGCCAACTCCAGAAGGTACTTGCGACCGTCGAACTCGCGCACCTCCTTGCCCTCCTCCATCAACGTCCCTACGCCCGTCGGCGTGTAGAACGCCGGGATGCCGGCTCCGCCAGCTCTGATTCGCTCGGCCAGCGTACCCTGGGGCACAACTTCGAGGTCCACCTTTCCTTCGAGGTAAGCGGTCTCAAACGCTGTTGGTCGCGATGGAGAAGGCGACACGGGAAAGGACGCGATCACTTTCTTGATCTGCTGGTTCTCCACCAGCACGCCGATGTCGGTGGGAGTGTCTCCCGGAATCGTCCCGAATCCTATCACCGAAGCAAGCCCGGCCGTGTTGGAGATGATAGTCAACCCCTTCGCCCCATGCTCACGAAGCGCGCGAATCAGGTTCTGCGGCGTCCCGCCCGGCCCGGCAAACCCGTCTATCATCAACGTCGCCCCGTCAGGTATATCGGCGACTGCTTCAGCGAATGTCTGAACGATTTTGTTCACGTCTCATAGGCTCCTTCAGCCGCTCGAATATGCTTCCGGACAGTTGCATCCATCCGGAGCCTCACCCTCAGAGTAACTGTCCAAGGCTTCAAGGAGTTGACGAGCAAATCCAATCGCAAGCTCCATAACCTGTACAGGTTGATATGAACGATTTCTATGTCGAAGTGGTGGCGTCAATTGATAGTCGGACTCACTGCGCAATCTTGAAAGTGTCACCAAGAGTTGAGCTACCTCAGTAGAGTGTGACTCGTTCAACTCACGGAAACGGTAGGACAAATCTGTGTGTCTGCGATTACGATTCAAGGGCTGAGAAGGCGGAGACGGATGCTCCCTGAACAGTCTGCAACAGGCTTCGTGATGCAGTCCGTAGTAGAGTCGATTGACCACGGTGCGTTGTCGCGCCTCGGTGTGAGCGTCTTCCGATAGTTCAATTCCCAGACAGTAAAAGTCCAACGGCTTCATGGGCTGGTCGGAAACACCTCAAAGTGGACTCGCCTTCGGTAGTCTTCCCTCTGCTCCGGCAGCCAGCCACGTGACAACTCATCAAGGTGGGCAAGTAAGGATCTGCGAACACTCTTTACACGGTCCCACCCCGACTTTATGAATATGATCATAACCAACATCCAAGAATCGTCCTCTCCTGGTTGACTCCATACCGAAATGTCGAATGACTCGATCTCA
>DAOUHG010000004.1:0-33127 GCA_034428835.1 Dehalococcoidia bacterium
TTCCATATGGAACATCCTCGGTGGAGCTGCGTGTTGTGGCTGAGGACACAAATTATGAATCGACCTATACGGTCAGCATAACCCGAACGCGATATGTGCCGCCACCGCCGCCACCGCGGGTCCTGTCCAGGGATGCTCGTTTAAGCGCTTTGACAATCAGCGGAGTCATGACATCAGGTTTTAGATCCAGCACGTATAACTACAACAGGACTGCTGGCTCATCCACCTCGACCGCCACGGTGTCGTGGACGACTATGCACTCTGGAGCAAGAGTCACTGTCACACCGATTGATACGTCTTCTTCAGTCGGGCACCAGATCAATATTCCCTATGGAACATCTCCGGTGTCTTTCCTTGTGACTGCTGAGGATACCGGATACTCATCCACCTATACGGTCAACATCACGCGAACACGCAATATAACGCCACCGGTCCTGTCCACGGATTCCAAGCTGAGATCACTGTCCATCGACAATGGCGTCATGACCTCAGGGTTTAGTTCTGGCACGTATACCTACAACAGAACTGCAGGGTCGTTGATTTCGAGCGCCACGGTGTCTTATCAGAAGAATCACTCTGCCCAACAGGTGTTTATAACGCCAAGTGACAGGAATGGGAATATATCCGGGAGCCAGATCAATATCCTGGTTGGAACATCCTCTGTGGCAGTGCGTGTGGTCGCTGAGGATACTAGGTATGAGTCTACATATACGGTAAATATCACAAAAAATCCCGTTGCGCCGCCGATGCTGTCCACGGTTTCTACTCTGAGTTCATTGTCCGTCAGCAATTCTATTATGACCTCGGGTTTTAGTTCCAGCACGTATACCTATAACAAGACTGCTCGTCAGACCGTTGGGAGCGCCACATTGTCATGGGCGCTCACGGACAGTAAAGCATCGGTCTATGTCTCCCCGATTGACGACTCATCCACTTCACCCGGATACCAGCTCTGGATTCCCTATGGATTAAGCTGGGTGACGCTGCGTGTGGTTGCTGAGGATACCAGATATTCAACCACCTATAGGGTAAACATCACACGGAATGCTCCGCCGCCACCGCCGCCACCGCCGCGACAGCCGTCGAGCAACGCTAACCTGTCAGGTCTGGCACTGACGGATACCAGCTCGCAAAAGAACAACATACCAATTAGTTTCGTTCCTGCTACGAAAACCTATGACATCGAAATAGATTCTGATGTTGATGGCGTTATATTCCAGCCCTCGCCCGCAAATAGATATGCGAAATTCTCCTACACCCTGAATGGCACGGCCGTATCAGGTCTTCAGAGCGTGCCTGACAGGAGCTCGGGCCATACCGTTCCAGGCTTTGGCTCAATCTCTGACACCGTAGTCATGACTATCAGGTCTGAGAATAACGCGAATAGCAACACGTATACGTTCAACTTCTCGAAGTTGCCGGTTGTCAAGATAGCGAGCGACAAGTCCAAGATCACTGAGGGTGAGTCGTTTACCTTTACCGTGAGTCGGTCATATGCCAGGACCACTGCTCAAGCAGTGCGGCTGAGGGTCACAAACTCCGGGGCGACCGTGACGAGCGGAGCCTTCCCGACTAGCGTCACCATAGCTGCCAATGAGACGGCCGCCAGCCCGATAACTATAACTACCGCAGGCGACAGCACATGGGATGAACATGCTGTAATTGAAGCCACAGTTCTTAGCGATGACGATTTCGTAGTCCATAGCACGCAAGGAGTGGCTACCGTTGATGTCCTAGACAACGATTATGCCGCGGCAACTGCGTCAATGGAAGTTGACCCATTGTTTGTGGGAGAAGCAGCTCAGGTTACACGAGTAACCCTGAAAATCCTGACGAACGGCGCCACGCGCCCGCACAAGAATGCGGTGTTTACGATCTCCACCACTGATGCTACGGCTACCAAGGACGCCGACAACCGCTGTTCAACCAGTCCCGTCGGAGACTACGAGGAGGTTGACGAAACCGTAACGATTAGCGAAAACAGCTTTGTTCCCAAGACAGTTGGTGGAGTGAGCAGGTACGAAGCCACATATCAGGTTGAAGTACCGATCTGCAACGACCAAGTCGGCGAGGACGACAAAACGTTCACGGTGGCCTTTGCCGGTGATGCGAACATTCCCTCTGAAATAACGATTCGGCAACCCACGTCCTTGACAGTGACCATTCTAGACGACGACAGGAGCAACAACGCGAACCTAAGTAGTCTGTCACTGCGCAAGTTCACCCAAAACCAACTTAATAGCGGGAGTAATTCTGGGTCAATCTTAAGTTACTCTCCGTCTTTCATGGCCAGCAAAACTCTGTATAAGGCCACAGACCTCGCAAGCAGTGAGGTCGAAGTTGAGTTGACATTCACAAAGGCTGAAGGCAATGCCGTAGTAGTAGTTGAGAAAGTGGTAGGCCAAGGCCAACTCGAGATTCGGACAGGTGATGAGCGTGCTGACCGCATTGGTCATCAGTTCGGGGTGTCCGAGGGAACTAACACCCTTGTGGTAACAGTTACGGCTCATGACGGTCGCGCAAAGAGAGTATACACCGTCACAATTAACCGTATTGGAACAAACGCAACGGACGCTCGATTATCTGAGATTGTCGTTAGTGATGGCGATCCCGAGACCCATTACGATGAAATTATAAGATTTGATCAGTACCAAGGGATATATGCGGTGGGCGTCGGTAAAGATACGGATACTGTCTCGATAACAGTCAAGACTGTAGCATCAGGAGGATCCAGTAGCGCCACTGCAAAGGGACCTTTCACTGCCGCAACAACCGCCCCTACCGCAACGATCACGCAGCAGGAAGTCCTGCCCAATGGCGCTGTAAGGTATTCTCTCAGCACACCATCCCCAGGTCGTTATGAGGTCGACATTGTCGGAATGGCTCAACTCGGCACTTCTACCAAGGCATACAAGGTCATTATAGGAAAAGAAGATTCCACGATTAAGTCATGGACAGTGCTTAAAGACATAAATGGCATCGTATCAACGGGAACTTTTCTTGTATCAGGGATATGGGGGAATGATGAACACATCTGGGTTAACGGCTACCACAGTGGGAATGTAAAAGCTTTCAGGAAAGATGAGCCATGGCTACATTCGGCAGATGAATCGTTCGACGGCATTCGCCAGACTGGTGCTCTAATCGCTAGTGAAGATGACGTATTCCTGCTCCTTGATAGATTTAACAGTAATGGACAACAACTGACTGCTTTCGATTACGAAGAACGACTTCTTAATCCGAACCGCGATATTCCTCTGGATTCTTCTGTATATATCGCAATGGATATAGCCCTTGACCGAGACATAATCTACGTCTTGGATAGAGAAAATGCTGAAGTGGAGGGTTACTCCTTTAGTCAAGGTGCACGAATCGCTTCCATCAATAAGTCCTTCCGTAGATTTTTCGGATCAGGCAAGACTTCAAATGCTTCGGGTATCTGGGCGGACGGGGAGTTAGTCTGGATTCTTTTCGAATACGACCGTTCCATAAGAGCGTTTAACCCTGGTGATTGGACTGAAGTAACTGCCAAGAAAATTACTGGCTTGGCCGCCGCGGGGGCTTATGAATCCGGTAGTATCTGGGGGGATGGCGAGACAATATATGTCGCTAATGCACGCAACGAGGATGGATTTAACAACACCTTCCCGAAGGTCTATGGCTTCAAAAAGCCTCTCTCCAGTAATGCTGACCTTAATTTGCTGGAAGTGGCTGAAGAAACTACTCAGCAAAGCCTGTCGCTGAATGAAACCTTCGCCAGGAATACGTTGGCATACAGCGTTAATGTCCCTAACGATGTGGAATCTATACTGGTGAGCGCTGAGACCTATCAGCACTTTGCGACGATTACCTTCGACGCTGGAGATCCGACAACTTTCCATGGAAACTACATAAAACTCGAACTGGCAACCGGTAGCAATGAGATCAGCATATTGGTCACGGCCGAGGATGGCACGACCAAGACCTATACCCTGGATGTCATAAGGGCTTTGTCAACTGACGCAGCGTTGGACACTCTTACTCTCACGGATGCGGCCGTCACTCTAGACCCATTGTTTGCTTCGAACGTCTATCGTTATTCTTCAGTTCCGATTGGGTACAGCTCAACCCAGACTACCGTTGCGGCAACCACCCGGCATGATGCAGCGTCTGTTTCGTATGCGCCAGCAGATGCAGATGCAGATGCGGTAGGCCATCAGGTTACCCTAGATGTGGGAACCACTACTGTCACTGTTACGGGTACGGCTGAGGATGGGACGACCACTCAGGTTTACACGGTAGGTCTTTACCGTCAGTCGAACAACGCCAACTTGAAATCCCTTTCTCTGTCCGGGGTATCTCTGACTCCTCAGTTCGCTGCCGGAACCATCACATACAGCGGAGGCTCGGTGTCGAGCGTACAAGTTGAGACGCTCATCACCGCGGAATCCGCGCATCCGAACGCTAAAATTACGATCGGTGGGGTGAATTCAATAGGGAGTGTGTCGGAGCAGGCTGTCAGCCTGGATGTTGGCAGAAACGCAATTCAGATCGTCGTCACTCCCGAGGACTCGACTCAGGCGACTAAGACCTACACGGTCAATACGAAACGCCTATCTGACGATGCGACTTTGCAGTCGATAACGCTATCCGACAGCTACACTCTGACGGAGACTTTTGACCCGCAGGCATCTTCGTACCGGACTGATATTCCGAACGATGCATCAACGATAACCGTCACCGCGACGACAACCCATGCTGATGCGAATATCTCCTTCCAGTGCCCTGGAGCAACGGCCAGCGCCAGCGTTAAGCTCACGGGCAACAAGGCCTGCACAGGGCTGGAAATAAGAGATAACACCATCATCATGAGGGTGACCGCGGAAGACGGATTCACCCAGAAGGCCTACACACTGAATGTGTACCGCAAGCCTTCCCCGGACACCAGCCTGTCAGCCCTGTCGGTCCAGAACGCAATGTCGGACGTCAACATACCGTTGGCTCCTGTTTTCACTTCTGCCACGAAGACCTACACGGCAGGGGACAATACTGCCACGACTTCTGTTAATACAAGCACCTCGGTGATTACAGTCCTGTACACGCAAGGTCACGTTGGGCAAACAGTCACCTATGCCTTGGGCGATACCGAAACGACAGACCTTGATGACGAAAAAGCCGGCCACCAGATGAATCTGGAAGTCGGAGATAACGCCGTGAATGTCAAAGTTCTGGCAGAAGACGAAGAGACGACCGAGCCCTACACGGTCAACATAAGGCGCCGGTCCGAAGACGCTGAGCTAAGTGCCCTCGCGTTCAGCGGCATTAACTCTATTGCCGCCAATTTCTCCGGTGATGTCGATTCCTATTCCGCTACCGTGGCAGGATCGACCGTCATGGAAACAACCATCACGTTCACGCCAAATCATGAAAGCGCGTCGGTCGTTGCAAGTCTCGGGACTATTACAGGTCAGTCCTCCGGTCATGAGTTCGCGCTAGAAGCTGGCCCTAACGATTTCACCATCGTGGTTACGGCGGAGAACGGAAACACGAATACCTACACGGTGAACATCTTCCAGATCTCCGCCGCCGCAAAATTGTCGGCATTGACGGTTACTCCGCAGCCGTCTAGTGCAAGATGCACTCTTGACCCCGCATTCGTCGACACGACCCTGTCATACAGGTGCGATGTCAAGTATGTCGTAGAAGCCGTAGACCTGGACATCACGCCGGAAGACAACGATATGGGGATCGCGGTGTCCTTTGGCGGCAGTGAGGTGGCATCCAGGACAAGAAACTCTAACTTGGGTTTGTACGAAGTCGAGGTCACCGGCTTGCAGGTTGGTGACAATCCGATAAGTATTACGACGACTTCTCCTGACGGGCTATCCATGCTCACCTACACAGTTGTCGTAAGGAGACTTAACAATGTTGCGAACCTCGATAATGTAGTTCTGACTAGGGGGGTCTTCGACTGTCTCCATCTGATAGACTTTGCAATTTATCAGTGCCTGCGGTCACAAGACTCTGATAACGCCAATGAGTTCAATCCGGCGACCACGTCGTATAGTGCATTTGCCGAGAACAGCCAGACAAACACAGATCTTAGTGTGTACCTGCAAGACGCGAACGCCTCATACGCGATTACCAAGCCTTCAGGTCTATCGATTAACCAATATGGCTACTATCCATTGGTACTGCCAGAGGGCATCACCGAGATCCAAATAGTTGTCACACCCGAGGACGACACTCAGCCAACGAAGACGTATACGATTAGTGTCACAAGGGCTCCGACCGTCTCTATCCTTCCTGAGTTAGCGGAAGTGGTAGAAGGCGCCAATGTTATTTACACCGTCAGGCGTTCCACTGCGACATCTCAGCCTCTTGATGTCGCTATATCGGTCTCTGAGACAGGAGCAGTCTATTCAGGTAGTCCCACCGTCGCGGTGACGATACCTGCGAATTCCACCGACGCCACTCTCACCTTGGTCACTGTTGACGATACCGTTTGGGAATCTCATTCCGAGCTGACGGCCACTCTCGTGGAAAGTTCCAACGCCGTATCAAAGAGGTACGCTCTCGGTACTCCTGCGGCTGCGACCGTTCGGGTGAAGAACGATGATGCGCCTGCGTCGACTCTTGGGATTGCAGTGGGATCCGGAGTCAAAACTGCCGTACCCGAGGATGTGGGCAACGTCAGTGTCACCGTTACCCTGATCACAAACGGCAACCAGAAGCCTAATGCCGACATCCCGTTCCAACTGGAAACCGTTGATGGAACAGCCGTTAAAGTCGCGGACTTCACGGACTCGACCGGCGAGTACATTATTTATGCGTCCAGATTTAATCCCAACAGCGCGGGCACTAGGTATGAGGCTGCTTACACGGTAAATGTGCCAATCATCGATGATGCGATATTCGAGGGGCGCACACCTGAGACGTTCACGGTCAGGCTCAAGATTACCGGTCAGGCAACGAACGTCGTATCGGCTGGTACCACATCTTACATAGTGAAAATTGAAGACAACGACCCGTCTACTATCGCCACGCTGTCGGCCCTTTCGGTCTCTAATTCGGGCAGCGCGATAGCGCTGACGCCTGCGTTCGCCTCAGGTGTGAAGAACTACCGGAACTTTACGGTGGCCAACAACGTCACATCTGTGCAAGTGTCCGCTACTACAACCGATGCGGAAGCCCAGATCACATTCCCTCCCAGCACAAACACCTTCAAGCATCAGGTAACGGCAAGAGCGTACGCCCTGGATGTTGGAGAGAACTTCATAGAGGTCAAAGTCACGGCTGAGGACACGGACTACACCGAGACGTACACCGTGAAGCTTAACAGGATGTCCAATGACGCCACATTGGCCTCTCTTGTGCTTTCTGAGATCGACATAGGGGCATTCGATCCTGCCAACGAGGATTACACGGCTAATACCCCGTACGCTCGGCTGCTGACTACCGTAACGGCAGTCCCGAATCACTCGAAGACGAAGAGCATTGTGACCACTCCCTCGGACAGCGACTCCATGAGTGATGGCCATCAGGTTACGCTGGGAATAGGGGATACCACGGTGCGCGTAGTAGTCACGGCCGAGGATGGGACCACCAAGACCTACGAAGTCGTGGTCACAAGGGATCCGCTTGAGGTCTTCATTGAGGCGACGATACTCTGCAACGGCGCAAACCCCGTAGATTATGACGAGAGCGACACCTCGTGGGTCCCAACCTGCATTGAAGGACAGAGCATCACTTTCAAGTTGATAACTTCTGAGGTCACTTCGACTGACCTGTCCGTTAATGTTGGAATCGAAGACCCCGGGGATTTCATAGCTGCGGAGAATGTGAAGACCCACGTCGTTACTATCAGTGCGAACCACGCAACAGGAACCCTGGTCGTCCCGACTGTTAATGACGGGGTATGGGAACAACACAATACTGTTGTCGCCACAGTTAAGGATTCCACGTCATTAGTAGGGGAAAAGCCTTCCTATTTCCCAATAGGTTCTCCTGCGGACATTGTCGTGAACGACAACGACAATCCTGAAATGGATGTGGCGCTTAAATCTCTCGTTGACCCCATTCCTGAAGACGCGGGTACCGTAACCTTCCAGATGA
Organism: Dehalococcoidia bacterium; assembly: GCA_034428835.1. Taxonomy (GTDB): domain Bacteria; phylum Chloroflexota; class Dehalococcoidia; order Lucifugimonadales; family UBA1123; genus VXRN01. The sequence goes on from DAOUHG010000004.1 coordinate 8,095, forward strand.
TAGCCACTACCAAACGGGACGAGAGCCCTGTGGGGCACAACGAAAATAGATTCGCTGTCCTCTATTTCCTCTGCGGCGTGATTACAGGACCCAATGACCCCTGCAATCTTTGGGACGGGGACGTGCCTTATGTAGGCCCCAGATTAGAAGGGACGGCGAGTCTCGGTTCCAGTGGTGACTTCGATTATAATTCCCATACTAGGTATAGGTTCTACCATACTTCGACTTTCCAGAGGGTCGACATAGATGAATCACCTGACGCCGAGGATTACAGATGGCGCTCTGTTATTGATTTCCCCATCCCGATAAAAGACGACGATGTTTGGGAGAAGAATGAAGATTTCGCCGTTTTCGTTGTATCCATACATGACCGGGTTTTCAAGGGAACAGATAAGTATGGTAATCCAACAACTGCGGTTGGGCAGAATGTTGGATTCACGAATAACAAAGCCAATGCCTATCGAATTAACCTGATTGACGATGATTTCCCTACTTCGACGATTACTCTTGATGTGCCGGATGAAGTTGTCGAAAACGCAGGCCCCGCAACCGCGACCGTAACTATCGAAACAGACGACTTCGAAGAGCCGCACGATGCGCGCTCGCTTTTGTTGAAGACAGTGGATGGAACGGCGACCGCCCCTTCCGACTACACGGTAGTAGATAATTTCGCGTTAGATTTCTTGGCCACAGATTTCGCGGCCAACAGCGATAGATCTGCCTATGTGGCCACAAAGACCGTTGATGTCGCAATCATCGATGATGAGGAATACGAAGACCTCAGAGAAACCTTTGATGTTGATCTGGCTGCGGCGGTATCGCCGGAAGATACTGTCAGGGTGACCTATACCGCGCCGGGCAGCAACCCTTTGCAGGACTCTGATGGCAACGATGCGGCAACTCGTAATAGGCGGTTGGTTATCAACAACACGGGGATTGATAAGCCAATCCTTCAGCTGGCTACCGTTGATGGGTCATCACTCGAGCTCACTTATGATGAGGGTCTCGACAAGTCTTCCCAGCCGGCGGCGAGTGACTATGCCGTAACTGTAAACAGTGCAACCGCGACAGTTAGTTCGGTATCCATCAGTGGCAAGGCCGTCACGCTCACGTTAGGCACTGCCGTAGTCGCTGGAGATGGGGTGTTCGTGAGTTACACACCAGCAACCAATCCTGTGCAGGACTCCGACGGGAACGATGCCGATAGTTTCATGACGCAGTCCGTGCTTAATGTCACGGGCGTTACTGGCGACCCTGAGCTGCTTGTGGCCGCAGTCAAGAGAATGTCTCTGGTGCTCACTTACAACGAGGTTCTCGACGGGGCCTCGACACCTGCGACTGCCGCCTACTCCGTAAATGTGGACGGGGATACGGTAAACGTTGATTCCGTAACCATCAGCGGTAGAACTGTCACGCTGCTGCTCTCTGCTGAAGACTCGATATTGGCGCCTGCCGTCTTTGATTCTGGTATCAGCAAGAAGCCTGTAACGATCAGGGACGATGAAGCCAACAAGGATGCCGACCTAAGTGGTCTCGTAGTTAAAGACCATATTGACGGTCTACTTACTCTCGACCCTGACCCATTTGCTAAAGAGACGGCCAACTACGTCATAAGCGTGCCCTATGCAGTGTCCTTCGTGACTCTGGAGTGGACGTCAAACCACGACGAGTCGACCACCGTGCTCAATAGGAGAGACAGCGATGCTGCTAAGGCTGGTTCTCAGGTTGCACTTGCTCAGGGTCTGAACGGACTTACGGTAACAGTTACCGCTCCTGACACGACCACAAAAAAGACATACACGGTAGCGATCACTCGAAGATCTCCACCTGTTGTCAGGATGATTGCGCCAACCGACACAGGAAAAGTCGAAGGCGAGATGCTGTCGTTCGAGTATGCAAGGAGCGACGGCGAGGAGTACGAATTAGGGCTAGAGCTGGAAATACTTCAGTCCGAAGAGAGTGTAGGAAATTCAAATAGCAGGTCTGCGAACCAGCAGAGCCAGCAAGGCGTCATAAAGTCTGACTCTCAAAACCTTCTTGGTTCAAGCCTCCAATTCATTATTGATGGTGATGAAACCGATGCAGATACGGTCTTCTGTGTCGGCGATGATCTGCCTTCAGCAGTAATCTTCCAGCCCGGAGAAACCAACCTTAAATTGGAACTTGCGACTTGTGATGACGATGTGTGGGAACCTCATAGGGATGTTGAGGCCCAGATTGCAATGTCCGAGCAGTATGACGTTGAAGACAATACACAGCAAGTGGTTCTGGACAACGATAATCCTGAGATTCGGATCACGCTCACCGTCAACCAGAGCACCGTCCATGAGAAAGATGATGGTTCCGTAACTTTCACCATAAGCGCTCGCACAGCGACAGATAACCAGCCGCACGACACCGACGGATTTGAGATTGATTACGCAGTCAATACAGGTCGAGCTTCCGACAGATTGAGTGCGCCGGCGGCGCCGGCAACCAAGGGCACCGACATAAGCATGCCCGGAGGAGCTCAGTACACAGGGTCTGTGTCCTATCCCTCTGGAGAATTCACACGAGTAGAAACCAGCCCAGGATCCGGCGCTTATCGATGGCAGATGAGCAAGACCGTCGTTGTTAATCTCCCGGACGATACTACCGATGAGAGCAACGAATCCTTCCATCTGGCAATCACTAAGCCATCCGGTGTGTCCGACGATGTCATTTTGCCTACCACTACAACTTCGACTGTCATAATTGAGGACGATGAGGCTCGCTTGACCACGCTCAGAGTGACCAGTGGGCCGTCAGTCTCTCTTACCGACGGAACGTACACGTATGCTTCAACCATTGCGAATAGCCTGTCCGTAAGTGGGGTAACTGTCCAGCCTGCGTTCGGCGCCACGCTTAAGAGCGTCCTACTTACAAACGACAATCCTGTTGGGGGCACCTACATTTTCCGCATTCCTACATCTGCGCCTTATCAGACGCCTGAAATACATTTTTATGTTGGAGTGAACGTAATTACCGTGGTGGTTGTCGCGGAAGACGGAAAAGCAGAGCAAACCTACACCCTGAACGTCACGCGAACAAAGAACAGTGACCCGACACTCGGAGACATAACTCTCGATTTTATTCCCCCCGGTAGCTCGGGGTTCGTTTCTACAACGGAGTCCTATGCTTATACAGTTGAGCACTCGGTAGTTCAGACTACGGTCAGTGCGACCGTGAATTACCAGAGCGTTCCGGGTAAGGAATCTGGTTCTAGTTTTGCGATAACACCTCCCGACGACGACGGTGTCCGAGCTGGCCACCAGGTCGACTTGGATGTAGGAGTCAATGTCATCAGGATTGTGGTGACCGCGGAAGACACTTCTACAAAGACTTATACCATCACTATTACGAGAAAGCCTCTGCTCATCGAGATCGAGCCAGTAAGCGCAACCATCCATGAAGGGGATCCTGCCCGGTTCAGAATAACTCGTTCAGAGGCGCTTTCTTGGGCCACTCCTGTGACGCTCTCGATTTCTGATGGCACGGCAAACGTCATATCGGGAAGCCCGACTACCGTCTGGACAATCCCGATAAATGCAACAGAGGTTGTCGCTACTGTTGCTACGACCCATGATGGCGTTTGGGAAGAGCATGCTGATATAACGGCGAGCGTCACAGACCTTTCTCAATACAACCTCGGTGCGGATTCGGTAGCGGTCGTTAATGTCAAGGACGACGATATCCCTGCGATGCAGATTGACCTGACAACATCTGCTAATTCTGTTGATGAAACAGGTGCCCCGGACGTCGTGCTGACCATTACCGCCACAACCATCCGCAATGAGCAGCCGCATGCCCCCGCGGGCGTGACGATCGGCTATGAATTTGAAAACGAGTCCGACGACACGGCAGATTACAGTACTGACTATTCGGGACCATCGAGAATTGGCACGCTGCAATTCTTTGAATTCACTGGCGGGCCAGGGAGCAACACTGCCACCTCCCAGACCATAAATGGCAGCCAGAAGTACAGAGCGACTAAGACGATTGCATTGAGCGTTGTCGATGATGAGTTGAACGAGCAGAACGAACGCTTCGACGCGAAGCTCACGCGCAACGGTCAACCGAATCAGGTGGGACTAGATGTCGCGGAACACGAAATTGAAATAGTCGACGACGAAGCTTTGCTGTCCAGTCTAGGTCTCACAGGTATCACTCTTGCGCCGGCATTCTCAAAAAACACCTTCGCCTATGGCGCCACCATACCGTATGAGGTACTTACAACTACCGTTTCCCCGGCTGCCGAGTTCTCTGGAGAGTCGTACGAGATTACTCCCTTAGACGCAGGGGGCGAGGCAGGGCATCAGGTTACTCTGGGCATTGGCAGAACGGACATAAAAGTTGCAGTTACCTCTGAGGCTGGGACCGTCGACAAGACGTATAACGTTGCGGTAACGCGAGGCGAGGCGGCGGTTTCGATATCGTCGGTAGATGATGAGGTCGAAGAAGGCGAGAACGCGGTCTTCAGGATAAGCCGCTTTGTCTCAGCCTCAGAAGACCTTGTAGTGAACATATCTGTGTCAGGCGAGAGTAGCGTCATCACGACTTCGCCTGTTCCTATGAGTGTGACAATTCCTAGTGGTCAGACCTATATCGGTCTGACTCTTGCAACTAACGACAACGACACTTGGACTCGCACTCTCGAAATAACGGCAACCCTGAATGCAGGGGATGGGTATGCCTTGCCAGTAGACTCTGATGACCATGACTCAGTCGTCGATGTGCTGGATAACGATGTTCCCGACCTAGACGTCTCGGTAGAGTCCTCTGAGGGAGACCTCTTCTCTGAGAAAACTGGCGCCGTTACACTGACCCTTGTCTCTGAAACGAACGGTAACACCAAGCCTAATGCGGATTTCTCCGTACATATTGCAACAGTGGCGGCTAGGGCAACTGCTGGGGCCGACTACACGGCGATCGACGCCGACGTGGAGTTCCACGCCACCGACTTCAGATTAACAACAAGTGGTGGAAATACTGTCTACAGGGCCTCCAAGGAAGTTACGCTGGCGATTGTCGACGACACTGATGACGAAGAATCGGAGACACTTGAAGTCAGTGTTACCACATTGGCCGATACTCCTGATTCAGTTGACGTTCCCTCAGGCCTGACGTTGACCATTCAGGATGATGAGGTATTCCTGAGCGCGGTCACGTTTGACCCGGCGGCAACGGCATTCACGTTCGATGCAGCCACAGAAACTTATCCGTCATTGCTCTTCGATAATCAGCACCTTTCAACCACAATCACAGCCACGCAGTCTATCCCTTCCGGTACCGTGCCATTAAGTAAGTATTCGCCCGCGGATTCCAATGCTCTGGCCAGCGACTATCAGGTCACGCTGCCCGCCACAGGGACCCAACTGGTAAGAATTACCCTTGCGGCTGAAGACGGAACAGAAAAGGTCTACTCGTTCACGCTCACGAGGGATAGCGCATCCGTATCCATATCACCGGAACCTGCGACTGTTACAGAGGGTGAGACTGTGACTTTCACAGTCACACGGCCTGTCGCAGTGAATGAAGCCCTTGTCGTTGGGCTGAGCGTCTCTGACGGAACTGGGGATGTAATCGACGGCACTCCGCCGACCTCAGTTGCGATATCCATCGGTCAGAAAGCACAGACATTCGCGGTAGCGACCGTCGACGACCACACTTGGGAAGCAGATACCGAGATTGTTGCAACTATCGAGGACGGCACAGGCTACACGGCTCCTGATGATCCAGCAAAGGCCCTGGTCGAAGACAATGATGTCTTTGCATCGACCGTATCCTTCGAAAATGTGTCTTCTCGAATCACCGAGTCGATAGGCGCCGAGACTTTCAACCTGATTGTCACGACTGCCCAGATCCCTAATCGCGATTTCGATATCACGGTGACGCCCACAAGCGATACCGCCTTGGTGGGGACCGATGTCACTTTCGTGGATTATCCGAAGACATTCACGTATGAACCCACAGACTTTAATGAAGTCACTCCCATATCGGGTGACCCGTATTATGTTGCGGGCAAGGAAGTTGCCTTTGTCGTAGTAAACGACGACGACGACGAGCCCAATGAAGTCTTCAAGATAGTTCTGGCCAATCCGGACAGCGACGTTCCCCTTACGCTGCCGGTCGACCTCGAAATTGAGATACTGGATAACGAAGGACTGCTCACAAGCCTGACCCTCGTCAATCCCGACATTCCTTTCGTGTTCTCGCCGAACATCTTGGATTACACAGTTGAGATCAGCAACGCCATCACGGCGACCCACGTCAAGGCTACGCCTTCGCATGGTGCTCAGATCAACGAGAAGCTCCAGAGCCCATCTGGCTGCCTGGTACCGGACACCGCATCCAATGGATGTCCTCTTCTGCCAAGTGCGAATTCAGTGCTGCCGGTGGGAACGACCAAGATCGTGGTCGAGGTAATGGCAGAGGACGGGACTTCTCATTCGTATTCCATATCAATCACTAGGACAAACGCTGAACTGACGTTGTCCGACCCGTTCACCGAGAAGGCTGATGCCGACTCCGACGACGCCACTCTGACCGAAGGTGAGACCATAACGCTCACGCTGAGCAGGGCTGAGGCGTCCAGTGAAGAGCTAACTGTCACTTACACCCTGATAGAGGACGCTGCCGGCGGCGACATGGTAGCTTCCGCCAATGAAGGCCAGAAGACCGCTACCATCCCGGCAGATGGAACCGAAGTCAAAATAGACATACCGACTATCGATGACCAGGCGTGGGAGAAGCATTCGTCAGTCACGGTTTCGATTACAGAGCCGGTCGCGCTATCCAAGACTTTCCGGATTCTTGACAACGATATGCCCGCGACACTGGTTGTAATTGATGAGCCGAACCCAATTGCCGAAAGCACTGATGCAGCAAATAGGAGTCTGGAGCTAACCGTTACCGCCACAACAGATGGCGATGAAGAACCTCATAGGGCCATCGCTTTGAGTTTTGAATCTGTAACACTCTCAGCTACAAATTCCGCCAACGCGCCTTCTGACTACACTCTGCCGGCGAATACTAACTTGGCATTTGAGGCTTCTGATTTTGAGCGAAATTTGGTTGGCACCGAATTCAAGTGGCAAGCCGAGAAGACTGTAACTTTGCAGATCGTAGACGACGCGGTCGATGAAGACACAGAGACAGGGCGGGTTCGACTGTCTATCCCATTAGGGCAACCTTCGTCTCTCAGGGTCTCGTCTACACCTACACCGGTCGTCATTAGAGACAACGAAGCCTACCTAAGCGATATTGCAGTTACTCGCGCACTTACTGTATTTAATTTCAGTTCCTATGCTGATGATGTAAACACGTACAACATCAACTTCGCCAACAACATCGTGGAGACAACGGTGGTTGCTACGCCAGCCTATGGGGCGACGATCGACAGCAGTGTCAATCCGGGCACCAAACTCGTCAGCCTGCAAGTTGGGGATAACCAGCACAAAATAAAGGTCATTGCTGAAGATGGGGAGACCGAGAGACTCTACACACTCAATTTGAACCGACAGGAAGCAGGACTGTCTATATCTGTTCAGCCTAATCAAGTCACCGAGGGCGCGTCAGTTACATTTACCGTAAGCAGGGGCGTGGAAGCGGATGATGCACTCAGCGTTAATGTAGAACTCGCACAGAGTGAAACAGGGGTGGTTGCCGCAAGTGACATAGGTGTGAAAGTTGTTGTAATAGAAGCAAATGCCGTTGCTGCCAACTTCACTGTCAGCACACTCGACAATCTGGACTACGATACCGTCAGAACTCTGACGGCGACCATCAAGGCTGGCACTGGCTACACGGTGCCCGACAACGACAACGTGGAAGTCTCGGTCACTGACAATGATGTGCCTGCTACAACCCTCTCGATCGAGGCTCTGTCGGGAATAACTCCACAAACATTCTCTGAGTCGGCTGGAAACGTAACCATAAGACTTGTTGCTGAAACCAATACTGACCAGGCACCCAACGGAACTTTCGAGGTGGAACTGTCAGCTACGAGCACCGAGGCGACTGCGGGCTCTGACTACTCGTTTGCCACGGCATCCGTGACGTTCGCTCCTGGTGACTACTCTCAGGTTACCGAGGGCGGCGTGTCCATTTACAGGGCGACCAAGCAGTATACGCTCACGATTATCGATGATGATGATGATGAAGGTAACGAGTCGGTAGACTTAAACATTCAGGCCAGTGTTGAGAGTCAGACGTATATAGACAACGGATCTCTGACACTTCCTGGAGTCTTTGGCATGGATATTCTGGACAATGAAGCGTTCCTCGCAAGCCTGCAGGTTGACGGCAACGCTATCACTCTTGTAGCGAGCCAGTTGTCCTATGCTCTCGATGTCGAGAACGACATAGAATCCGTGGTAGTGACGGCTGCACCTACGTTTGAGGCAACCATTCCTTCAGGTTTTGTGTCCGGTGAAACAGTTGAACTGGAAGCTGGCGTAAACAACGTTGAGATCGTTGTAACGGCTGAGGACGGGATCAGAACTACGACTTACTCTCTAGAATTGAGCCGCCTGAATCTGGATGAATCCGCCACTCTAAGTTCTCTTGCGTTGAGCAATGCCGAGATATCTCCTTCGTTTGTATCCGAGACAACTTCCTATCAGGCAAGTTTCGAAGGCACGGTGGATACAACAACGGTCCTGTATGGGACCACCCATCCGGAAGCCGTGGTGACATTCGCGGTCAATGACGCTGATTCTGTCACGGACGGGCATCAGGTTCAGCTGTCAGATGGCACGACATTTGTCAGCCTTACCGTCACAACTCCGAATGGCACGGCGCTGATTTACTCGCTCACATTAAATCGTTTGAGCCTGGAAGTGGAAGAAGTGGCCACTCTCAGTTCTCTTGCTCTGAGCAATGCCGAGATATCTCCTTCGTTTGAATCGGAAATAACTTCCTATCAGGCGAGTTTCGAAGGCACGGTGGATACAATAACGGTCCTGTATGGGACCACCCATCCGGAAGCCGTGGTGACATTCGCGGTCAATGACGCAGATTCTGTCACGGCAGGGCATCAGGTTCAGTTGTCAGATGGCACGACATTTGTCAGTCTTACCGTCACAACTCCGAATGGCACGGCGCTGACTTATGGACTTTCGTTGACCCGACTGAACCTGGAAGTGGAAGAAGTGGCCACTCTAAGTTCTCTTGCGTTGAGCAATGCTCAGATATCTCCTTCGTTTGAATCGGAAATAACTTCCTATCAGGCGAGTGTCGCAGGTTCAGTGGATACGACAACGCTCCTGTATGGAACTACACACCCCGATGCTGTGGTGACATTCGCAGTCAATGACGCTGATTCTGTCACGGCAGGGCATCAGGTTCAGTTGTCCGACGGAACGACAGTCATCAGCTTTACCGTCACGACTCCGAATGGCACAACGCTGAGCTACACAGTTTCTGTGTCGCGAACCAACGCCTATTTCATAAGGGCAGTTAGCTCGCCAATAACTGAAGGTGCGCAGGCAATATTCGAGGTGTCTAGGCCCTCGGGCAACGTCGCCAGCCAGACCTTGCCGATTCAGTTGTCCATAACGGGTGCCGGAGACATGCTTGCATCGCCCAGTCTGAACAGGTCTGTAATCTTTGCTTCCGGCAGTGCGACCGCAAGGCTCGTTGTCGAGACCGTCGATGACCAAGTCTGGGAAGAGCACATCACGATAAGGGCAGCGCTCACAGGAGACAGCAACACTTCTGCAACGGTCCGCGTGCTCGACGACGACCTGACTGGCGCAACTGCCCAGGTAGTCCTTGGGTCCGGCGGAACAGTAAGTGAAGATGCCGGACAGATAGCCGTCACCATCAGGGTGGTAACAAGCGGCGACGAGCAGCCACATACCAGCTTGCCGTTCAGTATAGGAACAAGCGACGGAAGCGCCGAGGACGGTCTGGACTACGAGGCGGTCTCCACCACTGTCGTAATAAATCCTTCCGACTTTACTCGTCCAAATATCGGTGATGGCTTTACCGACATGAGATATGTCGCGGCCAAGACCGTGAACGTTCCGATAATAGACGACAGTGTATTCGAAGCCACAGAAGCCTTTGAGGTCACGGTCGCCAGAGGCGCAGGTCTGCATCAGAACGTTCAGATGGCGGCATCCCTGGCTCTTACGGTCACGATCGAGGACGACGATGAGTTCAACCTTAATCTCGCGTCTCTGATGCTCAGCGTTGGCGAGCTCGAGCCTGCCTTCGGCTCCGGGATCATTGATTACATCGCCACGCTGCCCGAGGGCGTGGATGCAGTCACGGTAACCGCCATTGCATCTGATCCTACAGCGAGTATCTCGTTCCCGCCGGGCAGTACGTCCACCATTCACGAAGGCGTCAAGACGGTCACCGACGTTACTCCCGAAGGCGTCGTTATGATAATCCGCGTCACCGGGCCAGACGCTCTCGCCTTCAAGGAGTATAGTGTCCGGATTTATGCCTCAACTCCTGAGCGCATTCCTCCGAGCATCACGATCGCAGCAGTTTATTCCAGCATAACAGAGGGGCAGACAGCATCCTTCAGGGTTCGCAGGTCTCACGAAGATGGCGAAGCCCTGACAGTCAGTATCCTGCTCTCAGTGCTGGGATCAGGGGACATGCTCGCGGACCAAACGCTCCAGCGGACGGTCGTGTTTGGCGCTGAAGACACTCTGGGCACTCTCATGGTGGCGACAGTCGATGACGATGTATGGGAAGAGCATATTACTCTAAGGGCCACACTCCAAGAAGGTGCAAATGAAGATAAAGCCTATGTGATCTCGACTATATCGCCCCTGGCCAGCGTAAGAGTCCTGGACAACGACCTTACTGGCGCGACAGCGAAGATGACGGCTCCGACGCAAATCCGTGAGGACGGCGGACATATCGGAATAACAGTCAGGGTCACCACTCAGAACGACGAGCAGCCTCATACTAGCCTGCCAGTGACTATTACAAGCCAATCGGGCTCCGCGATAGAGGGCATCGACTATGAGGGCATGTCGCAGACCATCGTCTTCCAGCCGTCCGATTTCAACCGGCGCGATGTGGGCAACGGCTTTGTGGACATGAGGTATATTGCAGAGAGGTCGAGAGTCATCAAGATCATCGACGACACCCAGGTGGAAAACGACGAGACCTTCCAGGTGCAGATGAGTCGCGGTCCTGGGCTGAACGGCAATGTCATTCTCCAGTCGCCCTCGATACAGACGGTCACGATACAGGACGATGACGAGTACAATCTCAACCTAGCCTCGCTTACGGTCAGCTATGGCGGTCTGTCGCCGGCGTTCAGTCCCTCTAACGTGAACTATCTTGTGACTCTGCCCGTAGGGGTCAATCAGGTGCAGGTCACAGGGGTCGCGCAAGACCCGAACGCGACTGTGACGTTCCTGACGGCAGCTGCTTCTGCGTCGGGCGTTGGCGCCGCGAGCTTGATAATAACTAACGTCGACCTGAGCGGAGTGTCCCTGAATGCTCGTGTTACCGCGCCTGACAACGTGTCTCATAAGGACTACGGAGTCGGCATCTACGCCACAGAGCCGGTCACTACACCCACTCCAAGTAAGCGAAAGAAGTCGACCCCGACGCCTGAGGTCATAGTGATCCCGGTGTTCACGCCTATTCCGAGCATCACGAGCACTCCGGAGCCGACGCCGACCGAGATCATAATCACGGAGATTGAGGCCACGCAGACGGCCGAATCCGGCAGGACGAACCCCCAGAGGACACGTACCGCGGTGGCCGCTACGCAGACCGTAGTCGCCGCGTTCACGCCGACCCCGACACATACGCACACGCCAACTCCGACAGCGACCGTGACGCCGACGCCGACACCAGAGTGGGTAGACCAGGGTCTATTCAGTTCTGAGGTCACACAGACGGTGGTTGCGGCCTCACATACGCCTACGGCCACAATGGCGCCTGAAGAGATACTTATCTATGTTCAAAACAAGATAACTCCGTCTCCCACTGCCACCCTGACGCCGACGCCTGGGACTGAGGAATTGTACCCGGACGGCGGCCGGATACTGCTGCCCTTTGGGTTCCCGTGGTGGCTGTGGATACTTCTGGCGACCATTGGGATAACAGGGCTTCTATTCTACTGGCATAAGCGAGGCGAGGATTAAACTCAGGGGTCATATGGCAGCGAATGGAGAGACAGAAATGGCGAAAATACCAACGACAGAAGGACTAGACGGGCACATTCTGTCTATTAGAATTCTAGTATCAAACATATGAGATCCGGAAAACGACAATTGAAGTCTGTTGCCTGAAGTGCATGAAGGCCACTGAGGCCGAAAACCTTGAGGAGATATGCCGCTTTAGTTCTCGTGGGAACCCCCTGGTGTCTATGGAAGAAGTTAGGTCAAAGTTCAGTGTGAGCGTTAATGCGCTGATTCGTGGCACTCTGTGGATTTCCGACTGGTACCTCGACTTCCTCTTGGTGCGAGGTCAGAACGAACGGTGGAGGCCTTCTGCTGAGAGGATTTCTTTTCCTCAGTCGGTCCGAATTAAGATACATCAGAGGCAACAGGGCAAATGTATGTATTGCGGCTGCTACCTAGCAAAAGGGTGGCACATTGACCACATATATCCGCGAGAACACGGTGGCAGTAACGACTTGGTAAATCTTCAGGGCTTGTGCCCGCCCTGCAATCTGCGTAAGGGCGTGCAGACCGATGAAGAGTACAGGAAGCGTTTTCGTAAGCTACTTCCGCCGGTTGACCCTACGGTTGATCCTGTGCCGCCGGCGGACCGAATTCCCAAGTGGGAATTCGACAAGAGAACTAAACAGACAAGCCTCTCGAGCAGCGCTCGATCCAGAACAAAGTCAAAGTACAAGAGCCCTCGGCAGAAAATTGTTTCTGGCAGTCTAATTACTGGGGTCTTCGCATCTGTGACCTGGGGGGCCTCAGCCACAATAGTTTTCCCTCTTAGCGTACCCGGAATGTTGCTATTTATCTTGGTGGTTGGTGTGGTTGTATTTCTTGTTATGTCCTCGTTCCTGATTGGCAGAGCGCGAAAGCTGGGCAAGCTCGTTTCTCATGACGACGAAAGAGTCGCCAGTCCGGACACCTAATCGTTCTTACCCCTGTTCAGTCTGCCAGCAATCCTTTTTGTTGCTGGCGGGTCTCAAACGCTCTCTGTGTCGACCATGGTGTCAAGCGCCATTGGGGCTGCACTTGTGTTACGCATTTATCGATAGATTAAGGATGGCCAGATGTTAGCCTCCGCACTGCCACTGCAAAAGAAGAGATCTAAGATCAGTAGTTGTGCAAAATGCAATATGTCTAATCTGCTTCGTCGGGCGGATGGGCGCATTCGCTGCATTAGTTGCGGATATGAACTGGAATCGAATTCTGTCGAAAATCCAATAATGCAAAGATTCCCTGCAGAAAAGAGGATACGGAGAGTCAAAACTGCTCGCTCATCCTTGGATTCCAGTACTGGCGCGGAAGGGTACGGTGGTTTCGTTGGGTTCCCGCCAATTAAGCAACATTGGGATGACCTTGGGTTGGAAGACCTTTCGCTCATCTCGGCTCCGATCAGGGCAGGAAATATCCCGTATGCATCGGTTGCTAATATTGCCGCTCTGCTCATGAGAGACGCTGACCTTCGCCTCCGAGAATTTACCAGCGCCCTTGACGTCTTGCCGGCATTGGATATGGGAGGTTTTCAATCTGAGGCTAGATACGGTAGTTCAAAGTCGTCCGCTAGTTACAGGAATCAGTTAGCAGAATCTGACATCCTGCTGAGGCTCAGCTTGGTCTATCTTGTCTTCTGCAAACGAAAGCGGGGCCGCATTGCATCGATTGGTGTCGGCAACTCTAGGAGATCACTCGAGACTATGGAATTGATGCTCGGCCGAAAGGTTCCTCTCGGTGTTTTTGTTGTATCTGCTCATATGTGTCGAGTCGTAATTGATTTTGAGGGCGGGCAGGACAACGACCCATTTCTTTACTTGATCTGTCCTTCGGTTTGCTCGGATTGTGGCCACGCTGTTTCCGCTGTTGAAACTAACGGATACGAGCGGGTGTGCCTGAACTGCGAAGATATCTCGATTGAACTTTATGAAGCCTGAGAAGGAGTGCCCATGTTAACTGTTTTCCCGTCGTCGCCCTACGCCGAATTGATGTTGATTGACGCTGACGAGCAACGGACAATCGAGCCGGAAGCGAGCGTGATTGTTGAAGAGTATGACGAGCCTGGGCATTATGCCAGGCTCGTGACAGAGCCTTTACCGTTAGGATACGGTAACACCCTCGGTAATGCCCTCAAGAGAGTTCTTTCGAGAAATGTTCCAGGATCCGCGATCAGCGCCCTTGAGATAAAAGGGCTCTCTGAAGGCGATGAAACAGTACCGGGCGCTGATGATACCGTTCTGGACGTCATCTTAAACACCAGGAGAATAGTCGTCGATTCGTCCTCAGAGGAGCCGCAGAAGGCCGTTCTGAACGCCTCTGGGGTAACTAGGGTCTGTGCCAAAGATATTGCTTGTCCCGAGGGCGTGAGAATAGTTAATCCAGACACGTACTTGATGACGTTGTCTTCCAAAGAGTCTTCAGTGTGCGTCGAGTTTGAGATCTCCAGGGGGACCGGATACAAACTACGCGGTAATCGGATCGGTGAGGATGGCAGGGTCCTTGTGGATTCCGTGTATACTCCTGTGAGAAAGACCAACCTCATCATTGAGCCGACAAGGGTCGGGCGGCGAACTGATTTCGAAAAACTCTCGATTGAAGTCTGGACAGACGGGTCAGTTGATCCGGTTGAATCCGTAACCATTGCCGGACGAATCCTGAGGGATTCTTTCTTACGGATATCTAAGTCGGGGAATGATGGCAGCGCCAACGGTCTTGGTCCGGCAACGCTTATCATGCCAGAGCTTTATTCGGTCGATGTTACTTCTCTCCCGTTGTCGAGCCGTACAATCAACGCCTTGAAGCGCAATGGAGTGCATTTTGTAGGCAACGTCCTGGAAATGTCTCCGGAATCTCTTTTATCCATCAGGAATTTTGGAGTCAAGTCGATTCATGAGTTGTTTGTAATCCTCAACACTTCTGGCTACATGCCGGAAGAGCATCCCTTCCGGGAACATATTGGAAAGGAATAATTCTCCCGGCATGGAGAACTTCGCCTGCTTTTGGGAAAACGTACAAAGCCTAATGATGAGATGATTTCACAAATATCTATTGATGGAAAAACGCCAATTTTTGATACGGTTATTGAGATTGATGAACTCCCTTCATGGCAAAGAACCTTAGGTTGCTACAATATAAGCATGTCCAGCAGTTGAAGGGCATTGGCGGGTAGACGATGGTCGGGTAGACGGCTTCCTGCCACGAGCTAGACTCGTAGAAATTTCACTCAGCGAGATTTACTGATCGAGACTGTTGTATAGCCCAGTTGGTAGTTTTGGTAATTTGTGAAATCGTCTCATAACTCTCCATTTTAATTAGAGGCAGGTTTATATGAAAACAGTGATTTGCACCAGGTGCGAATCTAGTTTGGTTGATTCTGAAGTCGGACAGGCTGGTTGCTCAGTGTGTCGGGATGTTGATTGCATAGGCTGCTACGACGGTGTAGGGGCTTGCATAAATTGCCGGAAAGAATATCTCGTAAGCCATGAGGATAGGCTGGGAGGTTCTTGTGGACAGGAATCGCCGCTGTGTACTACATGTCTGGCCTCACTGACTGATGTTCTTAACCAGAACAGTATTGAAGGATACGACCGCCGGCAAGTCATGCGAAACCTGCAAGACGACCTCGATGAAATAGTACGGCGTAACGCCTGGCGGATAAGGCATAGGCAAGGTGATGGAAACTCTGCCATGAATGAGTTCGATATGATCAGCGCGCTGATTATGACAGCTATGCATGAATACGAAATCAGGGATGCTCAGGATTGCCTTGAGAACTACTGGGTTGTGGGTGGAAGGGTAATCATTGACGATCGCAACGGACGGTGGAAAGACCTTCAGAGTGGCGAAGAGAACGTCGGGATCCTCAGCTTCATTGTTCACCTTGGGTATGCTAACGACGAAGACGAAGCCTGGGACTACGGACTCTTTATCGACACACTATGTGATTGCGTGGACGCTCATAAGAAAAACTGCAAATATCCGCGGCGTGTAAGCTATCCTCCGCTTGAAGCCCTGGCCTAACAGGTATTCAGGCCTGCCCATCTTGACGGGGAGGCCTCTTCGATTCTCCTCTGCAGCGATGTCAAGCGACTGATCCGATGCCATTCAACAAGGTCGTCACCATTGCGGCCGGTCTCATTGCAATTCTCGGAATTTTCATCGCAGTACTGATTGTGATGTTTGGGCTTGTTCACGCAAGATTCTTTGCGGTCGACAAAGAACAGGTGACTAAGTCGTTATCTCCTTCACTGATTCAACCACTGCCGAAGATTGACAGTTTGCCACCTGACCTACGAACATCTCTGGCTCAAATCTATATCCAGCAAAATGTCCTTGAGGTCACTGCACAGGCCAACAGGATTCTGGACGGAATAGATGGCTTTGAGCATCTCTCTGTTGAGAACATCGAAGAGGGTGGTGGCATATTAGAATGGATTGGTGGATATGATTTTGACCGAGAATCCCAGACCTTGATTAACCGCCTCAATCTTTCCGTGCTTGAGGAGATTGGGTCGGACACGACCATTCTATCGGCGAGTCTCCCCTTCTATGTCAAAATCCATCCACAAGAGGGCGCCATCGACCACGGATGGATGTCGGATAGGACCGAAAGCCTCGTGGAAATAGAATGCGGCCTTGCAGACCTGGAGCCTGACGCGCCCGTTTTCACCAGAAGTGATTTGCAGACGTCTTTGAGCCGCGATGTCTGGGAGACTTGTAGTGAAGTTAGAGCAAGCGTCCTGGTCCACTGGAATGACATTGAAGCCGCAGTCATTAAAGGACTCCAGGACCAGTACCGCGTAGAAGCTCGGAGGCTCGACAGAATAGTTGGTGTGCCCTTCGAGCAGCATATTGCGGACAACCTGAATTTGCGCAGGCTGGCCAGAACGCCTCTGGTTCATGAAGAAGAGGCTTACGTCTATTTGGAATCGACGCTCCGGTTCGGCCCTGACCAAGTGTCGGAAACTGTCGATGTGGACTTCGTTCTCGTCGCTACTATCATGGAGAATTTGGAGTTCCTACACGGGAGCATCGCAATGCTGGATGCCCGATTCAGATTTCCGTTTGAAACGACGCTATCTAAGAGATGATTTTAAGACGATTTCACAAATCGCCAGGATTGCTAATCGGCAGTTTCAGTTAGCAGTCGCAGCGCGTGGTCTTCCAGAAGATTCCTCAGGTCGCGAAGATAGTCCAGAAGTCTTCTTCTATCGGCATCGTCTTCAGGTTCCACCAGGTCTGACAGCTCCTCCAGCGACACAGTGGCGAGCGACGATGTCCGTGGCTGCTGCCTCTTGATACTCAGGAAACGCTGGGCCAGGTCTCCAGTCCTGGGGGTCGACGCCTACAACGATTCTCTCTGGGTGCCGCTCTGCATCGTTCACGATATCGCTAAAGATTTCGATGAAGTCGAGCAGAACATCTTTGGCCTTTCTGACTTCATCAAGTCGCGACTCGCCATCAAAACCAGACCTTTTGAGCTTTTCATGTATCGAGATGGCATTGATCGCTGATACCACGCGGTAGCAGCGATCAAAGCTACAGGCGCTCATCCATTCATTGGTCAATTCCGTCTCTCTCGCTCTCATGGCGTGCAAACTAAATTGAGTGAGGGTCGAGGCCCCTGAACCGACTGATAGTATTTTGCACGTCTTTGGAGACTTCATCGAGTTCCAGAGCCACCCTTGGTGTTTGGCCAATCTCCCTCTGCAATGCCACCACGATCGGCTGAAGGGGGTCGCTCGCGCCGACACTTTCGATCATGGCCAATGCCTCTGCCGGTTCAATCGTTGCAAAGTACTGGAGCAGGACATGCACGGTTTGGGTCGGTAACACCACAAGGCCTTGCTCTGCTATGTCGGCGAGCACCTTCTCGGCATCGGTCTTCTCGATAGTATGACCCAGTGTCGCCACCAACAGTCCTTTCATCACGGTCGCTAGTCCACGCAATTGACGGTATTTAACATTTGTATCGCTTTCAATAAGCCTCAAAGCGGTGTCTGTCTCGCAGATAGCTGCCTGAACGTTGCCGTGGATGAGCAGAATTAAGGCTCGATAAGCGAATCCAACCGGATGCGTTGAGAGGTCCTCGCCACCTATGTCCATTCTGACTATTGCGTCCGCCGTGTCGACGCCGAATCGTTGACCATTGGCAAAATAGTTGTCAGCTACCTTTTCAATGGCCTCGTGGTCTCGGCCCAGCTTTGTCAACAGACCAATCTTGTTCAATGTCGCCACGCCCTTAGCTATGGCAAGGTCCTCGCCACCGATGTTCTCTGCAATACGGATAGCCTCTTCCCAAGAGTCGAGCGCCTCTTCCAGACGCTGCTCGGCCTCTAAGGTTTTCGCCTTGGCAATCAATGCGAATACCACTGGTTCTGCAATATCCGGTGACTCTGAGGAGCCAAAAGCACCGATAACGGAATCCTGCGTCAGTAGATCGACAACCAAGTTGCCTAAATCCGGTAGTGCAATCAAGTGTCGAAAAGCCGTGGACTGGAGCTCCGTCAGGCGCCGGTCATCTCGGGCCAAGTCCTCGGCCATCCCGACCCCAATATCTACTATTTCCTTAGGAGAATAGTAGCTCCCCATGAAGCGCACTAGTGTCTCTACCATTTGACTCTCGGCACCGGGACGCCTCAATAGATAGTAGATGTTGTACATCCTCTCGGTGACGTAGTACGTTCGTCGTCGTTTAGCCCTGTCCTCCATCGACACAGCACCGCGGTCTACCAACCGCTTGAGTTGTGAGCTGCACTTATTAACGTTTATGCGAGCCTGTGAAGCGACCTCTCTGGCAGTCGCCGGCTTCCACAATCTGGCCAAAGCCAGGTAGACTCGTCTCTCTTGCGGAGGCAGAGCTTCGATATGGCTCTTGAAGTACTCGGTATGTTCATCGACCAGGTCCAATAAGTTGACCATGAGGTCTTTGAATGAGTACGTCTTCTCGAATCCGGCTATCATTGCGATTAGTCGCGGATTCCCACCAGTAAGGATCTGGAGTGGCCTTATCTGTTGACTTCCCTTCGGTTGGCCTGACAGTGATGACCATAGCGTGTCGCAATCCTCAGTGCTCAACGCCGGCAAAGTAACTACCCTGAAGAGGTCATAGAGCGCGTGATCAGGATGGTCAATCTCGTCGAAGCGGCTAGTGGCACTCCCAAGCAGGAGTATCCTGGGCTCGGTCTGTAGTGTGTGACGCAACCGCCATCCGGCGTCGGAGTCCGCGATGTCAGCGAATAGCATGTTCAGGTTCTCAACCAAGAGCAGCAGACGCTTCGAATGACGGTCGGCAAAGTCCAGTATGGTTCCCAGGCAGCGGCCTGACAGGTCGCGGTCATCTAATGTGGCCCCCAGGTCCCTGTAGGACAGGCGCAGGTCAGCACGCTCATCCTCCGGCGCCTGCTCAGCCAGGTGATTCAGACACTCGAGCCAAAATTCTCCTACCGTCGCGACCTCGTAGCTTTCCTCAGGAAATACGATCGGGTAGAACTCCGAAAGTATGTCATCGCGATGTACCTCTGCCGCCACTCGCAACAGAAGGTGGGTCTTCCCAATGCCCCGAGGACCGATGACGAGAGAATGCACATTGGAATTGCCGTCACTTGAGTGCAGGGACTCCAGGAGAGACTTGAGCTCAGCGTCCCTAACGCAAAACGACGCCACAATCTCATCGTCGCTGAGGAAACCGGGATTGTACTTCCTTATGCTGCCGGCCATGACGGTCCTCCTGCTCTGACCTATCGAAGGGTTATGGATGTGAAACTCTGGCCATACCTGGCGCGCCACCAGTCCTCAACCAGGCCGGACACGAAAGCGTATCCACCTTCGCGCTCCTCGAGATATCCATCGTGCTGAAGGACGTACAGCACGTTGCCTACGCTATCTTCGCCGGTCCCGGCAGCCTCAGCGCGATACAGTTCGATCACCTTGTGGGTCAGTTGTCCACCGTTCACGACAGCCTCTGACAGAAGGCTTATTGCCTCAATATTACCCTCATCTCCCAGTACCATCCGCAGGCGTTCTTCGTAGTGAACTAGAGCGGCCTGGCCTCTTACGCTGAGCAAGTCCCGCTGATAAACGAGATTAACATCGTCCAGAGTGGCCACTTTCCGCTGATCCCTGACCAGGTGCTCGTAGAGGTGTTGGAAGAAGATCTGCACATGATGCGGTACGCAGCAGCGGAGCCGGCGACACATATCTCGCCGCGTCTCATCGGGAAGGCACACCCCGTGTCCCCTAGATAGCGCCACCAGGCAATCTGCTGCAACTTCCTGGGACCAAGGCTCCAGGTCAAGGGGTGTATAGACATTTGCGTGGGCACTCAGTCCAGCTTGGCTTAGAACCGGTTCCAACCCTACGCTTCCAGAGATGATCAAGCAGATCCTGCCCTCGTAGCTCTGGCAACCCTTCCTAAGCCAGCCCATGAAACCATCAGTCACTGCCAACCGTTCAGGGGTGATACGGTACTCGTGTCCTTTTAGTAGCCTGTTGACCAATATGGGCAACTCGTCGATAGCCAGCACGACGGGTCGGTCGTTGGCCGCCAGGGCCTCAAAGACCTGGTCCCCGATTCGCTGCCAGTTGCCGGCGTTCAAATCCGCGCGCAACCTCACGCGAAATTCGGAGACGCCCAATTCCTCGATATTGTCGCGGACGCCTCGAACACTACTACTCAACCACGATCCTATTCGGCTACGGACGCTCTGAACGGGGCGCGCCTGGGTGGCAATTTCTGCGACTGCGTCCGCGGCGTCCATGGCCCCTTCCAGATCCACGAATACTGTGACGAACTCCCCATCTTCATCCAATCGACGTAGAAGCTCTCTCACCAGGCTCGTCTTACCCATGCGGCGCTGCGCGGTAAGCAGCGTGTGCGTACCATTCTCCACCCGCCCTCGCAGCAACTGCAGTTCCACCTCTCGGTCGAAGAACCGATCTCCATCAACCCAGTTGCTGCTCATCCGTAGTGTCGTCATAACTCCCATCTCCTGCGGTATCCCGTGTGACATCAGTTTAACATGCCAACGGTTTGGTTGGCAACGACTCTGTTGGCATCATGGGGGCGGCGATAGATATCGGTAAGGTAGGAGAGGCAATGCGCTCGAGGCCTTTGAAGCCCTTGAGTGGCTCGTCTGATGCGTAATCAAGTGCTACGAATCGGAAAACGGGGAGGAGTCGGATGGATAAATTCATGCAAGCGGCGCTGACTGAGGCACGCACCGGCGCGATGGAGCACGGCATTCCAATTGGTGCTGCACTTGTGGATGGAAACCGGCTTGTGGCGACAGGGCGTAATCGCAGACTGCAAGACTCGGCCGCGATTATGCACGCCGAGATCAACTGCCTCTACAGCGCTAGCCGCAAAGGCGAGCAGAGCTTCCGCGGTATGACGATGTACTCCACGCTCATGCCCTGTCACATGTGTGCTGGTGCCATCGTGCAGTTCGGCATAACAAGGGTTGTCTGCGCCGAGTCCAGCAACTTTCCAGAGGCGAATGGGCTTCAGACGCTAAGGCGACACGGGATAGAAATCATAGACCTTGACTTAGATGAAGCTAAGGAGCTTCTGGGCCGGTTCACTGAGAAGAACCCCCAGCAGTGGAACGAAGATATAGGAAAGTAGGCTCACGGAGAAGCTATGCGGCAGAAAAATCCGACCTTTCCAAAGGTTTCTCGTGGTTTCTGGCATCGCTTTCGCAAACTCTGGGAGGAGCCGCTTCGAATGCTGGAAGAGACCATCTCTCTAAGCGAATCCTTTGGTGCGATCGGCTCGGCGCAAAGATTCCAAGCGATGGACGAGACCTACTGGGCTGTTCTTCGAAGTCTGCATTCGCGCACGTGTCTGCACGCTCGGGCAGTCATGGCTTTGCTCTCAAACGGACTCGTAGATCCGGCTTGGGCGCAATGGCGCGTCTGCCATGAATCATCCACCATCGCACGGTTCATAGCCAACGGTCCAGAGATGGCGCCTCGCTACATAAACTACTCTTATGTGAACAAATACCATCTTGCCAAACATCTCATGGATTCAGGCCATCCAGAGGCACTGATCGAGTCTGAATTCGATCAGCTGAAAGAAATAGCCAATATAGTATTGGACGAGCTACTAGAAATATATGGCCGCGAATTCAAATCGAGAGACAGCTACGCCTGGAGTGGTTTGGGGAGTTTCAGGCAGATCGAAGATACCGTGTTCGAAGGGTTCGATTGGGGCCCGCGCGGTGAATACATCCTGGCAAGCGAGAGGATACATTCTGCGCCTAACGCCGGTGAACCCCGTGCTGCAGGTGACGGCCAGCGGATATTTCTGGTTGGCCCGACAAACAACGGACTGGCGGGCCCCGTTGACCTCACGTCATTCTCCATTCTGGCAGCAACGCAGGCCTTGTTGTTGAACGCTTCGCTTACGGCCGAAGACAAAAAGGTGTTAACGGACCTTGCCATAAAGCGGCGCGCTATAGGAGTCCTGTGTTGGCTTCGAGACCCGGCGATATATTGCCAGAATTGTGGAGGCCACGTCCCGGGTGCTTCACCTCCCGAAGAGATTCCGGTAGAAGATAGACCCGAACCATGCCTGTGCCCAGAGGTCGAGGCTTAAGGCAAGCTACAATCCGGTTTTCGAATTGCATGGCAGCAGGTTTAGACCATGGCAAACATACTGTATTCATATGCCCTGGATGCTGAAGGGGAAAGGCGAGGCATCCGCGAGATAGAATCGCCACGACCGTTCGGTTGCGGCGATTGCGGTAATGAAATGATCGCCAGGCGTGGGCGAATCAGACGCTGGCACTACGCCCATAAGGCTAATGTTGAGTGTGTTCCAAAGCCTGATCCAGATAATGCGCTCCACCGGTATGCCCAAGACATTATTATGGAGGGCTTCAACGAGAAGTTGAGAAGCGGCGAAGCCTACGACATTGTTTACGGCTGCACAGGATACCGAGATTACTTCTTCGATCCTGAATTCCCGTTCGACGAATCAGCGCGGTGCGGAAACACCTTCAGGGAGAACATTGCCCAACCCGGAGCCGTAATTCACAAGGAAAGGTCAGTCATTCCCAACACCAGGTCCGACATAGTAGTTGAGTTGCTGGGGCAGAAGCCATTCATCATTGAGGTGGTGAACACGCACGACCTTGAAGAAGATACTCGACGGCGCTATGAGGAGTCCGGCTGCCGTGTGGTTGTGAGGAAGGTTACGTGGGAGAACCTGGATGAGCTTCCTGGCGAATGCAGGGCTGATGATACTGTCAATGTTGCCGGATGGAAGTGTGACGACTGCAGAGAAGTGGATCGGGCTCGCAGAAGGCAGGAAGTTGACGAGCGTGAGCGTGAGCAACAGCGACTGAACGCTCTTGAGCGCCGAAAGAAGGTGGTCGATGCCGCCCTTGCCAAATTGGTCAGAAGACGCAACTCTAAGCCAAGGTTCAGTCCCTGGTATGAAGTCTACAAACCTAGTTGGAACCTCGTCTCCAAGCCTATTCAGATGTTTCCCCGGGTACAGAGGACGGTGTTTGCCAATGCGCTCATTCTCACCGAACTGGGCTTTGAGCAGCATAATCCTGGCAAGCTGTATCTGTTCAGGTATCGCATCAGGAATAAACCTGAAGTGTTCATTTACGCAGACCTGGGCGGCTCTGATGTTGTCAAGATTTACGAGGATACGGCCACGATGCTGTATGCGCCGGACCTGAAAGATGAGGAACTGGAGCAATATGCAGTAAGTGCTTTCGGCAAAAAGCTTGAAGAATCTGGAGTTAGTGTAAGCGTTGGCTTTGAATCCAGTGTGGGATTTGAAAGCCGTAACGTAGACCCGACAAGACATGTGGACTCGAGAATGCTCAATCCGATGGTGAGCGACGAACACCTGCGCCAGGTAGCAGCACAGCGTAAGGATAGGGAACGCCAGAGGCATGAGGGAGAAAAGAGACGACGTGAGCGACGGGTACAAGAGATGAGCGAGATGCAGCGGCGATTCGTCAAGTCGGAAGAAGAGCTTCTCTGGCCGCGGGATGATGAAGATGATGGCGAGTAGGAGCGTGGTGAGCAGTCATATTTGTGAGCAACACTATCTCCGACAAGATGTTGCACATCGAGGTCAGACTGTCCAGTTTAAGGGGAGCGCTCAGCTACGGAGCGGGGGCGTGGATGCAAGCTTTTACTGTATTTCCTTGCATACGGAAGTCCGACGCCGCGTCTTG
Source organism: Dehalococcoidia bacterium (assembly GCA_034428835.1). Taxonomy (GTDB): domain Bacteria; phylum Chloroflexota; class Dehalococcoidia; order Lucifugimonadales; family UBA1123; genus VXRN01. The sequence goes on from DAOUHG010000004.1 coordinate 32,459, forward strand.
ATCAGTCGATGAATGGTGCAAGTCCACGTAGGTGGAGACGAATAGATAGGGTGGCTTTGTTAAGCCGTCGACGCCAGAGACTCTCACGGTATCACCCGTGAGAGTCTCTGACCTTGCGCTCGCCACGTACCAAGAAGGAGTCCCCCATCGCCGAATTATTTGGCGGTGATGCTTAGGGTGCCTTGGACACCTGTGAAGGGATTAACGGATCCGATTGGGAAATGGGACCCTTGGGCGGAGACGGCGATGTAGTGGTCGCCGTCCGCCGACGGGGTGAATTCGGTGTTTAGATCTGTACACCACCCTTTCGTTTTACGCGGCCACTCAAGGGTGGTACCAGGGAGCAGGGTGCCGGTTGAGTCGTATATGCCTTCGATTCTACCCTGATGAAGACAGGCCACGTCGTACACAATTTTGTACTTCGTGCTCGCTTTCAGGGCGACGCGAATCCAGTCAACGTCATCAGTCCTTGAACTATCGGCGTTTCTGTCCGTGCGCATCAGGTAGTTCTGGAAATCCTCGAAATTGCGCCCACTTCCATCCACCGTGACGGTAGCCGTCGTGGTGATGTCATCGGAGTAGTCGTCGCCAAACATGGCAAGGGTGTACGCAACTGTGGAGTAGTTCCCGTTCAAAGCCTCTATTGACACGTAGTAGGTGCCTGCCGTA
>DAOUHG010000005.1:0-2000 GCA_034428835.1 Dehalococcoidia bacterium
GCATCCACGCATCTCCGAACAAGCTGCACCAGGTCACGATGCGACAGCAGCGTCGCGAACTGTCTCGAGGCCATCGGCCTGCCCTCACTGTTCAGAGTCCCTATCCGAAGGCAGATGACCGATATTCCGAAACGGTCGGAGTAGTATCGTCCGGCTGCCTCTCCGAACGCCTTGCCTATTCCGTACGGCCCATCCGGTCGTATCGGCATGTCCACCGTTACACGGGGGAAGCCGCCCGGCTCCAACCCCTCGTACCTTCCCGCGACAATGGAGGTGTAAGGCTCGTCTTCTTCGTAGTTGCCGGTCGCGTGATTCGAGCTGGCGAAGATCACACGCTTTGCTCCGGCCCGCCGCGCGGCCTCCAGCGCGTTGTAGGTCGAGGACAGGTTGTTCCGATAAACCACGTCCCAGGGGCTGTTCTGGTCCGGCACGCTGGCGAGATCGATAACCGTGTCCACCCCGTCGTAGGCGGGCAGCACAGCGGCGAGGTCGGACGTGTCGGCCACCAGGCTGGTGAAGCCGTCCACCGGCCTGATGTCGACGCCGGATACGTCGTGCGAGTCCTTCAATCCATTCCGAAGCAGACCGCCTATCAACCCAGCCGCCCCGGTTATCAGTACGTTCTTCCTGTCAGGCATGTGGATCTCCTGTGAGGTTGGTATCTGTATAGTGCGGTTGATCTCCACCTGCATCGGATTTGCCCCTCTTGGATGTTTAGTGTTTATCCAAGGATAGGGCCCATCATCTACATCTGGATACCCACCTCTCTACCACACCCCACTTTTGTAATGCTTCCACGCCCAGATTATGAGTTGCAAGCCCTAGGGGGTGTACAATAGGATACACGCCAATGTTCACTCTGGAGTCATAGGCTATATCCGAAGTCGTGAGGGTGGATAGCAGACAATGGAGACGCTATTGCATAAGACTCCTTACCTGCTTCACTCAGTGAGCGTAGTCGTCACAGCAGAGTTCCATAACCCCTCGATTCTCAACCCTGACTTCTTGGTGTCGAGGGAGATCGTACCATCTGACTGGGTGGTTACCGAAGCAGTTACTACGCCGCCAGTATCAATAGTGCAGTACGACAATGGAATCCAATGGACGGTGGATCAGTCGAATCTCACAGTCACCGAATTATGTGAGTCTCCGTTCAGGGACAACTACCACGTCTATGGGCTGGTCAATGCCTACCTGTCTAAACTCCAACACGTTCCATACCGAAGCCTCGGACTCAACTGTGTCATGTCGCTTAAGCAAGACCATCCCGCAAAATGGCTAATTCAACGGTTCCTGAAGCTTGGCGCATGGCTCGAAGGTCAACCTGAGGTCATCGGATTGGAACCCAGTTTTATCATGGATGCTGGAGATGCGACGTGTAATCTGTCACTACGCGAGGGGTGGGTCCAGAGTCCCAATGATGGCGATCAGGAAAGTGCAGTTATCGCCAGTGCAAACGTGCACCACGCCGGACCACTCGATGCGGACGGACTGAGCGCAGCGATCAACCAGTGGTCGCAAAGACAGTGCTTTGTGATTTCGGCGCTCGACAAGCTATTGAGACAGACGCAGGTATGAATACGCCTACACCCGCTGTGGACACCGCAATTTCACACCGGTTGGCTTCATCCATGGGAATGATGCCCGTCGATACTATGCCTGACCGTCCGTCCGTGTCGCTGAGCCATTGTACGGACGAGGGTACATTCAGCTACGTCCGACCGGATCCAGGCTCCTTCGCATGTGGACAGGCTCATTGGCCAGTGGTGTGGGATGCGATTGCAAACTACTTGGCTTCGACCGGCGATAGTTCTGGCAAGACGTATGTGTTTACTGGTCCCACTCCCCTTGGGCAGTCCACTACCATTCACATCAAGAGTGCCCACCGTCCAGCGTGGCGACCTCAGATCGCAAACGCGACTATGCACGAAGAGATCATTGCAGTGCTCAGGCTGTTCGGACTGGATGTGGTTGCTAATCGGCTGGTCTATCTGTGCAGT
>DAOUHG010000006.1:0-5601 GCA_034428835.1 Dehalococcoidia bacterium
ACGGGGCGGGAATCCAGGCGCCTTTGGAAGCAGACATCGCCTCCATTCTGGGTTCCAGCCTGCGCCAGAGTGACGAAACTGGGTTGTTGAGCTGCCTGATAATCAAATGTCAACACTACCTAGACACCATTAGGGAAGTGCAAAACTCCGAATCCCACCCGTCATTCCCGCGCACGCGGGAATCCACAGGCTGGTAACCACCGTTCACTATACTGGACTCCCGCTTTCGCGGGAGTGACGAGACTACTACTGGTGGAGTTTTGCACTTGCCTAGACACCATATGTCGGGGAAGGATTTAATGAGCTTTGAGGTAAGAGTGGACCCGGTGCCGCTTAGGGTGGATAACACCGGCACAGTGCGGGTCGGCGATACCAGGGTGACGCTGGATATCCTGATCGGTGCGTTCAAACTGGGCGCAAGCGCCGAGGAGATCGCCGAGCATTACCCATCCGTTCGGCTCTGCGACGTTCACTCCGTGATTGGCTACTATCTTCGCCGACAGGACGAGGTTGAAGAATACTTGACCGCGCGTGCTTCGGATACTGAGAGACTCAGGATGGAGATCGAGCGTAGATTTCCACCGGGCGGAATCCGTGAGCGACTGTTGAAGCGACGCGCAAACGGGGCCTGATAACTGTTGGTGCGTTTCGCTGCCGACGAAAACGTCAATATCCACATCGTCAGCGGATTGCTGGATCTCAATCCAACGATCGACGTAGTGCGAGTTCAGGATTCAGGATTATCCGGTGAGGATGACCCGGCAGTATTAGAGTGGGCTGCTGCTGAAGGTCGAATCCTTCTGACACATGACTTGGCCACGATGCCACGTCACGCCTCTGATCGACTGGGGGCCGGTGAGCCGATGTCGGGACTCTTCTTGATTCCCCAGAATCGACGCGTCAGGGACGTGATAGACGACCTGCTCCTGATTGCCGAATGCAGCCTTGACCATGAGTGGGATGGTCAGATCGTGTACATTCCACTTCGATAATCCGTCTGCCTACGACACCGGGGGTGGTGCGGCGTCATCGTCATCGGTGTAGATGTGCGGCTGATCTGGTGTCGTTACTGCCAAGCGGAACGAGACGCCGTCCCCTACTGAACTGATGTGATGGCGCATTCCCTCCGGCACGAACACTATGTCCCCCTCTGAGGCATGGATCAGGGGCCTGCCCTCACCAACGTTCCAGGTCAGCTCACCGCCCAGGATCGTCCACCACTCGTTGAAGTCGGGGTGCCAGTGGGCGTTGTTCGTCATACCTGGTCCGTGGCAGATGAGGTTCGCGCTGTTTCGGTCGTCTAGCAGGATAGATGTCGCCCAGGGTGGCTCACCGAACTTCTCCAGCATGAATTCCAGGGTTGTGTGAATCATGTTCGGCGGGCCGTCCTGCTCAGGGAACGGCTTGATGATGTTGGATCTCGGACCAGTCGTGCCATGGTTCGACGTGGGACTCGTAATGCCCAGCCGCAGAGAGTTTTCAGTCCCCACCGTCCTAATGGCGTGGCGCTGTCGCCTGGGGGCCATCACTACGTCGCCCTTCGTGGCCCTGATTGGCGGGTAGTCGCCTATCTCCCAGATAAGCTCTCCTGCCAGAACGATCCACCATTCGACGAAGTCCGGGTGAATGTGAGCGTCGTTCTCCTGTCCCGGCGCGTTGCAGATCAGCACCGCATCGTTGCGACCATCCGACAGGAGCTTCTCAGCCCACGGCGGCTCACCGTGACGTCCGACGACATCGGCGATGCTGATATGAAGCGGCTCGGTACTGATAGTCGATCCCTGGTCTGACACTCTGCTAACCCTTCACGTACAGCCCGATGATGGCAACCATTATCGTCACCCAGCCGCCAAAGAACAGAACGTACAGATAGTTGATGCGATTGATGACATCGTTGAATCTGTTATTTATGTCGCTGCGAAGGGCGTCGATCGAGCGTTTCATGTCGTCCAATCGCAAGTTGACCTGTTCGTAGGCCCCTTCAAGTCTGCTGGACCTCTCTCTGGTTGTCACCATCTACTCTCTTACTTCCGAGTATCATACCAGACCCGCCGCTGGCCCAAGCGCGCCCGAATGTACTACCACGAAAGCGCGTAGCAGGCACGGCGAGGGTCGCCGGACGAGGCGAGAACGCCGGTCTGTGGGTCGCGCGTGGACACCGTCGCTCCCATTCCGGCGCTGGCTACGGTGACGATGTCGTGGCCCATGGCGGTTAGTTCATTCTTGGTGCTCTGTGGAATGCCCGGCTCCACGCCGAGCTGACCCGGGTAGTAGGTGTGAGGATAGAAGCTGTTTGTCACACCCTGGCTTGCGAACCTTGGAGCTTCGACCGCCTCCTGTGGGTTCATTCCCCACAGCACCGAGTTCAGGACCAGCTGCATGTTGGCCTGCGCCTGGTGATCGCCGCCGGGGCACCCGACTGTCATGACGGGCACGCCGTCCTTAGACACGATGTAGTTGACCAGAGTCGTCCTGGGACGCTTGCGCGGTTCAAGTCTGTTCGGGTGGCCGTCCTCGAAGTTGAACATCTCGATACGTGTGCTGAGCGCACAGCCCAGTTCTGGGAAGAAGACCGACTTGGCGAACCCTCCCCCGGACGGCGTCGCGCAAACCATGTTGCCGTCGCGGTCAATGGAAGAGATGTGCGTCGTACCGCTGTCGGCCCCGCCGTCTCCGTCGCCAGCAGCAACTGGCTCCCTGACGACCGCAGCTGAACCGGACTGCGTTGAGTACTTCCACGGGTCGCCCGGAGCCGGCAGCTCTGGCATAGCTCTGGATGGATCTATCAGCGCAGCCCGCGCCCGCGCGTACTCCTTCGAGAGCAGCCCATCGATTGGAACGGTGACAAAGTCCGGGTCGCCATAGTAGGCCTCTCGGTCCGCGAAGGCGAGGTTGACGGCCTGGCTGACCGTGTGAATGTAGGCCGTTGAGTTGTGACCCATCGCCCGGAGGTCGAAGTTCTCAAGTATGTTGAGCGACTGCATGAGCACCGCGCCCTGCGTCCATGTCGGCTGACCGTGGACCTCGTACCCCTTGTAGCCGGTCTTGACCGGGGTCTCGTACTTGGCCTCGTAGGCGGCGAGCGAGGGCATGTCCAGGACGCCGCCAACCCTCTCGCTGCAGTCGGCGATGATTTGTGCTACCTCGCCGGTATAGAAGCTGTCCCGGGCCGCACGGACGCCATTGGCCCTATGTCCGCCGGCCGCGCCTTCCGCCTCGACTAATCTGCGGAAAATGTCGCCGAGGCCCTTCTGAAACAGCAGCGAACCGGGCTCAGGCACCTTGCCATCATCGTAGAAGATGTCCAACCCGCCAGGCGGGTACTGTTCGAACTGGCTCATGGTGACCGGGTTATCGATGCGCTGTAGCATGTACTCGTAGTTCGGGATTCCGCGCTCGGCGTAGTGGATCGATGGCTCAAGCACCTCACCGACGGTCTTCCTGCCGTACCTCTCCAGCAGTGACAGGTACGCGGCAACCACGCCAGGCACAGTGAAGCTGATGTGAGCGAGTGGGCCGGGGCCGGTGGGTATCTCACTCTGACCAAGACTACGATACCAGTCGACAGTCGCTCGGTCAGGCGCCGTGCCCTGACCACTCAGCGAAAGCAGGTCTCCGCTCTCGGCGTGGTAGAGCATGAACACGCCCTCAGCCGCCAGCGAGTATGATGCAATTGGCTCAGTGACCGCCGCCGCGAAACCTGCGGCCACGACCGCGTCGAACGCGTTGCCGCCGGACAGCAGCATTCGCATACCTGCCATAGAGGTCAGATAGTGGCCGCTGGAAATCACTCCCTGGGTCCCATAGACAACTGGACGACCGGTCGCCTGCTGTCCAATGTTGCCCTGTTCCATCGCCGAAGCGGTAATCGAGGTTGTCATCTGCCTCTCCCTTTTTCTGTATGCGTCGGTATCGAGCTTGATCTCAGTCGTACGTCAGCAGCTTATCAGCGTGTTCGGAAGGTGACGTCAGCCGTTGGTCGTTGTCTTTTTCCAGAAGTCGTCGAGGTTGTCTGTCGGGCGCCAACCCAGAATGCGTTTTGCTTTTTCGTTGGTGAACTTCCCATGCGGCAGGTCCGCAAATATGAAGAACGGCTCGCACCTCGACGGGAGCGAGTCGAGCGGGATGTTCAGAGCGGGCCTAAACGCCTCTCCGGCATCCTTCCACGTGACGTTGAACGGCGTGAAGTCCTTGCCGTATCCCTCAACTTCGTTGCCATAGTGGAAGTTGTAGAACAGCAGAGTCAGCACGTACAGGTCGTGGTTCTCTGTGAAGACGCGGCAGATCTCCTGCCCAAGCGACTTCGTGATCGCATACAGCAGCGTTCCTGACTGCGACGGCACGTCCGGCCCTATAAGATGGTCGGAATTCTCATATGTCGGGCCCGTGATAGTAAAGTGTGGCCCGGTATTGATGACCCTGCGTATTCCGTGATGCACCGCGGCTGCGCAGGCGTTGAACGTGCCCCGTGAGTTGACGTCGAAGGCGATCTGACGGTCAGGCCGCAGCACGGACAGGTTGATGATCGCGTCCATCCCATCCGCAGCTTCGATCACGGCGTCAAGGTCCGAAACGTCCAGATTGAAATACTCGTGAGGAGTGTCCGGCGAAGCGTTGACGTCCGTGAGTCTCAGCGTGTGCTCTCCCTCAAGAGATTTCACGACGTGGGGGCCGAGCATTCCGTTGGCTCCGAGGATCAGTACGTTCATGAGTGGGCCTGCGTGGCGGGTCTGTATCCAAGGCCCGTCTCGGCTGTTGCAGTAAGGAATCGGCGGTTAGGAACGTCTGATTGGATATGGAACACGGCCCAGTAGCTACGTGAATCAGCAGACCCCTCAGAAATATCCGCCGTCAGCGCTCGCTCCACGGCCTGCACCGCGTCCTCCGGAAACAGCGCCGACGTAGATAGGGGGCTGACGGCGGTCGATACGGTGTCCCCGAGCCGCAGGCATACAACTTCAATCCGCTGTTCGCGGGCGAACTCGCGACAGATAAACTCCCCGAGATGAAAGCACAGAACATCGGTCTCGGTGGTCGGCGAGGGTAGCCAGCGCTCTGTTACGACGTAGTCATCATCGTAACGCCCCATCACGGAGAGAGAGCTGAGGAAGACCACTCGCGGTACACCCTCCTCGGCGGCTGCGCGGACAAGGTTGTACACACACCGCATCCCGCCATCCAACTGTTCGGAGACGGGAAGCCCGGCATCTACCTGGCCAGAGTGAATGACGACGTCCATTCCTCTGACGAGGTCGTTCGTGGACGCGTCGTGACCGAGGTCGCACAGAACAAAGTTGTCGAGACCCGGCGAGGGAACCCGATCCGTCAGCGTTACGCTGTGCTGACCTGTAAGCGCAGTCGCGATCAGGTTTGAGATTCGGGTCGATGCTCCGGTGATAAGTATGTTCACGAGTGGGGCCCTCAGGTTGTCTGGGGGCATAGCTTATCGCATTTTGATACGGATGGACACTTACAGTTCATCAAGAGAAAATTGCACTTATGCAATTTTCGAGGAGTGAGTGGAGAGGAGTTAGGAGTGAGAGCCGCCCCTTAACCACCCCAACAGGGATGGACTGGGACTAATGCAATCGTCTCTCATCA
>DAOUHG010000007.1:0-12072 GCA_034428835.1 Dehalococcoidia bacterium
TCGATGCGGGGGTCTCGGATGTCGTGACGCCGACCTGGTGGTTGGCGTCAGATCGGCCCTGATGTGCGCGGAGTCACTGGGGAGAGGCGGGCTCCATCTCCTCAGGCTCCAGGCGGTGAAAGTACGCCATGTCTGGATCTTGCACCCGGATGAAGGTCTCGACGTCAGCGTGAATGTGACTCTTCACGAACTCGTCGAGCCTGTCACTCAGCTGAACGCCTGCAACAACCGGATATACGACAGCATCCAGAAGGCACTCTACGATCTTTGCGTTGTCGGTCGCCCTGTGATAGTCCTTTGCCTGGACTGTGTAGGACGCCTCCACTGTGATGTAGAACCGGGCTGGTTCTCCAGCCCCGTCCCTGGTGGACTTCACCTCTGCGATGATGTCGGGGCGACGGAAGCTCGCGATTGGATTCCTGCCCCTGAGAGGCAGTGCCCTTATGGAGTCCTCATTATCGTTTGCCAACCCTCTCAGGCGTCCCCTGCCCATGTGCCATGTTTCCACGTACTGAGGGTCAAGGCCATGTCTGTGCGCAAAGAGCCCGGCGATGTTGTGGTCGTCAGCTGTTGCTGCTTCCTCCGCATAGACTCCGCGGAAACTTGCCTGTCCCTGTGTCAGGTCGAGCACCGCGGCGCCAATGCGGTCCACCTTTTCCTCCAGCCCCGTGAAACGGAGTGGCAGCTTCAGCAACTCCTCCGTCAGGATGTGTCGCCGCACCTCTTCCCGCAGGGCATCGTCCTGCCGAATAATCTCCAGGATTTCCTCAACGTCTTGTCTGCTGGTCATAGTTTTTCTCCTGTGCGGATTCTAGCCAATTACCGAACGGCAGTCACTGCGCCGCGGACGGCCCGACTCCACATATTCCTGCTCTGGACGATCGTCATCGCCCTCTAGCTGAAGATCCTGATATGGCACTCCAGGCAGAGGTCGTCGCTCGACTCCGCACTACGAAAAGACCCCCGCACCTCTCGATGCGGGGGTCTCGATGTTGGTCTGACCGACCTGTTGCCATGTGTTACCTGGGGTGTTACACCGACAGAGGGACCTCGTAAATCACTAGAGCTGAAGCTCTTGCGAGACGCTTGTCATCCGGTCCAATGTTTATCCCAAAGACTGCACCGGTCACCGTGACGTCCGTCCCCATCATTGTCTGCAGGGCCGTCCTCGTGTGGATTACCTGGCTGATGTCCTTAGCCTGGATGGTGTGCGATGCCTCAACTACGAGGTATGTCGTGCCCATGGTGTCGCTGTGGCGTCCCTCGATGATCAGGTCTGTTTCGAGGATCCGTGTCTTGTCGCCCGGGTTGATGGGGTGGCGGTCGCGCGTTGTCGCCTGATCGACCATGTGCTTGAAGTCATCGTCGGTCCTGCCCGGCAGCTGCATGCTGACCAGTATGACGGGCTCAACCATTTTGAGTCTGCGTTCGAGTGTCTGCAGCACCTTGCTCTGCAGCGCCGACTCAACAGCAATCCCGCTCAGAGCCCCCACGTTAGTCCCCATACTCACCAGGCGGGTCTCGATAACCGCCCGGTTCTCGGCGATCTCTGCTCGAAGCTCCTCCCCCTGCATGGTGATTGACTCGGTCAGCGCCTTGATGTTCTCCCCCTGTGCGGCGATCTCTGCCCGAAGCTCCTTCCCCTGTGCGGCGATCTCTGCGCGAAGCCCCTTCCCCTGTGCGGCGATCTCTGCGCGAAGCTCCTTCCCCTGTGCGGCGATCTCTGCGCGAAGCTCCTTCCCCTGTGCGACGCTCTCTGCGCGAAGCTCCTTCCCCTGTGCGACGCTCTCTGCGCGAAGCTCTTTTCCCTGCACGGTGATGGACTTGGTCAGCGCCTCGATGTTTTCGGCCTGGATACGGGCCAGGCCGGTCAGGGCCGCAAGGTGATTGTCTGTCCTCTGCTCAAAGGTGATGGTTCCGTCGTCCTCAATATCGGTGGTTTCGGAGAAAAGGGCCGCGGCCAGTTGTAGCCGCGTTGCCTCACCGGCGTTCTCCACCGCCTTGATGATGTCGTCGATGGTAAGCTCAGTCATCTCTCTGCTCCTGTCCGTGATGCTAACGCATTTCCGGCGATCGGGCATTACCTGGCGATCCGTGATGCCCTCTAGCTGAAGACCCTGATATGGCACTTCAGGCAGAGGTCGTCGCTCGACTCCGCCCGCCGGCATCCGGCGCACAGGCTCACGTTCGAGGCCGGCACCTGACCGACGCCGAAGGGTTCGGTCGTCTCTCGCTCCGACTGCTCGTTGGTCCGCGCCATGTTGGACTCTCTGTTGATCATGTTGCCCTCCTCTGGGCCGAGTCGTCCCTGCGGGACGGACTGCTAAAGATTTTCCGATAGTGAAATGCAGTCCGCGTCACTCGTATGGAGAGCGCGGACTGCCGTGTGGTCTGGGTCAGTCGGACGAGTCGGGGCCAGTTCCCGCCAGTGGCGGCCAGTCGCCCCCAGTCCCGGACAGACCGGGACAGTGACGGCCAGAGGCCGCCGTCGCGAAACAGGCGGCGCAGACGCCGCGCGAAAGATTTTCTGTCGCGCAAAAAAGGATCGAGGTGGCGCTGATGGCGCCAACTCTGGCCAGCCTCAGGCTGGCACTGGTGCGGATACGCACCTCCGGACCAGCCCTGCTGGTCACTACTGGCGGGCTGTGCCCGCCGACGTGCGGCTGAGCCGCACCCCTCCCGCCTCAGGCGGGTGCGCCCCTGGCGCCGTCTCCCCCTCGAGGTCGACTCCCCGGCCTGCTCAATGACCGACAGGGTGAATCGACCCGCGTGGTCCGCGGTGAGGGAGAGACGGGAGGGAGCCTGAGGAGTGACCCATAGGTGATGAATCGGTGTGTTGAGAGAAGTGAAAGTAAGAGTGTTTTAGAAAGTGAATGTGAGAAGTGAAAGTGTTTAAGAAAGTGAATGTGCAATGAGTGAAAGCAAAAGCGTCTGTGCGTTGAAGGTCTCTTTTTGAGAGTGGTGTTGTGTGTGCAGACGGAGAGGTCGTTACCCCCTCCGGGCTACCCTAGATGATGTTGCTCATCTCGGTCGCACGCGTGATTGATACAACCACGCTCTCGTTTGTGATGAGGACGCTCAGGGGTCCGCCTGACGCCAGCATCTCGTTGATGAACAGGAACGGGGCATGCTGCTCCCGCACCGGGCTCGTCGCTCCGTCACGCTCTGCCACCAGCTGGCCGCCATGCTCTCTGAGCATCCGACTCCACTGGGTCATGTTGTTGATCTTCCGCTCCATGATGGCCTTCCCTTCTGTGTTTGGGTTCCGTTTCGTACGGCGATTGTTCGCCGCCTCGTCAGGGGTGTTCTCACCCGACGGATCTGGTGTGGAAGAGAGCCACCCCCTCCGTGCGGAAGGGGTGGCTCTGGGTGCCGGAGACCGCTAGGCGGCGGTCTCTATGAGCCCGAATACCTTGGAGTGGTATTGAGTGGATGCGAGAGCGTCCACCTGGCGGCGGTTATAGAGCTTGCCGTTTGCGAACAGCAGGCTCGAGCTTGTGATGGAGTGCCGCACGTAGGTGGTGTCGCCGCCGAACTCGTGCATGGTGTAGGGGCCGCTGCCCCGTTCGGTCTCGAAGAAGCGGTTGCCGACGTACCAACCGGCCCGCGAATCTCTGGGGATGATCGTCCGGTCTTCGTAGCTGCCGTCCGTCAGCAGCGGGATGATGTGAAGCTCGGTCTCGGTCGCTCGAATCTGGATGTCCTGGTACTTGCTCTGGAGGGTGTGCATCTCGGTCATGGTTTTTCTCCTGGATGGTGATGTTGCAAATTGGTTCTGACGCAAAAAGAGCCCCCGGGGCCTTTCGGCTCAGGGGGCTCTGTCGGGATTGGGGTTGTGCTCTAGGCGGCCATCAGGCGCTCGGCGCTGCCGAATACCTGACTGTGCCACTGAGCGACTGAGTTATGGTCGACCGACTCGGTTGGCACCAGCCGTCCGTCCGAACGGAGCAGGTACCGGGAGGTGCACTCCAGCACGTACTTGACGGCCCTGGCGCTGCCGGCTGGCCGCATGTAGGCGACCTCGTCGTCGCTCTTGAACCAGCGGGCGCCGATGTAGAGCTGGGCTCGCCGGTCGTTCGGGATCTCCACGACGTCTTCGTGCTCTCCCGTGACGGTGAGTGCTCGAATGTAGACTGTCGTGGGCGTGCTCGTGATCTGGATGTCTGCGTAGTTATTCAGTGGTGTCGCGTATGTGAATTCAGTCTGGCTGTGGATCGTCATTGTTCTGGTTCTCCTCTGTGAGTGTTGGTTGTGATGGTTGTTATTTTGGAATTGATCCCTGACGCAAAAAGCCCCCGGCGCCTTGCGGGCCGGGGGCTGTGGTCAGGGAGTTGGGTTGTTAGTCTTCTTCTGGCCGGTAGAGCGGCCAGTCGAGGTAGGGGCCGTTGCGGTCGCTCTGGACCCAGGGGTAGGCATCGTATTCGCCCTCCCACTCCTGGATGGTCATTGTCCAGAATCGGGGCCGGTAGCCGTCCCGGTATGGGATCGTGATGGACCTCATATCGTCGGCGCAGGCCTGGGCCTCCTCGATCAGGACGTGCTCGTGGCCGCACGTCGAGTAGCCTGGCCCGAAGGCCGCCGTGAATCTCACGACCTCTATCTGGCTGATCGGCTCAATGGTCATCGTTGGCATGTTGTCTGTTCTCCTGTTCCGGGTCTCGTTCTGTCTTGCATCATGAGGGCCGGGATCGGGACCCGTAGTTGGACCTCGACCCCGGATGTTGACCGGCCCGCTAGCCGGCCAGCTCGACCTGGTTGGTGACGCCAGCGGCGTCAGTCCCCCCGTCTGCACGAGCCTCTATCGCCGTCAGCACATGGTCGACCGCGTCTCCGCTCTCGACCTCGGCCTCGGGCTCGGACTCAGCGGCTGGCTGGCCCGCCAGGACGGCCGCCCGTGCGCTGAGCAGGTCCAGGGGGCTCAGCCGGGTGGCCAGCTCCTCGGCGAAGCGCGCGGTCTCGAGTGCGTCCGACACCAGATCGGTGATCGACCACATGAGGTCGATCGCCTGCTGGTTGAGCGGGTGCCTGTTGTCATCCACCATCGGGCGGACAAGCCTGAGCACCGTGTGCTGCAGGTACGCCAGCGCCTGGTCGACCTCGACCACGTCCATACGGGGCGCGTTCTGGCCAACCATCTGGCGGCGCTGCCCTGCGACCGCCCGGGCGTCCTTCAGCAGGTCCTGGCCCTTGACCACCTGCTGCAGGTCGCCCAGATCGGCGCTTCGGCGCCGCATGCCGTTGAGCATGCGGGCAGGCGTTCGTCCGATCGCGGCCGCTATGTTCTTGAGTCGCTTCATGGGCTTCCTTTCCTTTCTGCTCTTTCGGGCGTGGCGTTCCTGGTTGACGAGGTCCCGTAGGTGGGACTTCACCGCGGTGCGGTATTGCTTCCGTGCCGCCCGGCTGGGCGCCTTGTGGGTGACCTGTTGGAAGACTCCCACTCCCGCCAGTATGTCGACCGCACGATCGATCATCCCCAGAGAGTTCCGGTTGTAGAACCTGACCTGGTCGGGGTTGACGATGCAGAACTTCACCCCTCGGGGGAGTGTGAACGGCACCTCGCTTGCGGGCAGGATCTCCCCCGTCGCCTCCAGGCGTTCGGGTGCGGTGGACAGCGACCAGGCGATCGACTTCCAGGCCGCGTCCTGCCGGTCGAACACCAGCGCGACCGCACCGCCCTTCAGCTCCACGAGCGTGGCGCCGTTGTCCTTGCCGGGCTGGCTGCGGTCGGCCACGACACCCTGGTCGTCGAGGTGCATGACGTCACGCATGCGCCGGATGTTCCCGATCACCCGGTGGGTGACCGGGACTGCCCGACGCTCTGGTGCCGGCACGACCACTGGCTCGGACTCCATCACCGGCTCGAACGGCATCTCGGGCTCGACCTCCATGGGAGGCTCCACCGGCATGTTCATGTCCATGTCGATGACCGGCACCGACATGTATCCGTGGTCCTCGGCGCGTCCGTCGCCGACTGCGTATGGGTCGAAGCTGGAATTGTTATTCATCGCCATTTGTGTGCTCCTTTTCTGAGCTGCTGCTTGTGGATTGATTTACCTAAATGAAAAGGAGGCCGCCCGACTTTCGGGCGGCCTCCTGGGTGGCTCGGGCTCTTCATGTTGGTGGCCGTTTCGTACCCCGCACTGTGCGGAGCCTCTTCACAGGGTGTCGATTCACCCGACGGTCGTGTGTTGTCGTCTCCTCAATAGAAAGAGGCCGGCATGCCATCTCTGACTTGCCGGCCTCGGGTCTCCATTGGAGGCGAGAGCTACCCCGCTTGGTCGCGCTCTTCTTTCAGCCTCCGGTTTTCTTCTTTCAGCCTCCGGTTTTCTTCTTCCAGCTGCTCCACCCCCTTGACCTGCTCTTTGAGGTCCTCCACCTCCTTGACCTGCTCTTTGAGGTCCCGGTTTTCCCTGAAGATCCTGTCGGCTTCCTTGTTCCTGAACAGTTCTGCTAACACTCCAACTACCTCCACCGAGATTATTCCGACTAAGACAGCACTGAAGCCTGCGACTGGAAATGCGTCGAAGATGTTCTCCGCCGTTGTCGTCCAGTGGACACTGCCAGGTTTCGCTATGTCCAACACAATCCTTGCGACCCAGATGCCTGGAGTGCCGACCACGAGGCAGGTGCCGAACAACGCGTGGAACCTGGGAGGATACGAGTATATTGGAACTCGCTCCTGTCTTTCGTCAAGTACGTCCCCCATTATCTTCTTCTGCATCCATCGGGGACGGTCTCTGAGCCACCTGGGCAGTCCTCTGAGCTTCTCGATTCCTTCTCGAAATTTCACCACATGCCCTCCGATCTTTTGTTTCTACTCTGACCGGCAGGACAGGGCAATTTGTTCCCGATTCCTGCCGGTCGCCGCAACCCACCGTCGCAACCCATGGACGCTACCTTGCCCGCCTCTTCTTGCGGCCCCGGCTCTTCATCCTGGGTGCGGGGGCGCCGCGCAGGCCGTCGGCCCTCTCCTGCTGGATACGGGCGATGACCTGCACGCTGCGGGAGCCGGTCTTGTGACCCCGAATCTCCCGCTCACGCTTCGCCTCGCGGCGTTCTGACTTCAACATTTTGTGTGTCCTCCCTCTCGGACTTTTCTTTTACTAAATCTCCACAGACGGACGCCGAAACCGACGTCCGTCTGTGGCCCTAAGCGACCGCCTGGTAGATGCAGGTGTGGGCCCCGTATGGAACGAAACCGACCGTCCCGTCGGCGCACTCCTCGAAGATGTGCAACGCCAGTGGGGTCATCTCGAATCGACTCAGGACGGTGTCCAGTGGCTCCCATGTGGGGGCGCCGGACGGACGGGATGGATCCGACACCAGACCGTGGGCGAATGTCACCGCGTGGCCGCTGGTCTGATTGCCCATAACGAGCAATCCCTTTCCGGCCAACTCCTGGTTCACCGAGAACCAGAGCTTCCGGGGAAAACCCAGCCCCAGATCTTCGAGAATCCGGTGCCAGGTGAGGCCCATGACGTTGTCGTCAGTGGACTCGATGTAGATCGACCACGTGGGCTCGAGGCCGCGCTCCACCAGAACGCTTCTGGCGATCTTGTGAACGTCGCTGGTCGACCGACTCGGGACCTCACCGATGATGTGAGTGAGGGCCGCGGTTGCACCCAGGAGGCAGTCCTTTTCTCCCGTCCCGACCGGCGTGCGGCCCGGCAGGGAGAGTTGCTTTTGGGCCACACGGTTGGGCGAGTGTCCCCGCGCAACTCGATGACGAGGGCGCGATACTTGAGGCATGTGTCGGCGATGCCGACCGCCGTCGCCGCGAGGGGCGCCAGGTAGCCGATCCATGCCAGGATGTAGGATGCCCAGTTGATGATTTCGATTACTGTTGTCATTTCGTGCTCTCTTTCTCGAGCTTGGGGTTGTTGTTGCTGTTTACCGTTTCGTACGGCGCCCATTGCACCGCCTCATTCAGGGGTGTCGTTTCACCCGACGGCTACGACAAACCCCCGCACGAAAGTGCGGGGGTTTGTCGTCTTGCGATGTCCTGTGACCACCGTTTTCAAGGCGGTAATCCAGGACGTGATTGTCGGTCGTCCTTCATGTACTCACGGCACATGAAGCTGTAATGCAAGAGGGCCGCTCACCAGATGGTGGGCGGCCCTCTCTGCCGTTAGATGTTACCGAAGACTACTGCTTGGGGTCCTCGGGTGGCTCGTTGTCCTAGAGCCTCTGTCCGGACTCCGCGGCTTCGGCTCGTGCCTCCGCCTGCTTGCGCCCGGACTCCGACTTCTCGAGCCTCTTCCTGAGATCGTCGGCTTCGGCCTCCGCTTGCTTGCGCCTGGCCTCGGACTCCTCGTACTTGGCCCTCATCTTTTCCTGCCTCATCTTCAGCAGTTCGCTAACCACGAGTTTCACCTCCACGGCGATTATTCCTGCCACGACGCCCGTTAAACCCGACACAGGAATCGCGTTGATTATAGCATCGCTTGTTGTCTTCCACGTGTCGCCTGTCTCCACCAGGAGTTCTGTCACAACCTGGTAGACCCAGACTCCCAGGCTGCCGAAAATCAGGAAGCCGTTGAAGAGCCACCGATACTTCGCCGGGTATGAGTAGATTGGCACCCGCTCTTCTCCCGGATCGTTCGGGCTATCGAGCCCGTCAGGCCTCTTATCGTCATCTGCCATGGTGGTACCTCCGTTGTTGATGCCTCTGTTGATACTGTGGTCGGTTGCACCTCCTGTTACTGTGTTGTTGACTGTTTTGATGACAGAAGGCCAGCGTTTTCAAGGCGCTGGTCTTCTCGGATTGTCGGTCGTCCTTCACGTACTCACGACACATGAATTCGGTCCCGGTTCTTGACGAGCCTGTGCTTCGGCACAGCGGCTCATCTCTGGGCTCTCTACCCGGAGAAAGCGGGCCACTCTATCCATGTCCCGTCGAAATCGTCTCGTACCCTGGGGTCGCCGTTTGCGACAACCCCATCCACCTGTGACCTACTCCTCGGAGGGAAGGAGACCGGCCTGGCGTATCCAGGCGAGTTCCTCCCTGAATTCCGGGAAGCGGCTGAGCTCGGGGATGTCCGACTCTTTGGCCGGCGTTTTTCGGTATGAGAAAAACGCCGGCAGTTGTCTGGCAACCACCGGCGTTTGGACTCGCGGTTTTGGATGGACTTCTGACACAGACCTGAGACCGGTTTCGGCAACTGGCGAAAAGTCTGGAATGCAGAAATCCCCTGAGAGGTCGCTCAGCTTTGTGAACGGCTCCCAGGCACTTGTGGCGACAGGACCGATATGACCCGATTTCCGGTCCGTGCGGTGACGGAATCCTGTCCGGAATGGGCTCCCCGGGATGCCCCGAAGGGTTCCCTCGTGCGACACGATATTGACCTGTCCTTCACATCCTCCGGCAGGGGGATGGTCGTCAGAAGGGGGTTCATGCGCCGGATAATTTGCTCCGACGGGCGGTCATTCAAGTGATTGCAACGTCACTCGATCGACCCTGGATGCGACACCGTATGTAACGGTCCTTCTCGCTCATCCGGTGGATGAACAGTCGCCAGAAGGAGGGTGTCCGACGGAGGGTTTCTGTCCGACGGGATGGGCGACGAGTGACTGCAACATCTCTCGTTTAACCCCGGGGAATACGTCTGTCTAGCGTGACAGTTGTACTCCGATCGCCTGCCTGAAACCGTCTCTCCCTAGCAGAGGAAAGATGGTGACGGACGGACGAAAGATCGATGCGTGAAACCCCTTGGTTCGCATCGACACCTCCTCTTCGGGTCGTTGTCCTGGTTCGATTCGGGAGCGGACTATTCCCAATCGTTGCATACTGATTTCCGCCATTCCGATACCGTGTGCTGTTCACGATTATGGATGGGCGCCGTCACTCAACCACAGTGGGGAGCGTCGACGACTGGGCACGTGTAAGCCTCTTCCTCTATTGCCATAGGGGTGAGATTGCCAACACGGACTCCCTTCAGCTGAAGACTCAAGACACCCGGGGGTGGAGTCTGCGGCTGGAAAAAGAGACAAAATTGGAGCGGGCGAATGGCCCGCCAGGTGGCCGATGCGGTGTCAGCCCGTTACGCCCAATGGGCGGTCGACGGGGCCGCAGATGACCGGTTGTTATGCTCGTTACCGTGCCCCTCCCGACACGGGAGGGGGTGTTGGAACCCGTCTGAGATCGGCCCGGGTTGCCGTTGGCCGTGGCCCCTGGTGGGGGTTGGCTGGGCAGGAAGAGAGGTGGTGTTCCTCCCTTTCCCGTCCATCTGTTTGGCAAAGCTATGCCTGCCGATTAACTAACGAAATCGTACTTCGTAGCCAGATCGAGGGCGTTGGTAAGCGGCGTGAAGTAACACGGGTTCTGATCTTGTATTCCCGCGCAATCGCAGACCCCCTTCGGACCGATGACCCCGAAGAAGTGGTTGCCCGCGCGCGCGAGATTTTCGAGGGCCTGGTCCCGGAGCCACTCCTTTTGCTGGCTCACATGGTATGACCTCTCGGACTGCATTCCAACGATGACGCGCTTCCCCAGTAGCTTGAGCTTGAACGACTTCATATCGTTACCCTCCTTCTCGGGTATGTGTTGTGGCTGCCCTGTTTTCGATCTGGGTGTGGGCAAAGATAACCCCGGACCGTCGCACGTTTTGCCGCCATCTCGATGCCTGCTGCTGTTACAGAACTCGATATGGGCGCCGCCGCTCTACCACAGGGGGAGCGTCGACGGCTTGACCTCCGTACGTCTCTGCCTCTATTGCCATAGAGGTGAGTTTGCGGACGGATGGCTCCTTCAGACGAACACTCGACACGCCGGTTAGGGTGGAGCGTTCGGCTGGAAAAGAAGACGAAATTGGAGTGGAGAATAACCTCGGGAAACTCTCCGGTGAGCGCAACAGAACCGCCGGACGGTGACCTCGATGGAACATCTCCCGGCGGTCTCTGTCACGTCCCTGCCGACCGGCCGATTGCGGTGTGTGCGCGGGCCTGAGAACAGAGATGTGTCCCTGACCCAGACGGCCGATGCGCGCCTCCCGCAGGAGGTTGCAGCCGACTGGCCAGGGCCCGGCACGGCCCCGCCTTCACATGGTGAGAGAGGTACGGTTGCCGGGGCAAACAGACGTGTTTGGCGGGCTGTGCGACGCGCCCATGGCGCGCCCCCAATCCCTATTCTGCTGCTCTATATATAAGGATGAACCCAGGGTGATAGAGAGGGTAACGAGGCAGCATCGCTCGTTACTTCTCTCTATCATCCATTGCCTACGGGGGTTCAGGAGTTGGACCGGCGCACTATCGCTTGCTGGTCTTCTGCTCCTTCATGGGCGGAACGCGGAACGCAATGGTTCCGGCGTTGGGATCAACCACGATCCCCTCCGTTCCGTCCGTCCAGTGCAGCCAAACATGGGTTGCACCAGCGTGGTGGAGGGCCAGCTTCAGCATCGAAATGCTGAAGTCAGGCAGCCGCTCGAGATCCTCTTTAGCGACGAGGATCGCGACCGGTTCGCCCGCCTGGTCAAAGGTGTAACTCCAGCGAACGGAGTTTACCTCTGAGGGCTTTGGGCAGTCACATGACAGGTCCAGGTGACCGTGGGTCTTCTGAACTTTGTCATGCGCGACGGCCTGCTGCTGTTGGGCAACATGCACGCTGGTTTCTGCCAGATGCCTCTGCAACTTCTTTGAAGTCTTGGAGGGCTTGCCGGGCTTCGGGGGCCTGCTTCGCCTGTAACCGTCATATAGCTTTATGAGGGCTATAGCGATCACCGGCTGGGCTATCATGAGGATTGTCCAGACGAAGATCTGCTGATTGAGCAGGGTCATCTGGATCTCGACTGACTCTCTTATGCTGGGGTGCAAAAAGGTCATCAGACGTTGCGCGTAGGCTTCGCGTTGCTGTTCCAGGTCTGCCACTCGGATTGAGAGAAAGATGACTGGAACGATTAAGAGCGGGATAGTTATGTACCATCTCGCGACGAGTGCCCTGATTGTGTGTAGGGCGAAGATTGCAACCATTTTAGTCTGCTGCATTATAGACTCCCTCCTTCTCGCGATTGTCCAGTTGTGAATGTAAAGAGGCCGGACAGGTGCCTTCCTTACAAGTCGCGGGTGGATCGATCTACA
>DAOUHG010000008.1:0-2548 GCA_034428835.1 Dehalococcoidia bacterium
GAGGAGGGTGAGAATATGGATAGACTCGATAACAACGCAGCTACGGGAACTGCGGCGCGTATGGCTTCGGACGGGGCGAACGGAATAGGCTCCGAGGCCGAGGAACGTCTGGACGGGCTGCTAAAGACGTTCGACGCAGATTCCCAGAAGATGATGGGCTACCCCGTCAACCTGGACTACGACTATTCGGCGCTACTCCCGTTTCTCCAGTACTCTGCCAACAACGTCGGGGACCCCTTCCACGACAGCAACTACGCCAGCAATACCCACGAGATCGAGCGGGAAGTGGTCGGCACGTTCGCCGACATGATGCGGCTTCCACGCGATCAGGCGTGGGGCTACGTTACCTCCGGGGGGACTGAGGGCAACATGTACGGTCTGTACTTGGGACGCGAGATGTTCCCTAACGGAGTGGTCTACTTCTCGCAGGACACTCACTACAGCGTGGTGAAGATCCTGCGGCTCCTGAAGGCTCGGAACATCATGATAAAGAGCCAACCCAACGGGGAGATTGACTACGACGACCTGTACGAGACCATTCGGATCAACCGGGACGTACCAGTGATCTTCATGGCAAACATCGGCACGACCATGAAAGGAGCCATAGACGACGTAGGCAGGGTGCGCGACATACTGGACGACCTGGCGGTGTCAAACTACTATATCCACGCTGACGCGGCACTGAGCGGTATGATTCTACCATTCGTGGACGACCCGCAGCCGTACGGATTCGATGCTGGATTCGACAGCGTGGCTGTAAGTGGACACAAGATGATCGGGGCTCCCCTGCCCTGCGGCGTCGCGCTTACTCGAAAAGAGTATGTCTCTCGCATCGCGAGGTCGATCGAGTACGTGGGCGTGCTGGATACAACCCTGACCGGTTCCCGAAGCGCGTTTGCGCCACTCATGATCTGGTACGCTTTCCAGCGTCGAGGTCTCGAAGGGTTCCGGGAGCTGGTGTCGAGGAGTCTCTCGCAAGCCGAATACGCGGTCGAGCGGTTCAACGAAGTTGGTATCCTCGCATGGCGCAACAGGAACTCGGTAACTGTCGTGTTCCCGAGGCCATCAGCGGAAGTGGTCCGCAAGTGGCAGATAGCTCCTTACGAGGACATCGCCCACATCATCACCATGCCGAACGTCACGCGGGAGTCGATAGACGCACTCGTGGACGACGTGCTGAACGAGTAGTAAGCGAAAGGACCGGGGGTTGGACAGACTCATAGTCATGGCGAAGAACGAGGTCGGTGTAATAGCGGACATAACCGCTGTGTTGGCCGACGCCGGTGTGAACATTCTGACCATCAACACGGAGGACACCGGTGAGACGGGACTCGTCATTATGACGACCGAGGACACCGACGCCGCGTTGCATATACTGACCATGTCCGGCTTTCGGGCGGTAATTGACGACGTGCTAGTAATCCGCTTGAAAGACGAACCGGGCGCACTGGCAAAGATCGCCGAAAAGTTCAAGGACGCCGGCGTGAATATCCAGAGCCTACACATTCTCGATAGGCACGGAGACTACGCGACGGTCGCACTTTCCGCCGACGACCGCGAATTGGCAGAGACGCTGGTCGGGCAGGAAGCGATCGTTTAATCGCTCCTGCTCTTAAGCTATGTTTATCTCGGAGCTGGTGTCCCGAAGCCACGTGGGCCGGATTATCAACTCAGGTATAGCCGCCCTCTGAGGAAGCCGAGCTATTAGTGTGACGGCCTCGGCTGTGTCCTCTGCGGTCACCATCGTGGAGCGAGCCTCGGAGTCGGGGACCACGGGTCGCCCATCCAGAATCGGCGTATCGACCTCTCCGGGGATGACGACGCTTGCGCGGATGCCTGTATTACGGTACTCCGCATTTATGAAGGCGGTGAAGTTGATGACGGCAGCCTTCGCCGCGCTGTAGCTCATTCCTGCCAGCGGACTGGCATTGACGCCCGCCATAGACGACACGTTTATGATCGTGCCCTGCTTGGCGTCAACCATTGAGGGAACCACGGCCTGTGTGCAGAATACAGAACCCACGAGATTGCTATCGTACACGCTTCGCAGGTCTTCAGGCGTCGTTGTCAGCAGCATTCTGCGGGGGGAGCTATGGCCAGCGTTGTTGATCAGCACGTCTACCTTGCCATATTTGTCGAGCACTTCATCAATCATGGCGCTGACGGCGGCTTGCTCACAGACGTCGACTCCATAGGCATGTGCAGTACCACCGGCGCTCACGATCTCGTCCCGAACGGACTCGACCTTAGATGCAGTACGCCCGACAGCGATAACCACGGCGCCTTCCTCGGCCATCATGATTCCAGTAGCCCGGCCGATGCCGCTGCCGCCGCCCGTGATAACGCAGACGCTGTCCTTCAATCCCATTTCCTGATCCTCCTGACTGGTTAAGTGCGCTTCTATGGTAGCAGGGTCAGACCCAGCAGCCCCAACGATACTATGAAAAGCCCGACGAACTGGATAGCTCCCACCCGCTCTTTGAACAGGACGATTCCGCCGATTATTGGGATCACAGGGTAGGCCGTCGATGCGGCGGCAACTATGGAA
>DAOUHG010000009.1:0-25074 GCA_034428835.1 Dehalococcoidia bacterium
CTCGGCTTTGAGACCCGCTCGCCCTTGGAGAATGGCGCTGCCTGGCGCTTGCCCGCTCGCTGGGCTGCGGCGAGTTGCTTGCGAAGCTCCTTGATCGTCGTCGTCAGACGCGCGACCTGGCCTTGCAATCGGTCGACCTTGCCGATCAGGTCGTCGTGTTCACAGGGAGGGCGGTCTTTGTCGGTACACATGGCCGAAGTATAAGAACATGACCTGCCGACTGCAATCTCACCAACCACTACCGCTAATCAATTACAAGAGAAGAGACAGAGGAATATCACTTCAGTCGTCCAGAAAGCTGCTGAGGAGCTTGGCGGTAAGGAAGTTGACGACAGTGAAACAGACCACGACTGGACTGCGCGTTTCTTTAACTACGTACAAGACATATCGTCGGAAGAGATGCAAGCACTCTGGGCGAGGGTACTCGCTGGTGAAGTTGAACGGTCCAGAAGTACGTCTGTACGGACTTTAAGCATACTCAGGAATCTTGATCAGGCGACGGCAGGCCTCTTCAGAACCCTTTGCTCTATGTGTGTGTTTATCAAACCAGACGGTCATAATGTTCTCGACGGTAGGGCTCCTACATTGGGTCCTAATGTTGAAGGTAATGCGTTAAAGGGCTATGGTCTTGACTTCAATAATCTCAACATACTTAGTGAGCATGGGCTGATAATCTCTGACTATGGATCTTGGCGAGACTACAGAATGGTCATCGGGATTGTTGTGCCTGGGGCCAATCCCGAAATAGTGCGTTTCCCTTTCTTCTTCCAGAATAGTTATTGGGTATTGTCGCCAATAGGCGAAGAGCTGAAGGGGTCAGAGTTCAGGTTAGAGGGCGTTAAACTGACTCGCGCCGGTGAAGAGTTATCCCGAATTCTCGTTGTAGATCAATTGAGTCAATACATTCGGGACTTGATAGCGTTTTTTGAGTCTAGGAGTCTCCAAATGACTCGGACTCACAGCTATGAACCACAAGTAGTTGCCACGAGCGCTGTGTCCTAGCTGAGGCATTTGATGACCACCTTCTCCGAGTCCGAAGTAGAACAAGCCGCCTTCGAATGGCTGGAGCGACTCGGCTGGGGCGTAGCCCACGCCCCCGACGCGCCCAACGCTGAGCGCAGCGACTACGGCCAGGTGGTATTGGAGCGACGGCTACGGTACGCTTTGGCCGACCTGAATCCCAAGCTGTCTACGGATGCGCTGGAGGACACCTGCCGCAAGCTGACGCGCCCAGAGGGATCATCTATCGAAGCGCACAACCGCGCTTTCTACCGGATGCTCGTGAAACGTCGGCATCCATCCAATGTGAGATATGGGACCGCTGGATCCATTCATGATGAACCGGGACGATAATCTCCGACAGAGAATTTTGAGCGGCCAGTCAGATGCGAATATTCGCTTCAACGACCTCTGCATGTTCCTGCTGCGCCTGGGATTCGTTGAGCGGGTGCGCGGAAGTCATCACATCTTCAGGAAGGGAGGCGTCCGCGAGCGGATAAATTTGCAGCGTGATGGAAGCCACGCCAAGCCTTACCAGGTGAGACAGGTTCGTCAGGTAGTCCTGAGACACCAACTCGAGGAGAGGGATTGATGCACAAATACGAGATTATCATCTACTGGAGCAACGAAGACGCCACCTTCGTTGCCGAAGTCCCCGAACTTCCAGGGTGCATGGCCCACGGCGATACCCAGGAGGCAGCGTTGCAGCACATAAACGACGCCATGGACTTGTGGCTTGAAACAGCGCGGGAGTTTGGAGACCCAGTTCCAGAACCTAAGGGCGAACGCCTGATGCTGGCATAGGAAGCCACATGACCACCCTCACCGAAGCCGACGTCGAACAGGCAGCCCTCGACTGGCAGGTGGCGCATGGCCCGGACATCGCTCCCGGCACACTCTACGCTGGGCGGCACGACTACGGACAGGGACTACTGGAACGCAGGCTCCGGGACGCTCTGCCCCTCAGCGCCTGTGCGGTACACTGATGCCAAGGCTGGTGTCCGGAAAACTGAGGACAGATAGTTAACGATGGACCAGAATCAACAGAAAGCTCGATTCTCCATAGCATACGTAGAAGCTGTGGCTTCCCTCGCGGGATTCCATGTCTCCGAGATAAAGGTTGACCAGGATAGCGTGGATGGCGTCCTCTACGGAGACTTTGGACGAAGACCCCGGATAGAGTTCCAGGCCAAGGCGACCGCCAGGGATGTTGTCAGAGAGAACCGAATCCACCTCCCGCTGTCGCTGAAGAACTACAACGACCTTCGTATCGAGGCAATCAACCCAAGAATACTGATTGTCCTGATCATGCCACGGGAAACTCAGCAATGGGTGAACCAGACAGACGATGAATTCTGCATGCGTCACTGCGCTTACTGGCTGTCCCTTCTGGGACAACCCTCAACTCGCAACACTGACAACATCACAGTCCAGGTGCCGATGGCCAATATACTTAGCAGTGATCAACTCATGGGCATGATGCAGAGGACTGAAAGGACAGGTGCGCTGTGAAAGTTCAGATCCGAGACCGCGCCGCCCTATCGTCGATTTCGATAGTGAGTCTTCGCGCCTACCTGAATTCCCGTGGGTGGGCTGACGTCGGAAAATGGGGAGAGCGCCCTATCACTGTTTTTGCCAAAGAACATGACGGCAGAACATGGGAGGTTCTGGTTCCCCACCGCGATACCATAGGCGGATACGCTGAAAATGTGGCCGAGTCCGTTGCAGTTCTGGCCGCAGTAGAGGAACGAACGGAGCTTGACGTGTTTTATGACCTGAAGGGTGCCGGAGCCGATGTGATTCGAATACGTTCGGCAAATGGTTTAGCCGAAGATCCCATGTCACTGGGACAGAGGGCGACC
Source organism: Dehalococcoidia bacterium (assembly GCA_034428835.1). Lineage (GTDB taxonomy): Bacteria > Chloroflexota > Dehalococcoidia > Lucifugimonadales > UBA1123 > VXRN01. The sequence continues at coordinate 2,862 of DAOUHG010000009.1, forward strand.
TTGCTCAGCGACACGTACAGAATGCTCTCCGCTAGCGCGCGCGCCGTAGAGAGACCGCAAGCGGCTTACCGCGGGAAAGCCAGCGCCAATGTGGAGAACTTTCTGAACAAAATTCAACCCCTGCCTGATCATCAAGGTTACGCGATAACGCTGCATTCTCCAGTACCGGTGGAGATTAGTGGTCAGGCCGACATGGGAGACGAATACTACGTTCCATTCTCCCGACAAGCCACATATAAGCTCGCTGAGGCATTGGACCATGCTTCAACAGCTATCGAGGAAGCCGTCGCCAAGAACACACTGGACCTTTTCAAAGAATTCGTCGGCCGCGGTATAAGCGCCAACCTGTGCTCTTCTGTGTCTGAACTGACAAAGAAGGGTCAAGGAATATCCATCGACTTGGAGTGGGCTGATGTGAGGCCTGCCAACATACCGGACTCCCATTTTCGATTTACTGTCGATTCGGCTGACATTCTGCAACAAGCTTATAAATCCTTTAGCCACAGCGAACCTTCTCATGATGAAGAAATAGTTGCCCAGATCGTTGAACTGGCTAGAGAACCGGATGAGTTTGACGGGAGAGCGACAATAGTCTCGATATGGGATGACCGCACCATACGAATGAACGTCGTATTTGATCAATCCGTTTACGACACGGTAATTAGCGCGTTTAGAGACCACTCCGGTATCAGTCTCTTGGGTGATGTACACCCATTGGGTCGGGGATACGAGTTGCGAAGGCCGCGGAACTTAAGGGCTATTCCGGAAGAGTAGACGGGTTTTCTATGACCACCTTCTCCGAGTCCGAAGTCGAACATGCCGCCCTCGAGTGGCTTGAAGGACTCGGCTGGGCCGTAGCACACGGCGCCGACATCGCCCCCGGCACATTCGACGCTGAGCGCGACAACTATGACCATGTCGTCCTCGAACAGCGGCTAACCGACGCCATCGACAATCTCAACCCCGGTCTCCCATATCCGGCCCGAGACGACGCCCTCCGCAAGCTCACCCGACCAGAGGGCGCGACCGTCGAGACCCGCAACCGTTCGTTCCATCGGATGCTCGTCGATGGCGTGAACATCGAGTACCGGGAACAGGACGGCTCGATCCGGGGAGCGCAGGCGAAGGTGGTCGACTTCGATAACCCCTGGAACAACGACTGGCTCGCCGTCAATCAGTTCACCGTGACTGAGAGCGGACACGAGCGCAGACCGGACGTCGTCCTGTTTGTGAACGGGTTGCCTATTGGCGTCATAGATCTCAAGAACCCTGCCGACCCGGACGCGACCATGAACTCGGCGTGGAACCAGCTTCAGACGTACAAGTCCGAACTGCCGACTCTCTTCTCTATGAACGAGGCGATGATCGTCTCCGACGGGAACGAGGCCCGCATGGGCACGCTCACCGCCGGCATGGAGTGGTTCAAGCCGTGGCGGACCATCTCGGGCGACAAGTTGGCCGATTCGCACATGCTGGAACTCCAGGTGCTTCTCGAAGGGGCAGGCGATCCCGGTCGCTTCCTCGCGCTGGTACGGGACTTCATCGTGTTCGAGAACGACGGTGGCCCTCTGGTCAAGAAGATGGCGGGATACCACCAGTTTCACGCCGTCCGAGTCGCCTTGGACGAGACGCTGCGCGCTGCCGCGCTGCAAAAGGTGTAGATCGTCCGGGAACGGCGGGGGCACTACGAGTCCGTAAGAGGTGGTGGCGCTCCCGGTGACCGGCGAATTGGAGTGGTCTGGCACACACAGGGTTCAGGCAAGAGCCTGACCATGGCGTTCTATGCCAGAGCCATCATCCGGGAGCCGGCGATGGCCAACCCTACTGTCGTCGCTCTCACCGACCGCAACGACCTGGACGACCAGCTGTTCAGCACGTTCTCACGGTGCCGGGAGCTGCTGCGCCAGCCGCCGGTGCAGGCTGAGAGCAGGGCCGATCTGCGACAGAAGCTCTCGGTACAGTCCGGCGGCGTGGTGTTCACCACCATCCAGAAGTTCTTCCCCGAGGAGAAGGGCGACTCGTACCCGATGCTCTCTGATCGGCGAAACATCGTCGTAATCGCCGACGAGGCGCATCGCAGCCAGTACGACTTCATAGACGGCTTCGCGCGCCACATGAGGGACGCGCTGCCGAACGCGTCGTTCGTAGGCTTCACCGGAACCCCGGTCGAACTGAGGGACGCCAACACCCGCGCGGTGTTCGGGGACTACATCAGCATCTACAGCATCTACGACATAGAGCGCTCTATCGATGACGGCGCGACCGTGCCGATCTTCTACGAGAGCCGCCTCGCCAAGCTGGAGCTCGACGAAGATGAGAAACCTCTGATCGACCCTAACTTCGAGGAGGCGACAGAGGGAGAAGAGATAGAGCGCAAGGAAGAACTCAAGACCAGGTGGGCGCAGCTCGAAGCCATAGTGGGAGCCGAGAAGAGGCTGAAACTGGTCGCCAGGGACATCGTCGAGCACCTCGACCAGCGCACAGAGGCGGTCAAGGGCAAGGCGATGGTGGTGTGCATGAGCCGGCGCATCTGCGTCGACCTGTACCGCGAGCTGACTGCCCTGCGTCCGGATTGGCACGGCGATGAGGACGGCGACGGCTCGATCAAGGTGGTCATGACCGGCTCGGCATCTGACCCACTGGACTGGCAGCCCCACATCCGCAACAAGCCTGGGAGAGAGGCGCTAGCGCAGAGCTTCCGTGACCCGGACGATCAATTCCGGGTAGTCATAGTGCGCGACATGTGGCTCACCGGCTTCGACGCTCCCAGCCTGCACACCATGTACGTCGATAAGCCGATGCGCGATCACGGGCTGATGCAGGCGATAACCAGGGTCAACCGGGTGTACAAGGACAAGCCCGGCGGACTCATCGTGGACTACATGGGCCTGGCCAACGAGCTGAAGAAGGCGGTACAGACGTACACGGAGAGCGGCGGTGTCGGTCGTCCCACGCTGGACCAGGACGAAGCGGTAGCTGTCATGCTGGAGAAGTACGAGGTCTGCTGCGCCATGCTCCACGGCTTCGACTGGAGCGACTGGACCTCGGGCAGTGCACAGAAACGAATGGCGCTCAGTCCGCCCGCCCAGGAGCACATCCTCGCCCAGGAAAACGGCAAGGACCGCTTTGTGGCGGCAGTCAGGGAGCTACACTAGGCGTTCTCACTGGCTGTGCCTCACGAGGAGACGAAACGGATCCGAGATGATCTGGCATTCTTCCAGTTCGTCCAATCGAGGCTGTTGAAGCCTTCGTCCGGAGAGGTCCGGTCCGACGAGGCGCTCGACCACGCGATGCGACAGATAATCTCGCGAGCGGTGGCGTCCGAGGGTGTGGTGGACATCTTCGCCGCTGCGGGGCTGGACAAGCCGGACATCTCGGTGCTCTCCGATGAATTCCTGGCCGAGGTGCGCGGGATGCCGCATCGTAATCTAGCGGTTGAACTGCTTCAGAAGCTTCTTAAGGGCGAGGTAGCCATGAGGCGGCGCAGGAACGTGGTGCAGGCCCGCTCCTTCGCGGAGATGCTGGAGCAGACCTTACGACGCTACCAGAACCGGGCGATAGAAGCGGCGCAGGTCATTGAGGAGCTGATCGAGCTCGCGAAGGAGATGCGCGAGGCTAACGAGCGAGGTGAAGCGCTGGGTCTTACAGACGACGAGATGGCCTTCTACGACGCTCTCGAAACCAGCGACAGCGCGGTCAAGGTCATGGGGAACGACACCCTCTGCGACATAGCCCGCGAGCTTGTCGAGACCATCAGAAACAACGTCACCATCGACTGGACGATACGCGAGGACGTCCGTGGAAGGCTTCGCGTCAGAGTGAGGCGCATCCTGAACCGGCGCGGCTACCCACCCGACAAGCAGGAGAAGGCAACCCAGACAGTGCTCGAGCAGGCCGAGGTGCTCTCCGCGGTATGGGCGGTGTGAGCGTTACTCTTTAGGGAAGTCCAAAACTCCGAATTCCTACTCGTCATTCCCGCGCACGCGGGAATCCACAGGCTGGCAACCACGCATCGTCATGCCGGACTCCCGCTTTCGCGGAAGCGCCGAAACTTATCCCGCCCTTGACCTGCAAGAACAAATGTACTATCATTCCTGCCAGAACATACGACTCAATCTGAAAACCCCCAACCCATGTCCCTATCACAATTCATCAGAGACAACACCAACGACGGCCGCAACATCGCCACTCTACTCATCGATGTGATGGAAGGACGTCTCGATGGCTGCAAGATTAACCACAGGCTCACAGCCGCTAGATTGCTCATAATCTACGGTTATGAGGACGCTGATGACTTCATTGCCGACAACCCTGAGAGTTCTTCTGACGTGGAGGGTAGGCGCAGCGGGACTTGGGTCCAGATAGACCCCATTCTCACCACGCTCATCAAGATCAGGACCGACGATGGACGAGCCATAGCCCTCTTCTTCATCGACGTGATGGAAGGCAGGGTGGAAGGCATCCACGTTGGACACCGCGTCGCAGCAGCGAAAGAGCTTCTCAACCGCGCGTTCGGAAAGAGCCGAAGCAGAGACCTGCCCAAACCTCCCGGTTCGACCGCGCCCAAGCGCCAGTCTCGCAAGACACACCAGAGGGTTACGCCCTCTCAGACTGAGACCGTCGCTATGGCCCCAGCCGCGAGCGCAGCGGTTCTGGACGAACCCGAGCAGCAGCCGGGTCCTGAAACCAACGATTTCGCTCCCGTCTACATCGACACCGGCGATCCGCTATACATCGACGAGGAACTGCTCGAGTTCTTCGAAACATGCTACGACCCGGACTTCGATCCATACGAAGCGACTAGGAACGAGAACTACGCTCGGTCATACACCGGCTGCAAGGACCCCGGGTGCGAGGTCCACGATGATCCCCCGGAAATCGAATTCGACCCCAAAGACTTCCACTACTGACCGCTCTTCACCCCGACCGCGTGGGCTCTGGCGGTTGACAGGTAGGCGTCCGGGTGCTCGCCCCACTCTTTGATGCCGTCGACCATCGACTTTAGCTCGGCATCGGTCGTGAGGCCCAGCTCAATGGACTCATGGAACAGCGGGATGTTTTCGATCCAGGCGATGTAGCCCTCGGCTGAGGCTCTCGTCGACTCCAGGCCCATTACGTTCGACACGCGTGCCACGAACTCGACTACGTCGAAACCGGCCTCGCGCATCTGCGATCTCAAGAACCGGCCACGGTTAAGGGAGCCGCCAATTCGGTTGAATCCGCCCTCGAACAGCTCGAAGAACCTGCTCAGCTCAGGGCACTCCGGCACGATGAACGGGAACGACCAGTCGGTGCGGATGACCGCCCCGAGGCCGCCGGGTCTGGTGACCCGGTGTATCTCTCTGAGTGCGCGGACAGGGTCGGAAAGGTGCTCGGTAACCGCGCTGGAGAATACGATGTCGAACTCGCCGTCTTCGAAAGGGAGGTCGTAGATGTCGGCAACCCTGAACTCGACGTTGTCTGCCCCCGTTTCGGAGCCGAGTTGGTTGGCCTGGTCAATCATCGTTGGCTCGATGTCTATGCCGACCACCCGCCCTGGTGAGGCTACCTCTGCCAGTCCGACCGTGATTGGGCCGGGACCGCAGCCGCAGTCAAGCACACTCATGCCTGACGCCAGGCGCGGCACCAGGAAGTCTGCGACCTCGTGGGCGTCACGGTTCGTGTAACCCTTCTGCACGCTGGCCGAGTCGTAGCCGTAGAACGGTTTGCCTCCGAACTGAGGGATAGATGGTACGTCCGCGCTCATGGTTGTGCTCCTCGCACTGTCTCACAGCTTCTCGTAGATCTGTATGCGGTGCCTGTTGCTCTCTGTGACGTAGAGTCGTCCGTGCCGGTCGAGCTTGACCGAGATCGGTCCCCAGAAGTACGGCTCGACCCTCGCGGACTCCTCGTATGGGGTCTCGACATCGGAGGCGGGAGTTACCATGATGTTGGATTTGAGGCGAGCCTCCCACTCCTCCGAGTTGGCCTCGTAGAAGTCCATGGCCCACTTGGACAGGGCTGCCTGTCCCCTGAGCTTCGCCAGGAACCCGCCGTCCGGGTCGAGCACTTGCACGCGCTCGTTGCCCCAGTCGGCGATGTAGATCAGGCCCTCGTCGTCCACCGCGACGCTGGACGGTCTCTGGAGCTGCCCGTCGCCGTCGCCGGACTCGCCGAATGCAGCAATGAACTCGCCGTCGGATGAGAACTTCTGAATGCGGTCGTTGCGCCAGTCGGCGACGTAGATGTTGCCGTGGCCGTCGAGCGCGATGCCCCAGGGCATGTTGAACTCTCCGGGACCAGTCCCCGATGAGCCAAAGGCGGAAACAAAGTCTCCGTCCTTAGTGAACCGCTGCACTCGACTGTTGTAGGCGTCGGTGACAAGGACGGCGCCGGAGGAGTCAATCGCGATTCCGGCAGGGCCGTCGACCTGTCCGTCTTCGGAGCCGTGTTCGCCCCAGTGCCTGAGGTAGCTGCCGGAGGCGTCGAACACCGTGATACGGTGGTTGTGCTCGTCGGCGAGGTACAGGTTGCCGTCGGAGTCGAACGCTACGGCGGTTGGCCACACGAACTGGCCGGGGTCTGAGCCGTACGAGCCGAAGTCGCCGAAGTAGTTGCTGTCGAGGTCGCAGATGCCGATTCGGATACCGTAGGTGTGAACCGCGTTTGAGCGGCTGAGGACGTACAGGCGCTCGTCTTTCGAGATCGCGATATCCACGGGATTATTGAACCCGCGTCCCTCCATCGCGACTATTCCGATCGTGCGGTCGTATCGCAGCACCTGTCTTGCGGTCATCGTCCCTTCCGACCTCCTGCGGGTCAAGGTATCGGAAGATGGGAGACTGCGCAAACAGCGGTATTGACAGCGGACCGGCTCAGGTGTTCAGCTTGGCTTCCAGGTTACGAAAGCGGGGTGAGCCCATGCGTGTTGGATTCATTGGTACTGGGAGCATAGGACGACCTATGGCCGCGCAGATCGCCGCCGCCGGCTTCTCTCTGACAGTCCATGACATTAGTCAGGAGGCCGCGGCTTCGTTGGTTGATGGCGGGGCCGAATGGGCTGAGTCTCCGAGGGCTGTCGCCGAACAGTGCGACGTGGTCTGCACCTGTCTGCCGGGGCCGCCCGAGTTCCAGGAGGTGGTCTACGGTGCTGACGGTATCCTGGAGGGGATCCGTGCGGGATCTGTGCTGATCGATCACACGACCAACTCCCCCGAGCTGGTGCGCGAAACTCACCGGAGGCTGGAGAGCGCCGGCGTGTCGATGCTTGACGCGCCGGTCAGCGGAGGCGCTGAGGGGGCGAGGACACGCGATCTGACCATGCTGGTCGGTGGCGACAACGACACGCTCGATCGCTGCAAACCGGTGCTGGATGCGATTGCGAAGACCGTCATGCACGTTGGGGACATCGGCGCGGGCTGTGTGTGCAAGATCGCGCACAACTGCGCGGGGTTCTCGCTGGATATGGCAACTGTTGAATGTCTGACGATGGGAGTTAGCGCCGGTGTGGATCCTGCGGTGCTGGTCGAGGTGTTCCAGAGGTGTGCGATCGGCAGGAACTTCAACCTGCACACTCGACTTCCGGACACCCTGTTCAGCGGCGACTTCGAGCCGCGATTCGCGCTGAGGACGGCGATGAAGGACATGCGGCTCGCAACTGAGCTTGCCGAACAACTCGGAGTCCCCATGAACCTTACGGCGGCGTGCCAAGCTGAAATGGAGGAGGCCATGACGCGAGGGTGGGGCGACCTGGACAGCTCGGCATTCCTCAGACTCCAGGAGGAGAGGTCAGGGGTGCAACTCCGGTTGATCTGAGTCGGAGTCTCGTGTCAGTCAGGCCAACTGGTACTCCCGTGTTGAGCCGATCAGTCTCAGCGTCTCTGCCACGCGGCGCGTGAATTCGTCCTGCTCGTACGCCCTGGAGGACTCCACGAGAGTCGACCGTGTCTCGTCTGAGACCTCAATAGGTCCTATCAGGTCGATGCAGGAGTCGACGAGACTTTCGGAGTCGATGTGCGTCGACTGCTCGGCGTTGAGTCTGTCCGCTATGGCCTGGACGCCGGGTGATCCTGGATCACCCAGGTACCGGGATGCGAAGTTGACCCTCTCGACGAGCGATCCGCTGTCGATCCACTCGGCCCCCTCGTGCCAGCCCTCGACGCTTGGTGGGTTCAGCAGCTCCTGACCCATGTAGTTGGTCGAGAGGCCAACCTGGAACATCTCGACAGTCGGCCGTGGGAATGGCCGGGCGGTCCGTAGCGTGCCGGCGACCAGTTCGGCCGGACTCTTCACCCTGCGGAACCGGACCGAGTTGGACTTGAAGTGGTCGGAGTTGAACATGTCCCGGAGGATGGCGCCGATCTCGTAGCCGGAGTCGAAGTAGGTCTGGGTTAGCCGCTCTATCAGGGCTTCGCCGGCCTCGTCGACGTCGTCGGCGACGAAGAACTGGTACAGCCGCGTACACACGAAACGGGCTGTGGCGGGATTCCGGACGATCACGTCGATGATGTCCTCGCCGTTGAACGGGCCGGTCTCGCCGAGGAAGGTCTTTTCGGAGTAGTCGTGGTCGTCGGACCTGAACTCGAACTGCAACGCGACGCGGCTGTACGGCCATATCGAAGCCCTCATAGCGCGCAGCGCCATGTACTCGGTGTTCTCAAAGGTCCAGCCGGTGAAAGCGCGTGCTGCCTCTTTGACGTCCTGTTCGGAGTAGTTGCCGATTCCCATCGAAAAGAGCTCGAGCAGCTCCCGTCCGTAGTTTTCGTTGACCGCGTCCTTGTGGTTGTCATGGTTGTCGAGCCAGTGGAGCATCGCGGGATCCCTGGAGATCTCCAACAGCAAGGTCCGGAAGCTGCCCAGACCGAACTTTCGGAAAGTCTTTACCTGGCCCGTCATGGCCTGTACGTTGTTGACCTTGCGCTCACCTGTGGCGAACAGGCTGTGCCAGAACAGCGCGATCTTCTCCTGCAGCGGGCTCGTGGTGGTCATCATGCGGTACAGCCAGTTGGTGACCGCGACCTCCACGAGCCTCAGCTCGGACTGGTCGACGTGGTAGCGCCGGATGATGTCGTCCGGTATGGCCGTCGCCGTGGACGTGTCCAGCAGGGCGTCCACGGTGCGTTCGTAGCTGTCGGCGATTGCGGACTCCAACTCGTCGCGTGTCGCGCCGAATCCGGCGCGCCGCATCAGGTGAGCCATCAGGTGTACGTCAGCGCTGCTAATTTCCGACGACAGACGAGAGATCGAGAAGTCGTGAACCTCACGGTCTGTACAACTTGACTGCACGTTGGCCGAGTCGTGTCCGTAGGAGGGCCTGCCACCGAGATCCGGGTTTGCTGGTGTATTCGTGCTCATAGTCACTCCCCCTCCACGTCGTCTAATTTCCTGTGGTGTGTATGCCTGTTGGTTCCAGATCAGTTCCTCGCCAAGTATTCTGACCCCATACTCGAGGCGAATCACATGAGTACGAACAGTTCGTATCTGAACTCAGAGGGTGTTTCCAAGGGTGCTGCCAATGCTAACCATATGTCATGCTGAGGTCAAAGACCGAAGCATCTCCTGGCCAATCAACGCTCTGAGGCAATAGATGCCGAGCGGCGAGCTCGCTGAGGCGAGGTTCTTCGCCTGCGCTCCGCTCCGGCTCAGAATGACATACTTCAGAAACACCCTCTCAGGAATGGGTCCTCATTTACCTCGTAGCGCCATGGGCGCGCAGGAGTTCAATCACAGCAGGATCGGTGGCCAATTGCAGAGGCGTTTTGCCATTATCGGCACGCACATTAACATCAGATCCACTGTTGAGAAGCAGTTTAACCATCTCCAAGTTTGCGTTCAATACTCCGAGATGCAGAGCTGCTATGTCGGGGTCAGCGCGTGCATTTACGTCTGCGCCTGCATCGAGAAGCAGTCTGGTCAACTTACGATTGTTGCTGAATACGGCCTCATGTAGAAGCGTTCCATTATGGATTGAGATGGTTACGCGCCTCTATATCTGCTCCGCGAGCAAGTAACACTTCTACCACATCATTGTCACCCAACAGTACGGCCTGATTTAGAGGCGTTTGGCCATTGTCATCACGCGCTTCAATGTCTGCTCCCAAGTCGCTCAGTGCTTCTATCATCTCGAGATTTCTGAACAATCCGGCTCGATGCAGAGCTGTTGCGTAATTTTCTGTGCGCTCATTCACATGAGCGCCGGCATCCAACTCGACACGGATCTGTGATGCATCAGCACTGATCCAGAATTCATCGCTGCATGTCGGCCATTCACCGCACCCGATTGTATCGGTGCATGCCGACAAGAGGGCGATGGCCACGAAGGACAGCAACCCATACCCTACTGACAACTGCCAGACGGATGGCTTTGGTGGCAGGATTACAGATAGGGGAAGCAACTCACTGTTCCAGCTATCTGAGGGTATGCACAAAAGAGTGTATTATTCCGAGCCGAAGCGGGGCGCAGGCTGAGAAGCTGTTGTACCGAGGCGGCGGAGGTCGGAGATGCTTCGGCATTCGCCTCAGCATGACAGATCATGCAGGTTCGACAGCGCTAAAATGGCTTCGCTATCCCGTGACCAGTTATACACACTCCTCGGATAGCTGTAGTGTATCATCGTCTTCCGTCAATCGACTCGTACCAGTCATCGGAGAGGTCAGTAAATCTCGGATTCATCGATCTGACCAGATCGAGCTTCTTCCGTCTGGTCCACCCCTTTAACCGCTTTTCTCTGGCTATTGCGGCATGGACATCTGATGTCGCCTCGTAGTAGATCAACCTGTCGATATTGTATTTTGACGTAAAACCCCGCACCAATTTCGATTTGTGCTCGAACACCCTGCGTTCCAAATCGTTGGTGACTCCAACGTACAGAGTTCCCGACCGATTGGTCATGATGTATGTGTAGTATTCGTTCATGACCGCTGAACGTACTCACTACTATGCTGAGACCACTCTCCCACTGTCATGCTTAGGACGAAGGACGAAGCATCTCTCGACCATACGACGTCCCAAGAGACAGATTCTTCGCCTCCGCTATGCTACGGCTCAGAATGACACTGGTGGGACTACGTTCCGGCCCAAATCAGGGCACCACCCACTGTCATGCTGAGGCCGAAAGGCCGAAGTATCTCAGGCCAGCGAACGTCCCGACACAGCAGATTCTTCGCCTCCGCTCCGCTTCGGCTCAGAATGACAGTGGTGGTGGAGTACAAAGCCTGAGATCAGGATATGCCCAGCTCTTCCCTTAATGTGTTGACCATCTCGGCCCTGCCTCGGGTGGGCCGTCGCTCACGCAGCCCTATGGGCGCGTTCTCGACTTCCGGGATAACCTTGATCGCCACGAACACAGGGCCGGTCTGCTCCATGATCTCGCCGACGCTGGTGCTGAACTCCTCGAGGTCGTCGAAGCTGTAGGTGGCAGCGTAGCCTGCTCCCTGCGCCATGACGGCGTAGTCGATGTCCTGGGAGTTCGGCACAGGCTGACCGCCCGTGGTGGCGTAGCACTCGTTGTCCAGCAGGAAGTGATAGAAGTTCTTCGGCTTCATTCCTGCTATGGACGCCAGTGCGCCGAGGTTCATCAGAAGCGAACCCTCCGCGTCGAAGAGAACGACCTTCTCGTCGGGCAGGCCCAGCGCGAGGCCAAACGCCGCCGACGTGGTCTGTCCCATCGCGCCGCCGAGCCCGATGTCGCGCCGCTCGTTGGTGCTGAAGTCGCGCCAGTGACGTCCCGCAGTACCTCCGGCCGAGACTATCGCGTCTCCTCTGTGCTCCTGAAATGCTTTGAATACGTCTCTTGGGTCAATCAATTTGAGGACTCCTAAGTTTATTTGTCAGTGGTCTCGTCACTCCCGCGCACGCGGGAGTCCAGTGTGGCGAACCATAGCTACCGTCCTGTGGATTCCCGCTTTCGCGGGAATGACGGTAGGAGGTCGGAGTTTCGCACCTCTTTCCGGGGCCTACCTGTTGAATCCGTGGTACTCGTCGCCGACCAGGATCGCCACGGGTCGACTCGTGGCCTTGGCTTCGTCGAAGGCAAGGGAAATGCGATCTCCGTCTTCGTTCTGCTCAACCAGATAGTAGTTGATGCCGAAGGCGACGAGGAACGGCTCGGTGTACTTGGCGACGGAGTCGGAAATGACGCCGCGCCGAGTCCAGCCCCGATAGCCGATGACCATCACCAGCGGGAAGCCCGCGTCGATCGCCATGCCTCGTATGGAGTCACCGGACTCGAGCATTCCAGTGTTCTGGACAAGCACGACCGGTACCTTACCGGCGATGTTCAGGCCCATAGCCGTGCCCCATGCCTCGCCCTCGCGGGAGACGGGGACCACTTCCAGCCAGTCCTGCTCGGCCATTAGCTCGTACAGGTAGTTGGTCTCGGAGTCGGGGATCGTGACGACGTGTGTAACGCCGTTCTTCTTGAACTCCGCCACCATCGTCTCAGGTCTCAGAATTGCCGCTTGCTGTTGAACCACTGTTCTTCCTCCATGTTAGATTCGTACCTATAAGTGGCCAGCCGTTAAGGTCAATATAGATCGTTTCCCCGTCCAGACGGGGAGATAGTCAGCCAAAACGCTTCTGTCCTTCACAGACTATGCTAGCTATCTCGTCGTTCGTCAAGCTCCAACACATGAACTCCGACCGATGGCGCGACAGTCGCCATTCTTTGGTCAAACGTCAGCAGGGGTATGTTCAGGTTTACCGCACAGGCGATTACATAGGCATCGCAGGGGTACACATCTAGAAGGTGATCGCGCATCGAGCACGGACACGTAGCTTTCACGCCCCGGCCATCCGAAGGACGTCGTAGAGGCCGACGGCCAGGGCGCGTACTCTTTAGCGTGCCAGCTAACGTGAGCCCTCGACCTGGATGGTAACGACGTCTATGCTGTGATACTTGCGGTGCCGCACCGAAGACGAGTAGTGCCGCAATATTTGGAAGGAAATATCGCGCTCCTCCGCGACCTCCGTCCCCACGCTCAAGTCTGCGAGACGGTCTTCGATGTTCCCTTCCGCGACGGTCGCCAACAGCTCCAGCTCCACCATCGTACCGGCGGGGCGCGCGACGATAGTCAACCACCGTGAGCCGTCGGCCTCGTCTTCATCTTGTTGGAGCAGGCTCGACAGCACTTCTTCACCGGCGAGGCGCAGTCTGTGCGTAGAATCGTCGTTCCAGCCTATCCCGGAAGCGAGCTTGCTCAGAAACTCGTCGATCTTCGGCAGAGCGGAGATGTCCAGCGGGACCTGGAGGCGTCTGCGCCGAGGGCTGGTCAACTCCATGAACGAGGTCATTATGACCGCGGCAAGAGTGCCGACCGTTATGCCGTTGCTGAGCAGCGGACCCCACGCACTACCCAGCAGGCCTGCGACGACGTTCTGATTATGGAAGCCCACTCCCACCGATAGGGACACTCCCACCACCAGGGCCTTTCGAGGATCGAGGCCGTCCTGGACGATCGTCCTCATGCCTTCCACCAGGAGCAGGCCCATTATTACGAGAATGTAGGCGACGGCGACGGCGTTGGGAATCGTGAGCAGGAGTCCGGTCACCTTCGGCAACAGCGCAAGCGCCACCAGGACAATTCCGATGACATACCCAACACTGCGTGCGGTTACTCCTGTGAAGTTGACGAGCGACAGGCCTATGGCGTCATAGACTATGGTGGGCATCGTCCCTGCGATTCCGGACAGCAGAGATCCCAGTCCGTTGGCGTTGACCGCGCTCTGGGTCAGCCGGAAGTCGGGTACGCGCGGACTGCGCCGCGAGACGCGTTGAATGACGATGCTGCTGCCAATGACCTTTACGGTAGTCGCCATCGACACGATGAGAAATACCGGCAGGAGCGACCAGAACTCCACGCCCGGTCTCAGGTCGAATCCCGGCAGCCCTATTTTGGGAATGCCAACCCACGGCGCATCGAGCAGACGCTGAGCGTCATAGATCCCGAATAGCGCCGCGACCACAGAGCCCGCCACGATTGCTATGATCAGCGACCACAGGCGCAATGCCCCAGAGGCGCGCAGACCCAGGGCCGTGGCGATAGCCAGGGTCGATACGGCTACGACCAGGGAAGCGGCCGGCGACGAACCCTCGGACGCGGCGTTCAGCCGATCGACGGCGATCGGTATGACAGTGGCCGATATCAGCATGAGCACAATACCGGACACGACCGGCGTGATGACCCGCCGCAGCAGCGGGAGCCACACGGCGAGCGCGAACTGAAATAGCGACGAGACGACGATCAGGCTTGCCAGCGTGGCCGGGCCGCCCTCTGTCAGCGCCGTAAGGGAGACCGCGATAAAGCCGGGAGCGGTACCCGTGATCATCACGTGCCCAACTCCGAACCGCCCCAGGCGGCTCGCCTGCAGAGCGGTGACCGCCCCGTTGATTACCAGCGCCGCGAAGACCGTCCACGACAGGTATTCCTCGCCCAGTCCTGCCGCCTGGGCAACGACGGCCAGATAGAGCGACGTTGACGTCAGGGCGAGAATAGCGCCCTGAATGCCGACCACGACGGACAACCGGAGGGGACACTTCTCGTCCGGTTCGTAAAGTAGACCTTCCGTTGGACCCTGAGTCAGAGACTACACCCCTTCGGCGATTATCATCATATTTACTTTGACGGACTTCACGCGCATCTCCTTGAGGTCGGAGAGAGCCGCCCAGGTCCTGGCCTTGTCGACACTGTCGAACTCCAGCACCACCACGCGGTGAGGCGTCCAATCCCCCTCTACCGCCTCGGATGCGCCGCCGCGCACCAGATACCTTGCGCCATGAGCCTCGGCGGTCGCTGCCGCCCGCTCGGTAAACTCAGCGAAGAGACTCTCGTCTATCGTCTCGGAATCCAAGATCACGTAACCGGCCATGTCTTTCTCCTTTTTTGCATGCTACCCTGTAATTTAGGACTTAGGGTCCTGTCCTGTCATAGTTGGTCCGTATCCGAACCCAAGGCTATCCGTCCATATTGCCGACCGCCGATATCCATGTTCAGGATGTCCCGATGGGCTACTGCATGTGCGTCCCGGTGAAATCTCTGCAACGGTACGCAATCGAACAGAGCATGGGCGCCGCTGAGGTTGAACAGCCGGTTGACCGCCTGAAGGCAGAGATGAGTGGCGAACGCCTTGTCCCGCCAGTACCTCGCCCGTTCGAGTTGAGTGAAGCTCTCGCCCCCCTCGGCCTTTCGGAAAATCTCGCGGACATCCTGCCGCATCAGCGCCTGCGCCGCGTCCGCCCCGGCGGAGGCTTGCGACAGGCGAAGTTGAACGGCCCAAGAGTCGGCGGTCCTTCCGGGGCCAGACGTCCCGGCCAATCTGTCGACAAACTCGTCTATCGTGCCTCTGGTGATTCCCAGCATGGGCGCCACCAAGTCCCACGCCAGCAGTACGGGAATCGGCACGCGGTACCTGCTCTGGCCGTGCAGCTCCCAGCCGCTCCAGTCGCCGTCGCCCGCGGTGGTCACGTCCAATACACGGTAGCAAGGTACGAAGACGTCGTCGACCACGATATCCTTGCTGCCGGTTCCGCGAAGTCCGGAGACAAACCAGGTGTCCACAATCTCGCAATCGCCACGGGGCACAAGTCCCCAGGTCCGCTCCCCGATGCCGGGCATCCCCAGGATCAGCCAGTCTGCGGAGTCACAGCCGCTGGAGAACTTCCACCTCCCTGACAGACGGTATCCACCCTCGACGGGTATGGTGCTGGACGTGCCGATGTTCAAGGAGCTGGAGCAGAGCGAGTCCGGGTCCTGTCCGAACACCTCCTCCTGCGCCCGCAGGGGCCAATAGCCAACCAGCCAGGCGTGGGCGGTTCAGAGGGAGTAGCACCATGCCGTGGAAGGGCAGCCCCGGCCGAGCTCGGCGGCCACGTCGAGAAACACGCCGTACTCCACATCGACGCCGCTGAATCTCTTCGGCACCCCCATACGGTAAAGCCCCAGGGACAGCAGGTCTTCGACCGATTCAGTCGGGACTCGGCGCAACTCCTCCGTCCGGGCCGCCCGTTCCTTGAGAACGGGCACCAGTCCGGAGGCTCGCCTCATCAGCTCCGCGTCAGTCAACATTTCGCGTTGAGGTCAAATATCGTCGCCACCACGGATACGCTCCAGACCTCCGGGTTCCTGCCGACCTTCGACTTCACCCCATCGAGAGAATATACAGGGGACTTAATCTGATTCAAAGGCGGGGCGAAAATGTAACCGGCCCTTATCTGACCTAGCCGTTCTTCACGAAGTCGGCGAGGCGCTCTCCGATCATCATGGTGGTGACGTTGGTGTTGGCCCGGACGGTGTCGGGCATGACGGAGGCGTCAGCGACGCGCAGGCCTTCGATGCCGTAGACGCGCAGATTCTGATCGACGACCGCGAGGGGGTCTGATGGCGGTCCCATCTTGCAAGTGCTCGTCAGGTGCTGGCCGGTGGTCACCTCTCTCAGCATCCACTGGTCTAACGTGTCGTCCGACTCCAGGTCGGAGTCCAGAGGCTCCAGGCGCTCATCTACCAGTGCGGCGAGATTGGGATGCCTTAGCAGATCGACGGCTGTCCTGACGACTTCTCTCATTCTTCTACGGTCTTCCGGGTCCTCGATCAGATGGAAGTCGAGAAAGGGCTGGACGTGCGGATCGGTGGACGTGAGGGTGATGCGCCCCTTGCTTGCTGCCAGGTAGATCGAGCCTGTCATCCTGATTCCGAGAGGCACCATCCGGTCTCCGCCGCGGTTGACGCGCTCTGAGGCGAACGACTGCATCCACAGCATCATGTCGTTGGGCCGGGAGGAGCCGGTGGCGGTGTAGCGGAGGCCGACCTGGATGCGCGGCGCGAGGCCGTCAAGATCGACGCCCTCTTTGACGCTTGCCGTTATGAAGATCAGTGGGTGATCGCTAAAGTTCCTGCCCACGCCTTGCAGGTCATGCACAACGGGGATGTCGAACTCTTTCAGATGGTCCGCCGGGCCCACGCCGGAGAGCATCAGAAGTTGCGGGTTGGCGATGGTGCCGCTGCTGAGGACGATCTCGTCCGCCTCAACGACGAACTTCTCTCCGCCGCTCTCGACCTCTACACCGACCACTCTCTTGCCGTCGAACAGGAGCCGGTGCGCCATGCAGTTGGCCCTGATCGTGAGGTTCAGGCGGTGTCGCGCCTGGCTCAGATAGCCGAGGTTGGTGCTCCAGCGTATGCCGTCCGGGTTGTTGCATGGAATGGGTCCGACGCCGTGGGCGTCGGGCTGGTTAAAGTCGGCGACATCCGGGAATCCCAGGTCAATACAGGCGTTGTAGAAGCCGGTCTGGGCCGGAAGCCACGTATCTCGCTTGAAGCGATGGCAGATTATCGGCCCCTCCGTGCCGTGGAAGTCGTCGTGGAAGTCCGTGTCGGTCTCCAGGTTCCTGAAGAACGGCAGGACGTTCTCGAATCTCCATTCGTCGTTGCCGTACCCGGCCCAGTCTTCGAAGTCGTGGGTCTGGCCCCGCAGGAAGACCTGGCCGTTGATGGCGCTCGTCCCACCGGTGACCTTGCCCCTGGGGACCAGCATCGGCTCAGCGACATCGTTGCCCTTGCCGATGAACTGCCAGTTGTGCTCGTCGCTGACCATGATGTCGGTGCCGGTTGCGTAGCCGAGCTTCAACTCCTCCGGCAGGGTTTCGATGTCGGGGTAGTCTGGTCCGGCCTCCAACAGCAGCACTGAGCGTTCGGGGTCTTCCGACAGGCGTGACGCCGCTGCCGCGCCCGCCGACCCTGCGCCTACTACGATGACGTCGTACTTCACTGTTTCCCTCCGTCCCCGTATCCGAATACGGGTCATGCGTATGCCAGGGTGTAACCAGCGCTTACGGGTTGGCGGATTCACATCAGATAGAAGGGAGCCGCTGTCGGCTTAGGGTCAGTTGAGGTGAGAGAGTCTTGGCATGACCTCGTCGGCGAGCAGCTTCATCGAGTTGAGCCACTGGTCCTTTGGATTCCACTCATGGCCCATCGCGACGAGTACGCCGAAACCTCCGACCTCCTCGTACATCTCCTCGATCTGGGCCGCGACGTCCTCCGGGCCGCCAACGATCCAAAGCGCGTCGATCAGGTACTCAGGCGTCACGTCCGAATCGGCCATGTCCGGGTCGATCTTCATGCGGTCGAGGTTCTTGGACCTGGACATCAGCGGGTGCCAGTAGTGAGTGTAGTCGCGGGCCAGCACGCCTTCCAGCGCCTGCCTGCGGGCGGTCGCGGTATCGTCGGCGACGTAGATTTCCTTGGTGATTCGCCACTCGGAGCGGTCGGCGGTGCGGCCTGCGTTCGCGGCGCCCTCCTCGACGGAGTCCCAGTGGGTCTTGACGATTGATGTGGGCACCAGGTTCGTGCTCATCGGAATCCAGCCGCGCTCGCCGGCCATTGTCAGGGTGTCCGACCTCGGAGAGACGCCGGCCACGGCGATCCTGGGATGAGGCTTGGTGTATGGAGTCAAGTGGAATGCGAGGCCTATGTCGTCCACCCTCTCGGGTATCTTGAAAGACCAGCCGTTGCCTTCGTACAGGCCGGGTTTGGGATCATCCCAGACCTTGAGGATGACTTCGAGCGCCTCCCTGGTATAGGAGCGGCGGTCGTCGGTCTCAGGATCGAATCCGAACATCTCGTAGTCGCCGGGAGTTGAGCTGGAGCCGATGCCCCAGTAGAACCGGCCCTTGGCCATGTGGTCGAGCTGGGCCACGCGGTGTGCGAGCATCATCGGGTTGTGGTTGGGCATACAGTTGACGCCGGTGCCAAGGATGATGTTCTCGGTCATTCCCAGGGCCTGCGCGATCAGCAGGTCGGGACTGGGAATGTTCTCCCACTCGAAGGTGAAGTGCTCCCCGATCCAGGCCTCGTGATAGCCGAGACGGTCGAGAGTCACAATCTGATCGAGGTCGTCCTCCAGTGTCTGGGTGACGTTGGACCCCGGAGGGTGAAGCGGCATTGTGAAGTAACCGAGTTTCATTGCTGGCTCCCCACTACTGTAGGGGCAGTTCGCGAACTGCCCCTACGCTTTGGCGGCTGGTTCCTACACCCTGGTCCTGAAATCGGAATTGAGTGATACCAGACCACGGTGAATCTCGCTGACGTTGCGGCAGCCGGAGTAGGCCATCGCCCGGTCGAACTCGGCTCGCAGTATCTCGAGCATCGCCTCGACTCCAGCCTGGCCTCCGTTGGCAAGACCCCAAAACAGAGGTCTTCCGACGAATACTCCCCTCGCTCCGAGCGCGATGGCCTTGAGCACGTCCGATCCCCGTCGGACGCCGGAGTCGAGAAAGACTTCAAGGTTATCGCCCACGGCGTCGGCTATCTCAGGGAGTGTTTCGATGCTGGCCCGTGTGCCGTCGAGCTGTCGACCGCCGTGGTTGGAGACGACAATGCCATCCACGCCGTACTCGGCGCACGCTACCGCGTCTTCGATCGTCCTGATTCCCTTGACGACCAGGGGGAGACCGGTGAGGTCCCTGAGCCAGTCGAGGCGGTCCCAAGTGAGGCCAGTGTAGTTGGGTGGAGCCCAGTCGGCCATGTCGGGGATACCAACTTCTCGGCGCTCGACCAGGTCCATGCGGTCGCGCAGGCTGCCCCAGTAGAGTCCTGGGGTGCGGGCGTGGTCGTTGCGAAGGTCGCGCTCTTTGGGACTTGGAGTGGGAGTGTCTATCGTCAGGCAGACAGCCTTGAATCCGGCGGCCTTTGCGCGGGTCACGAGAATCTCCGTGACCTCGTCGTCGAAGTGGTAGAGCTGGAACCAGAGTGGGCCGGTGGCGACCTCGGCCACCTCTTCGATGGAATAGCCCGACCCTGTTGGTAGGGCGTAGAGCGTGCCCTTTGCGCCCGCGGCTGCGGCAGTGGCGCGCTCGCCGTCGGGATGAACGTCGCGCTGGCTTCCTGCTGGGGCGATCATCACCGGAAAGTCAATCTTCTCGCCCAGTACCTCTGTCGAGAGGTCCCTGTCCGACACGTCGACGAGAAATCTCGGATTGACCGTAATGTCCTCGAACGCCGCCCGGTTTCTCCTGACGGTGATCTCATCAGCGGCGCCTGCGTCCACAAACGTCCACTTGTTGTGTGGCAACACCTGCTTGGCAATTGCCTCCATGTCGAAAAGCGATACTGCGTTCATGTCCAGTCTGACCTCCCTGCGGTTGGCTTCACGCATACTGGACTTTTTTTGGACGGATTGCAAGGTGTTTTTCAGGAATTGGGAATGGGGAATGGGGTGTCAGACATAATAAAGAGCAGGCTCCATGCCTGCCCTTCATGGTCCTTGCCTCTCATACGATTTGGCTCGCAGCTACGCCCCCGTGCCGAAGGTGCGCTGTGGTGTGCCGGGGAACAGGGAGAAGTGGGTGTGCACAGCGAGCCAGATTCCGTCGCGCCGTTCGAGTGTAACGGTCGCTCGCCCCGGACGGTGGAACGGCTCGTGATCGCTGTCGTAGCCTGTGGACATCCATGTGACCACTCCCCAGGCCTGATTGCCGCTTCCGCGTGCATCCGCGTTGTCCAGGTCCATCTTGAAGTCAGTGATGTTGCCCCAGATGCTTTCCCACTGACCCTCTCGCAGCGCCTTGCGGCCACGTACGATGTCCATCGCAGTGCCGAACGACACGACATCTTCAGCGAAGATACGTTCGGCGGCATCGTAATCCACGCTGGCGCAATATCGCCCCATAAGCGCAAACCACTGCTTGACGGCGTCTACAGGGTTGCTCGCCTTAACTGGGGGACTGACTTGAGTCATGAAGAACCATCTTGCTTCCAACAACGCTGCAAATTATGGCAACTTCAAACTTCCAATTGGTGGGGTCATTCTGCCATCTTCCTGTTTCAAAGAGAAACATTCAGAATGTCCCAGATCGCTGTGCCTAAAATAGCCAAGAGCAACGGACCCAGTATCCCGTAAATCCATCCTTGAAGTCGTCGCAATAACAGATAAGATCCGCTCTCTCGTACTTCGCTGACTGAGGCCCCTCGCCAGACCGCAATTCCAGTTACTCCAACTATGCCAGCCAAAGCGGCACCGACTATCGCAAGAGTCGTCTGGAGTCCACTGTATCCTTGCAGAATCACATATGTTGCTACACATGCTAAAGTCAAGAATGCCAAACCAGAAGGTAAGGCAATCCACCTAGAGAGAAATGACGCCCTGACACGCCTTGCAGAGTCCTCGGCTTTCCTAAGTTTCAGTTCGGCTTCAAGTGTCCGACGCTTTTCCTTCTCCTCTTCAAAAAATCGATTGCTTTGTTCTATTTGCTGACTTTGGACCTCGATAGTTCCCGTGTAAATATTCGCCTGATGGTCACCTTCCTCAAGCTTGGTTCGAAGAGTTGACTCAATTTCCGACAGACTATGTTCGATCAGAGCATCTTCATTGTCCCGTTCTTTCGTCTCTCTGAAACCAGTGTTAACGGTGTCGTCGACTAGTACCTGTGTAAGTGTATCTGGAGAGATGTCACCTAATTCGAATCGAGTCAAAGCCTGAAGGATGCGTAAAGTCACTTTCTCACTTTCTGAATCAAAGCTCCTAAATATGAAAGGAATGCGGAGACTGTCCAAAACTGCCGTTTCAAAGTTGTCGTTCCTTGGAAGCCAGAAGCTGAGCATTTGAACAAGTAACGACGGATGGATGCAAACTGGCTTCCCTACGTTCGGGTTATGGTAATATCGATCAAACCGTAATAGCCTGTAGTCAATTGTCAATACCCATGACTTAGCATCGGAAAGTGACTCTGTGTAAGCAGATCGGCGATCCTGGACGAAGTGCCAAAGGACCATGTCATGTAGGATTGCTCTGTAGCGTGTATCAGTTTTCCGTTGTTCGAGTTCCAGATCCCATATGTGGTTGATGCCGTTAATTACATCTTGACGACTATGGTAGTCGTCTGTGTTTTTGTTGAATAGCTCAACACCTTTTCCTCTGAGCACTCCAACAGGGTTCGACAAGTAAGGACCAAAGTAATCCGCCGGGTCGATGTGCTGGTTATTCTCCTGCAAATTGTCAAAATAGCGGAGCTTAATTCCAGAGAATCTTTGAGATAAGCGTGCAGCAGTTATGACGTTAGTCGGCATTGAGAGGCTCGCTAAGTCATCCCGATTAGCCGTTAGAGTCCTTCTAATACCATTCCAGTCTGAGCGAGCCATATAGGATACTGGCAGCGGTCTGATGCTTCGTCTATGCTCGGGTCAACTCATCGAGTTGGAGGGCAGCAGATGATCGGTCGACCATTTCGGGTGAACTGGCGCC
>DAOUHG010000010.1:0-2779 GCA_034428835.1 Dehalococcoidia bacterium
GGTCAAGATGCCGGTCAACCAGTTGGGGCAGTCCCAGGTGCAGGGCCAGGGTGGCCGGCAGGAGCAGCCCGGCATTGGCCACCAGACGGTGGTCGTCAAAGGCGACGTGGATGCGGTCGGGGTGGTTGCGTGGTAGCATCTATTGGGTGCTCCTCGTCTGGGGTTCGGTTTGTGTTTCCAGAACCATTATCCCAGATACACAGGAGCACTTTCTTACCCCCTCAGCACGCCGCGACACTCATCTTTTCGGTGGATTGGGGCTAAAGAAACTCTCGGAGATGGGAAATGCGGCAGGCTCATCGCTGCATGGTGAGAACAGTCTGCCAGTCCGGATCTGCCCGCCTAAAATGCTCTCCACAGCGTGCCATATAAACGTCTTTGGAAGGCGCCACTTTACATAACGATTATAGGACGAACCAAATCCGTCACGACGTCGGCCCCATCACCGAGGTCGGTCGACCTTCCGCTCGCAGCCTCACGGTTTACAATCGTCAACCATTAGGCTACTATTGCCCCGATTGGGGGACACCATGAACGAGCATTTTCACTACTGGCATTACGACGGACCGCGCGGACGTGCGTATGACCGGCTGACGCGATCGAGGGAAGAGTGGCGCACAAGACAGGCCGCACATAAGGCCCTGCAACGCGATCACGGCGCGCCATTCGGCAAGGCTGGCGTGGTTCTCAAGTGCGAGGATGCGGAATGTCCCAGGTTCAAGGACGACCACCAAGACCAGATTGTGCAGTCCGTGACTGGTGGATGGATACACAGGCCCTAGGTAGCTTGAAAACAGCAGCCACTTTACATAAGATAAATAGGGCGAACCAACCCTGAGATGTCGCAATCGGCAGTGGACGTTTCCCCACAGCACGGTCCCCAGACAACATCACTCCCTTACCCTGTAAACTCATCCGGCATATCCTGCGGTTGTTTCCCCGCTACCAGGTCTGTAGGCAGTTACCGGGCTTGAGAACGACTGCACGGCAGTCCTGTCAGCCCGCGCACGACCGTCGTGTCGATGGCTCCGAGGAACGCTCCGGCCCACCGGCGGTTGAGCCTCCAGACCCGGAGCGCCCGCCTCAGTGCCTCTGGCCCCAGTGCCCGGGGGACGTTGATGGCCAGCCAGTGATCGAGCTCGGCGGCAATTCCGCCACCGCCCCGTACGTCGCCATCTGCATACTGGCGGACTTCTGGCCGGAGGCGACATGGTAGGCGTCCAGACAGCAGGCGTGCCAAGTGAGCTGTCTGCTGGACGGTACCTATAGTCGGCAAGCGTAAACAGGTCACGCACCGCCTTTGAGCGAATGCCCCCCCCCCCGAGCTCCACCATCTCGTAGCTCCTGAAGACCGGTAGCATGATGACGTCGAAGCTAGCCATAGAAATCAGGCTGTCTACCGGAGCTGCTCAGGCGACAGTGGGAGGCTGGTTGTACAGCGACGATTACTTCGGCCGGCCTGTCAGGAAAGGTGCTGATAGTCGACGATTTCGGCATCTGGCCCTATGACAGGGCGATCTTGATACTCTTGGATCAGAATCTAACGACTGATGGCGCTTCCTTCATGTTATGTACCTGGGCAGACTGATCGGATACCCTGGCGCACCAGTCCCCAGTGAGGCAACCAGCTTGGAGCTGCAGCTTAGCGGAAATCGAAGCTCACTAACCCGCAAGTAGAGTTCGGTCCTTTGGCCAAGTTGCCCTGGTGATCCTCGGAAAAGGAGTCTCTTGAACGTTGATTCCACTCTATGTCCGCCGGAGGCGCCCCTCTGATCAATTACGATCATGAAGATAGTCATGATAGTCTATTGGGACATTCCGAAAATCGGGGACATTCATGACGCAACGGATCGTCCTGGGCACCACGGCCGATCCACTCGCCGTATTCGCAGACCCGCTGGTATGGGACGTTGTCTGTACCAATCTCCCGATACTCCTCCGCAGGGGTGGCGTCACGTTGGAGGACGGATGGGTGGAAACGTTCGCGGGCATCCACAGCCCTACGGTCCACTCCCTGATCTTCAGTTGTGGATATGTGCCGTATTGAGTTGTTGAATTCCAACCATGGACTCGTCTCGGAGATCGCAACGGTCATTGTAGCTTTCTTCGCAATTACTACAGCAGGGCCAACCATGGCTCTCGCTAACGAAACCCGGCTCATGCGAAATTCAGGTACCGAACCCAAGGTCGTTGCTCCCCGGGCGCCTGACTCTCGGCGGCCGCACACCACTTCTCTACGCGTTATGTGTGGTCCTCGTTTCAGGCTCCGGCTCAATCGACTGCACAGATGACGCGGTTAAACGGGTGTCCTTCTGGTGCCGAGCCCACTCAACCCCGCCCGCGAAGTGCCTTTCAAGCATGCCCTTGCCCGTTATCCACACTCGGCCACCTTGCAGCCCTTCGTGGTGAACCCGCCTCGGCTTCGACCAAGCGCTTGAGATTGTTGACCACCGTTTTTTGGGGTGCGCCCGCCGCGCAAGGGTGGGCCCGGACTATTGTGCTGTCTATGAAGACATGCTCCATATCAGGGTTGTCAACGAAATGCTGATGCATTCTCTCCCACACTCCGCGGTCACACCATCGGGCAAACCGTTTGTAGACGCTGTTCCATTTCCCATACTCTGAGGGAAGCCGCCGCCATTGCGCTCCCGACCTGCTCATCCAGACGATAGCCTCGATGAACCGTCTACATTCGGCTTCCCGTCCGACGTAGAGGTCTGACTGGCTACGAAGGAACTCAAACACATTTGACCATTGTTGTGGAGATAGCGTGACTGTT
>DAOUHG010000011.1:0-3597 GCA_034428835.1 Dehalococcoidia bacterium
TGATGACGACCGGCGGTACGGTGCGGATAGGCGTGGGGACGAGCTGCCGGAGGAGTTGGCCTTTCGGGAGGGGTGGTTGGAGAGGATACGGGAGGCGATGGCGGCGTTAGAGGCCGAAGCTGAGGCGGCTGCGGAGCAGTCCGAGGGGGAGTGTCGAATCCCAGGGCCAGCGGATGCAGCAATTCTCACGTGTCGATAGCCGCCGTCTCGGAGTTTGTTCGCCCTATTTACATTATGTCCACCTGGGACACCATGAAGAGGCTGAAAGCGAGCTGACGCGCAGGCGGAGTCAGCCTCTGGCTGGGACACTCATCGATCCACACGACTCTGATCTACCCGGCGCTGGTGCAGGCCCCGATGGGGCCTGGCGACTGTGCCGTGAACATCTTTGAGTTGATGCCGGGCGGGCCACAGCCCCTCTCTTATGTCGGAGATGCCGTGAGCACCTCAGGAGTTAGTCAGATGTGGCACACCTGCTGCCTGACGTCCTGTCGAAATCCCCGGCATTCAAATGACGAGGTTCGAGGGCTCTGGCACATCCCGATTGGAGGCCGAACACTGTCGCGCAGGGCGGACATCGGTGCGGCGACCTATGGCTGGAGCAGATCCGCAGTCAGGAGGAGGTTGCTCGGATGCAGCGCACACAATGCCTACAATCTTGACTTGACGAGTTGCCGTTTAGCTTGTACATTCAAGTCATAGGCTGGTTACTGCGTAGCGGGGGCTGGCCTTTCCTCATTCTCCGGTCGGCAAAACTACCAGACCGTAGTTCTCCACATGGCCCCGTGGACTACGACGAAGCTTACGTCTGACGATTTCCCAGTCTTCCTTTGTGGGCTTGCCCAGAACATACCTTCCGATTGGGGAAACGACGAGATCGGCCAGTTGCAGTCCCGCGACATTATCCTTCTTGTCCAGTAACCTCAGGTCTGCCAACCGTTCTCTAACCGCCCTGCCTTGGATCCGGCGTGTCCCTTGGATATTCAGGTTCGACCACGCCAATTCAAGACCCCGGTCCAGGGTTGGATCACGCCTCTCGGCGACTATAGACCCGCCTTTACTTACATCACCCACGTCGAAGCAGAATATCTCCACCAGGATGTCGAGACTTATCAGGTAGGGGTCCAGGGCGGCCAGGCCAAATCTACTGAGATAGTCGTCCTTGCGTATCACGCAGGCCACCACAGAGTATGACAGCGTCAGCATGAGTTCGTTCAGCCGGCTATAGAAGTGGTCGCGAAACGCCTCCTCCTTCATGGACTCGAACCCATTCCGGTTGCGGGTGATGTCGGCTGTGTGCAGGACGATGTCGGTGCGTCCGAACACCTCAGTCTTGAATTCCTCCAGGGCATCGGTCAGCGGACCCTCCGCATATTCCTCATCGACGATGACACCACCCAGCACAAATATCGGATACTGAGGGTCGACGGATGGCTTGTCAACCTTTGTCAGTAATTCCCAGAATCTTCACTCTGCCCACCTGTAGCCCGCCAAAGGGACGGATATCATGTCTGCGGTTACAATGATGCTACAGTGCCCGGGCGACACCGGGGCTCGTGATGACCGCATGGTCAGGACTCGCTCGGGCAGGCCCTCGACCTCCTGGTCATTACTGTCCAAGTAGCGCCTCCATTGGTTCGTCCTATAATATTATGTCAACTCAGAGCCGCCCAGAATGCTGAGAGCGAGCTGACGGCAGGCGTAGTTGCGGTGATCAGCGTCAACAACTTTTGCCGGTTGCGCCGACGCTTCTCATCCAGACGCCTTCGTCTTCTAGGCCGATCAGAGTCGCCTTCGCCAAGTATCGTCATCGTTCCTCGGGCGGGATCCACGAGGTCCGCTCCTGCCCGGTGGAGCGATGCCGCCGACGGGGAAAATACCCTCTTTTGTCTCACCTGATCCGTTGCCCTCAGAGCAGCTCCAGGCAGCTGCTTTTGTATGCCGGTCATGCACTTTCAGACTTGTGGCATACTTGCCAACTCTGAACTCCATAAGGCATAATATGCCTTATGGAGTTCAGACATCAGGGACTGAAACGGTTGGCGGAGCAAGACGACGCGAGTCGTCTTCCGCCCGAGATGCTGAAGCGCATCAAGAATCGCTTGGCGCAACTCACGGCTGCTCAGTCTCCCCTGGACATGGACCTGCCAGGCGCGCACTTGCATCGGTTGAGTGGTGACCGCGCCGGCGAATGGAGCGTGCGTGTTACCGGCAACTGGCGGATCGTCTTCCGTTTCGAGGACGGTGAGGCCGTAGGCGTGGATCTGATTGACTATCACTGAAGGGGGCTATCCTATGATCAACCCACCACACCCAGGGGAGAGCGTACAGGAGTGCATAGACGAGGCTGGTATGACGGCGAAGGAGTGCGCAATCCGCATTGGGGTCACTCCGAATAATATGTACAGGCTAGTGAACGGGCACATTGGGCTCTCTCCCAAGGTAGCCCTGGGTCTAGAGGCCCTCGGTTGGAGCAATGCGGAGTTCTGGATGCGGCTGCAGGCTCAGTATGACCTGGCTCAGCTCCGCCTGGAGAATAAGGCGGTGGTCGCAAAGGCAGCCGCAGCATTTGGGGGAGGTGCGGTTTATGTAGGTGATGTAGCAGCAGAGGAAGAGGCGCGCCGATAAGTTCGATTTCCCGTGCCTCGAGGCGTTCGGGAAGTCTGGCGGGCGGCCGTGTCCCTTTCCGAATCTGAACGCTGCGCTTGAAGACAATGGCACAAGAATGCGACGGGCAGCCGAACGGTCCCTGGAGCAACTGCAGAGCCATGAGGAACAAGCTTGGTCTGGTCAGACCAGACGACTGCCCGGAGCGGGTCGAGACGTCAGCATACCAGCGGGCCTGCTGGAGTATCATGGCGGCATGGTTATACTGAGAGTCGTCCTGCATGCGGCAATCTTCGTCGCCGCCTTTCTGATCTTCACACTGGGGCTGGGCGTCGGTCTTGCGCTCAACCCGGCCGTCGGCATGCTGCTGTGGCTCGTAGCGGGCCTGGTCGCTGTCGGCAACGTCGTTTGGATCGTTCGCGGCCGGCGGCAGTCCGGTCAGAGCCGTCGCGTGGACTCCTGAACTGCCGTCGTACAGTTCCCAGTTATGGGCATGGAACAAGACCGTCTCCCCGTTCGTCTATACTGGCATCACGCCCGCGAATTGGGGGAGGTTCAAATGTCCAGACTTGCATGCATCGCACTTCTGACCATACTTGCAACAGCTTTGGTTGGGCTGCTCTCGGCCTGCGGGGCGGGTGCAGAATCTGGAGATGATTCATCCGCGTGGGCCCGCCAGGGGGGATCGATAAGCGAGTCACTAGGGTTGGACCGGCCCTTCGGGGAAACTACAGCTGCTTCTGCTCCGGCTCCACAACCACCCGCTGCGCGGCCAGCGCCCCCTGTTCCCACGTCCATGACCTCTAAGCAGGTGGTGAAGGAGGTCGCAGTCGAGAAGGCGGTGTCCCAGGCGGTCCAGGTCAGTTCGGAAGCTGACAGCACCCGGGCGCAGCTCGTCACTCAACGTCGGATAATCATCCGTGAAGTGGATATGTCGCTCGTTGTGGATGATATTCAGGCGGCTATCGACGAAATTGCGGAGATGGCGGA
>DAOUHG010000012.1:0-9826 GCA_034428835.1 Dehalococcoidia bacterium
GTCGAGGCGTTCGGAGTCCTCATGAGACAGAATTCGGAAAAACTCTCACCGCGGCTGCTCCGGGTCCGTGAGGGCGGTCACATCTGAACAGGCGAAAGGAGTGGGCCGATGGCCGGTTTCGACGTAAGAGTCCGAGAGAACGTTCCGATGGAGGCGCGGGACGGGACGGTGCTCCGCGCGGACGTCTACAGTCCGGCCTCAGGCGGCGGCTACCCGGTGCTGCTCCAGCGCACCCCGTATGACAAGGCGTCCGAGTCCAACGCGGAGACGGCGAGGGACTTGGCCGCCCGCGGGTACGTGGTCGCGGCCCAGGACATACGAGGCCGCCACGCCTCTGAGGGCGACTTCATATGGCAGTTCCAGGAAGGCGCCGACACCGTTGACGCGCGGGACGGCTACGACGCCGTCGAGTGGGCCGCGAGCCTGCCGGGCTCCGACGGTCAGGTCGGCACGTGGGGGCACTCCTACCCGTCGTGGTGCATATGGCAGCTCGCCGGGGCCGCCCCGCCCCACCTGGGCGCGCTCTTCGCCAGCGGGATGGCGTCCCGTATTCTCGACCTCAACTTCGGCGTGTTCGAGACGGCCAGGCGCCTGCAGTGGACGTACAACATGGCGGTCGACGCGAGGAGAAGGGCGGGCGATGACCGAGGTCCGTCGACGCGCGCCGAGGCGGACATGCAGTGGCAAGAGGTGGAGCGCGGCAAGTGGATCTGGCGACTGCCCCTCGGCGACATCCCCGACCATGTCTTTTCCACGCTCAGCCCGATGCTGAAGCGGTACATGAGAGAGCAGAACAGGGAGTTCTGGGCCTTCGACAGGATTCACAGCCGTGTCGAGGCGCCGACCTGCCAGGTGACTGGCTGGTACGACCGGCTGAACGGCACCATCGACAACTTCACAGGCATGGTCGCGAACGGACCGGCGGCCTTCCGCGGCCAGCATCGGATCACGATCGGCCCGTGGGGACACGACAGCGGCGCCTTCGTTCGGCGCCAGGGCCCGCTCGACTTCGGCCCTGAGGCGGACACGACCTACGCCGACGAGGTCGCGCGGTGGTACGACTACCAGTTCAAGGGCGTCGACACCGGAGTCGGCTCCGAGCCTCCAGTAAAGCTGTTCGTGATGAACGAGAACAGGTGGCGGTACGAGGAGCAGTGGCCCCCGGCCGGCGCCAGTGAGATCGAGCTGTTCCTGCACAGCGGCGGCCGCGCCAACTCGGTCGGCGGGGACGGCGTCCTGTCTGCGTCTGAGCCGTCGGAGGAGCGGCCGGACCACTACGACTACGATCCGAGCGACCCGGTCATGAGCCTGATGGACCTGAGCGCGCAGGCCGCGGTGCGGGACCAGTCGCCCCTGAACGCCCGCGATGACATCCTCGTGTACGCCACGCCTCCGCTGGACCGGCCTGTGACCGTGATAGGCCCCGTCACCCTCAGGCTCTGGGTCGCCTCATCCGCTCCGGAGACGGACTTCACCGCCAAGCTGATCGACGTCCGTCCAGACGGTCTGGCAGTGAACCTGAGCTACGGCATCATGCGCACCAGCTACAGGGAAGGATACGACGAGCCGAAGCCGATGGAGCCGGAGACTCCCTACGAGCTCACTATCAGGCTGGGCCCGACCGGCATACGGTTCGGCGAAGGGCACCGCATCAGGCTGGACGTGGCGAGCTCGGACTTCCCGAACTTCGACCGCAACCACAACACGGGGGCCGACTTCTGGTCGGACTCGGAGTTGCGCGTGGCGCGCCAGACGGTCTTCCACGACCGCGAGCGCCCTTCGCGTCTGCTGCTCTCGGTGGTGTAGAAGCGCCTACCCGACGTAGCTGTTGAGAGCTGGTTAGACCGCCGCCCTCTTCCCACGTCCGCGGGGGGAAGATTGAGAATGGTAGAGAACGGGTGGGAGTGGTGGAGCTGGGGGGACTCGAACCCCCTACCTCTTCAATGCCATTGAAGCGCTCTCCCAGCTGAGCTACAGCCCCACTGAGTGGTCTGGGAAGGACGAATCTGAATATACCAGACAGCTTGGAAGGGTCGCAAGCTGGGGTGGGGGTGGGCAAACGCGTTTGGATTCGGTGGCACAGGCCGGTAGTAGGGGCGGTTCGCGAACCGCCCCTACTACTACGTTCGAACAATGATGGTCAGAGGGGAATGTAGGATGCAAGAGGTCAGCGGCGGCCTTTGACCCGGTACATCTCCTCGATGGTCTCGGCGGTTGGAGGGTAGTACTTGCCGGGTCTGACGCCTTCGGCGCGGACCTTTTCCTTGACGTAGTTCTCGGCGTCTTCGTGCTCGACGGCCCATTCCAAGACGGCTTCGGCCATCCATGAGGGGACGACGAGTACGCCGTCGTTGTCTCCGACGAGAACGTCTCCGGGCCTGACGAGCGCGCCGCCGCAGTTTACCTGCACGTTCTCCTCGGCGGGCGTGAACCAAGTGTTGCCGTGGAAGCTGCGGTGCCTGGCGTATACCGTCAGGCCATAGTCCTCTTCTATAAGTATGTCGAGGTCGCGGATGCCACCGTCAACGACTACGCCGTCGGCGTTGTTCATTGCGAGCTGGAGGAGCTTGACGTCGCCAGCGACGACGTCTCTCTCGGAGCCGTAGATGTCTGCGACGAGGACGTCGCCGGGTCCGCATCGGGCCATCGCCTCGTACTCGGTCGAGTTCTCACCGGTGGGCTTTTCGCTGACGATGTCCGCGCGCGGCGGAAGGAACCTCAGGGTCCTGGCGCGTGCGGCCAGGCGTTGACCTGGAGTGAAGTTCTTCAGGCCCTCGCACACGGTGTAGGCAGAACCGAAGTGCCGTACGCCTCCGTAGACAGTAGCAGTAGGGATCGCTTTAAGGCCGTCGAGAACTTCCTGGGAAACCTCGACGGGGGTCATGTCGAATGTCGCCATGTTTATCCTCCGTGATTTCGGGTTGGAACAGGGTCGATATTATGAATGCTGACCCCTGGTGTCAATCCGGCGGGGCCTATCTCCGCTGGACAGCGACTACTGGACACTTGTGTTATTATGCACGGAACAAAAGTGGAAGTATGATTCCGTAATGGTCGGGATTAAGGCTCACATGATGTGGGCAGTTGTGGTGTCTTGGCTAGCAGAGGAGCGAGTCAACCGGAGGTTGAGTACATGAGACGATCATTTTTGATAGCAGTAGGACTAGCGATTGTGCTGGCAGTCGCGCTTGCGTGTTCGAGCGCCGAAGAGCCCAGTGCACCCCAATCGCCTCAGGCACCCGCGCCAGCTGCGCCGGCGGCTCCCGCTATGGCTGCTTCGAGTCAGGCGCCAGCTGCACCAGCCGCGCCAGCTGCAGCGGCCCCCGCGGCCCCAGCCGCGCAGGCCCCGGCAGGCACCAGCGTTCAGGCACCCTCGGTAGCTGCCGTGAGACCGGCGTCGAGACCGATTGAAGCGTCTGGCATGGTCAAGTCAGGCGGCACCATCAAGTTCGTGCCGCAGGGATCGATCAAGATCATCGACCCGATAGCGACCGGCGCAATCGTTACCGGCACGGTCGGGCGACATGCGTACGACCAGCTCTTCTGGCGGGACAAGAACTACGAGATATACCCTCAGATGCTTGACTCGTGGAACCTGAGCGACGATGGCAAGGAGTACACCTTCAAGGTACGCGCCGGCCAGAAGTTCCACAACGGCGATCCGTTGCGGATGCTTGACATTGCGGAGACTCACAACAGGTTCGCGCGTGTCGATCCACTCGGACGGCAGCTTCTCGGCATCTCAGCAGGGAACGAGGGTAAAGAGCGCAGCGACCAGGTGTTCAACCAGGTATTGGACGAGGCAAACAACACGATCGTCATGAAGTTCGAGGAGCCGACGGCGATGGTGCTCGAGTTCCTCGCGCAGCTCGATCCTCGACAGCCGTCGATTATGCACGAAGAAATCTGGTCACTTGCGGTCGGTCAGCCAGTGGACCAGGTGATCGGAACTGGCGCGTTCATGATGACCGAGTGGATTCCGCAGGAGCGGCTCGTCTTCGAGCAGTTCGCCGACTACGTTTCGAATACGGGCGAGCCCTGGGACTTCACCAAGGGTGAGATCAACCAGTACATCGACGGGTTCGTCGCGCTTGACATCCCAGACCACGCCACCCGCGTAGCCGCGCTGCAGACAGGTGAGGTGGACGTACTGGACGACTTCCGTCTGGACCTCGCGTTCACCCTTGACGACAACCCGAACATAATGTGGTCTCCGATTCGAGACGGAAACTACGGTGTCCACGCGTTCAACTTCCACCATGCGCCGTTCGACATGACGCCGGCCGGCCGGCTGGCGCGCCGTGCGGTCTATGCCGCTTCTCCGAATGAGAAGATCATGCAGGCTGCGGTCGGCGAGCAGAAGTTCTGGACTGAGTGCTACATCGAGATACACTGCGGCACGCCGTGGGAGACCCAGGTTGCCGACGATATCCAGGTGGAGGGAATCAAGACCTTCGCTGGCAACCTTGAACTGGGTCAGCAGATCCTGGACGAGGCCGCAGTCATCGATCCGATGATCAAGGACTACCCGTTGCGCCTGGTCGCCGCTTCCGACATGCCGTTCATGCCAGAGGCTGGGCTAGTGATGGGTGAGACCCTCAAGCTGCTTGGCTTCACCAACGTGGAGCTGGTGTCCCTGGACTGGGCGAGCCGCATCGCGGTGACAGGCAACCCGGACGGGCCTTGGGAAATGGCCACGTCTTGGTCCAACTTCGCGAATGGCCTCAACCCGCTGGCGCCTTCCATGGCTGCTTCGAACCCTGAGGGCTCGGGCATGTGGGTGGAGCCGCGCATCACCGAACTTCGCGACCAGTTCCTGATAGAGACGGACCAGGAGAAACTGCAGGTCCTGTTCGACGAGATGAACAGGGTGCTGTACGACAATCCCGCGCGGGTGTGGCACTTCATGTTCTCGCCTCCGCGCGCGATCAGGTCTGACGTGAAGAACTACTGCCTGGACTGCCTGTTCCCGATTATGCACAACGTCTGGCTCGATCGGTAAGGGCTTAGGGCTTAGGATCTCTGAAAGTTGAAATGAGGCGCGATCTCTTTCCCAGAGGTCGCGCCCATCCGTATACCTGACCCACCAACGAGGTGGGTGTTAGCTTGATCCGTCTGCTCAAACAGACCTGAATCAGCGTCAGCGCGATACGCGACTTCGGTAAAGTCGGGCGCTGCCGGGGCGTCGAATATGCTGCCATATATAGCGCGAAGAGCCGTACTGGCCATACCGGTCTTCTTGGCCGTGTCACTCATTACGTTCTCCATCATGCAGCTGGCGCCGGGTGATCCCGCGGCCATCCTGCTGGGTGGAGACTACCTAATGTTCGCAACGGCGGAAGACATCGCCCAGGCGCGAGCGGCGCTTGGTGTGGATAGGCCGGCAGTCGTGCAGTACCTCGACTGGTTTACCGGCTTCTTCCGCGGCGACATGGGCACGTCGCTGTTTACCGGCAAGTCGGTGTCGGAGCTGGTATCCACGCGGGTCGAGCCCACGGTGTCGATGATCCTGATGGGCATATTCATTGCGGTCGTGCTGGGCATACCTATGGGCATTCTCGCAGCGTGGAAGGCGAACACCTGGATCGACCGGGTCGTGATGATCTTCGCCGTGATCGGGTTCGCAATGCCCGGCTTCTGGCTTGCATTCAACCTGATCTGGCTGTTTAGCGTGATCCTCGGCTGGTTCCCTGTGTTCGGTTCGGTCTCGTTCGCGGACAGCCCCCCTCAGGCGCTGCGCAGTCTGACCCTCCCGGCTATTTCAATCGGTACCAGCCTCATGGCGCTGAACGCCAGGATGACTCGCTCCAGTATGCTTGAGGTGCTCAAAGACGATTTCGTCCGGACGGCGCGCGCCAAGGGTCTCGTCGAGAGGGTGGTGCTGTTCCGTCATGCGTTCAGGGCGGCGTCGATGCCTATCGTGACGATTGTTGGCCTCAGCTTTGCCGGGGCCGTGACAGGGGCGACGCTGACCGAGGTAGTGTTCGCGATTCCAGGGATGGGCAGGCTATTCGTCGGGGCGGTGTCCGACCGTGACTTCCCTGTGATCCAGGGGCTGATGATGATCTTTGCCGGCGCGTATGTGTTCATCAACCTTGCTGTCGACATCATCTACGCCTACCTAGATCCCCGAGTTAGATACTAATGGCTACCGGACAGACAGAGTACCCGCAGACAGGTCTGCAACCGCGCTCCCGGTGGGTTTTGCGCTACATGGGAATTCGCAGGGCGCTGATGAAGAATCCGAACATGGCGATCGGGTTCGGGATTCTCGTTATTATCTCGTTCTTCACGGTATTCGCCAGCGCGGTCGACCGGTACGATCCGTTGGAGCTCAACCCTGTAGACAGGTTGATGGCTCCTGGCGCCAAGCACTGGTTCGGGACCGATACAACGGGTCGGGACATCTACTCGCGGACCCTTCACGGAGGGCGCGTTTCGCTGCTGGTGGGATTCAGTGTCGCCGTGTTGACTGTTGGCGCGGGAATGTTGATCGGACTGGTGTCCGGCTACGACCGCAAGGCGGACATGGTGATCCAGAGGTTCATGGACGCGCTGATGTCGTTCCCGACATTGCTGCTGGCGCTTGCCCTGATCGCTATGTTGGGGAGCTCGGTCAATAACGTCATCATCGTCATCACTGTCGTGGACACGCCGCGCATGGTGAGAATTGTGCGCTCGCAGGTCCTGAGCCTGCGTGAGTTCCAGTTCGTTGAGGCGGCTCGTGCGATCGGAGCGCCGACGTGGCGTGTATTGCTCCAGCACATCGCGCCGAACACGTTTGCTCCAGTGATTGTGCAGGCGACGTTCGTGTTCGCTTCAGCAATTCTAGTAGAAGCGGGTTTGAGCTTCCTCGGTCTGGGCATTCCGCCCGACCAGGCAAGCTGGGGCAACATCCTGGCGCTGGGCCGGACATTCCTGCAGACGGCCGTGTGGGTCGCTTTCTTCCCCGGGCTTATCCTGACGATCACCGTCCTGGCGATCAACCTGGTGGGCGACGGGCTCCGCGACGCTTTGGACCCCAAGCTGGCGCGGACAGCGTAACCCGCTGGCGATGACATCCTACAGCATCGTCCTGCTCCGCATAATCGCCGGATTTGGGATGTCAGCATTTTTTGCTTTCGCCGCTCTAATCACGGCGCGGGTGCTGTTCCGGCTGGTTATCGCGGATCTGGTCGTCAGGGATTACACGTGGGCCGGAGACGTGTACGTGATCGTGCTGTTCAGCGGCATAGGCGTAGCCGCTGGAACGGGAACTGCTTTGGGCTGGCTCGGCTCGGACATCGCGCCGAAGCTGCGCTCGCTCCACGCGCTGGGGTGGCAGATGCTGGGCGTCGCCGCGGCGTGGGCGGCATACCTCTACAAGACGGTAATAGATCCGTATGCCACTTATGAGAGCAACGAGGTGTCCGCGACTGCCATACTGTGGGCGGTGCTTGTGCCCAGCGTCGTCGCCACCGCGATCGGGCTGTACAGGCACATTCGGGTCGGTCCCACGTAGGTCATGGAGCGCTGCTCCCGCCCCAGGGCCTTCGCAGCATCACTGCGCATTCTCGATCGGTTCGGTTACTGCCACGACCTGGTCGACGGGAAGATCGGTCAGCAGCTGGGTCCGTCCACTCGGCCAGATTATCGTCAACTCGTCGACAATCGACGTGCTGCCCAGGCCGAACTCGAGCTCGACAGTGTCCATAGACAGGTAGCTTGATCCGGCCTTGACCTCTCTGACCTGTGTGATCGGCTCGTCCTCCCCTGAGACTGACGCCTTGAGATAGACGCGCGCTCCGATGCCGTCGGCGTTGCTACCTGTGCCGTCGATCGCCATGCGGCCCTGGAGCCGAAGGGTGATCCAGTGGTTGTCGCCGGGCTCGTTGATCCACATGAACGTGGGACCTGGGGCCCAATCGAACTGTTGACCGTCGCCGCCGAAGTCGAGGCCGCTACTGTTGGTGCCGATCAGATCGACGTAGCCGTCGCCGTTAAGGTCGCCGTGTGCCAGGCCCTTGCCGTTTTCGTGGTAGCGGGGAGAGAGCTTGAACGCCACGGGGTCCTGACCGGGTTTTAGCTCGTGGAGTCTGTCGTATTTGACACCCATAATGTCCAATAGACGAGACTCGACGGTCACATCCTGAAAGCCCTTACCCCGGTCGTTCCTGAGCATTCGACCCGCAGCCTGGTACACGTTCCCACCGGGGCCGCTACCTGCGGCAAGTTCTGATCCGAGCCAGTAGAGGTCTTCGTAGCCGTCGTTGTCCATGTCGAAGAACGTAGCGCCGTAGCCGAAGTCATAGGCTGCCAACCCGGTGGGGACCGGCCACGCGGGGTCGAGGTTTGCCGGATCGAGCGAATGAGGCGGCATCAGCTCGCTTGGCTCGATCTGGATCGAGGGTGCGACATCCTCAAAGATACCCTGCTGGTTCAGCCTCAGCATTGCGTTAAGACACGTGCCCCACGAGAATTGCTCGTTGTATTTGCAGTCCGGCCCCGGACTCGGTTGGGGTGGCTTTAGTCTCAGATGGTATCCGACGTTGGTCGCGAACACGTCCAACTGTCCGTCGGCGTCATAGTCGCCGATCGCGAACCCCATCCAATTGCCGACTCGTGGAAAGCCCATCTCCTGAGCCACCGGCTCGAATCTGATCGACCCAGGGATGGACCGGTTCCGATACAACTCAAGGAAGTCGCCGTCCGTGCTGACCCACAGATCGGGCAGTCGATCGTCGTTGTAGTCGAAGAAGACGGCGCCGTGTGTGGGGCCGGTAGGGTCTCCGATCCGGTTCCCGGCTCGGTCGGAATGAGACGGGTCATACCCCTCGTAGGAAACTCCAGCATCGTCGGTAAACGTCAGAGGGGCGCCTGACTGGTCACGCATCCAGACCTGATCGCCCTGAATCCCGGCAGACTCAGAGACATCGACGAAGGTGCCGTCGCCCTGATTGTGGAGGAGCACATTGAAGTGGCCGGGATGGTTTGGTCCGCCGAGGAAAAAGAAGTCTTCGTCGATGAGGTTGGCTACGAAGATGTCGGGCCATCCGTCGAGGTCCACGTCGGCGCAGGTGACGGTCGCCGCGGAACGAAGGTTGGGTGACCCGTCAAGCGCCTCGTCTGAGACATCATCAAACGAGCCGTCTCCAAGATTCAGAAGTAGCTTGTCGGCGTATGCGGCTCGAAGCGCCGTCGCATTGTCTCCCGGGGTCTGGGCTGATCTGAAGTCCAGGCCGTCACCTTCGATGCCTCGTCCGCCGACGTAGAGGTCCTGGTAGCCGTCGTTATTGACGTCGCAGGCGACGACACCGCTTGAGCCCTGTTCAATTGCGGCGGCTCCAGAAGTCTCCGCTACATCGGTGAATGTCAGGTCGCCGTCGTTGCGGAACATCCGGTTGGAGTTGCCGGCCTCCTGCGTGATATAGATGTCCTGGTCGCCGTCGCGGTCGTAGTCGAAGATTGCCACGCCCGGCCTGTAGTTGGACACCTGGTATAGCCGTCCGAGCACGTTTGGGGCGACGTTCGTGAAGGCAGGCACCTCGATGTTTGCGGGGTCGGCCTCAGTGGTCGGGTCTTCGTCCGTCGAGCATCCGATGGCGAGCGTGAGCATGGCTGCTGCCGCGAGCGTCAGCATCGCGCGTGGACCGATAGACGACGCCAACATCTCACTGATCATTTCACTCTCTTCTATCCTCGCGTTAGGGTAACATGTGGGAATTACTGACAAAGGTTGACACCGCCAACCCCGTCCGAATTCTCGCGTCCCATGGACGCGGGCGGCGTATTCCCAGCCGCCAGTCCTCGCTGTAGTATCACCCGCGCGGCATTGATGTCCGCATCA
>DAOUHG010000013.1:0-26642 GCA_034428835.1 Dehalococcoidia bacterium
GAGAGCCAGATCGACTCCAACTTCACCAAGTTCATGCGGGAGACGCGGCTGGAGACCGAGCGCCTGCTTGCCGAGGGCAAGATCGAAGAGGCCGAGGAGTACATGCGCAGGCGACAGTGGGACCTGCGACTGCGCGGCTACTACGTTCGCAAGCTGAACCAGGCCTACTTCGCGTTCCGAGGACGCTACGCCGACAGCCCCGCGTCGATCAGCCCCGTCGGCGAGCAGATGCGCGAGCTTCGCTCCTACATGAGCGACATCGGCGAGTTCGTCCGCGTCATCTCAAAGGTCAACAACCCCTCCGAGTTCGAGGCGCTGCTGGAGCGAATGCGTACCGAGAGGGTAGGGGACTTGAGGAGTAGTTAAATGAACAGTATGACGCGGTATGTACTAGTGCTAATTCTGTCAGTCGTTCTGTCCCTGCTGAGCACCGTGCCCGCATTCGGCCAGGAAGAGGTGCGATTCATCGATCCGGACGACATTAACCCCGACGGGACGCTCTCCGACAACACTCCCGACGATCAGGAGTGGGCACGCCAGGGTGGGCGCATAGGGCTGCTGCTCATTAGTGACAGCCTGGACACCCCAATCAAGCGGGTGCTGATACCCAGCATTGACGCGAGGATGGTCGGCACGGGCAATATCGACGCCCATATGGCTACCATCTCCAATGCGAGGGTGTCCGGCCTCAGCGCAGACGACTATGTCCTGATCGGCATGAACACCGTCCGAAAAGTCGAGGCGGTCACGACAACCGATGGCGACACGACGATCACCGTGGACAAGCCGTTCGCCAAAGCCATATCCAATGTAACGATCCATCGCATCAACGACTCTGTGACGAATCTGGGTCCCTGGGACGACAACTACGCCTCCTACGCAATGGCTGAAATGATCGGCCAGGGCGCCGCGAGATTTAGGGAGGTAAATAGCGTTTCCAGATACAGTGCCCAACACGCCATTGTTGACAGCGACGTTGGTAAGAGTGCGACTACGACGCCCTTGGCTCGTATCTCAGGCTCTCCCACCGGCACTGTGAACACCGCTGACGTGCTCGTGTTGAAAGTGTCTAGCACCAATGTTGCCACAGCCATCGACGTGGCTGATGTCTCAGGCGACAGAATTGAAATGGAAGACGTTTCAGGCGCAACGTCCGCCAACCCGCTGGGGCTGGACTCCAACGAGACCGGTTCCGTAGTGACCGTTCGCTCGCAGGTCCGCCCGGGCCCGGTCACTGTGGTCCTGACTGAGACCACCCCGCACTCCGGGGAGTTCGTTCTTGAGATCGCAACCGTCGTACCGGTGGATGCGCATGGCAACCGGATAGTGCATGACTTGAGCGCGTCACCGCCGACCTTGCCGGTCAATCCGCGGGACGTGGTCACCCTTTCAGGGGCAGATACGAGCGGCATTCTCCAGTTAGAGTCGACTCCACCGGTGTTCTCAGGCTTAGACCCTGCGCACAACACCGCCGTGCGAGATCACAGGCCCGAGGTAACTGCTCAAATCACAGACAGAGAATCCGGGCTGAAAGACAGGAACATCTACGTCATATTCAGAATCACCGAGGGCCCAATTAGCAGGACAATCGAGTTAGTTCCCAAGTCCGACGGCGACGTGGATCCGATACATGGCGGCTTCGAAATCAGGCAGCGTTTACCTGGATCCGATGCTCCGACTGGCGACGCAGTCATCGAGTGGTGGGTGAAGGCGATAGACAATGCGGGGAACGTTGGCTACTCAGTCAGCAAGCCTTTCAGGATCGTCGTCGACCGCACAGAGCTCTCACTTCTCCGGGCCGAGACCGGCCGTCACTGGGATACCAGCCTCGACACAGGCGACTCCGACGACAAGACCGAGTACCGCGTGTCGAGGGCAGATCCCACCAGTGTGCTGGTGGTGTTCGACGAGCACCTCGATGCCGCCACGGTCACTGCCACCGACTTCGAAGTTGACGGTGAGGCGCCGATCGATTCCGAGGTACACAATGTCATGGTCCGCGACGATAGCGAAGACGGCGACGGCAACAGCGCCATCATCGGCGACGACGTTCGGGATGTGGGACTCCTTAGAAGCTACGTCTTCCTGACCGTTGAGGAGATGGACCCGAATGCGCAGCCAAAGGTTGAGCTAGTCGGGGAGGTCTCTGATCTCGCCGGCAACAGGAGGGGCAACGGCAGGGACAACGCCGCTGACGACCGCACAGCCCCTACGCTCACCGTGACCGTCGCTGAGGGTGAACGTCCGGTAGCCAGGGACACGGTCAACCTCACCATAACCTCCGACGAAAATATATTCTCACCTTCTGTCTCATTTTACAGGGTCATGTCCTCCAACAGCGGGCAGACTCTCGGCACAGAGAAGAGGACCGCATTGGTGGTGTTCAAGTCGGCCAATGAGTACACGGCGACAATCGACCCATCAGACGACGGCCTGTACACGGTGTATGTGACTACTCAGGACATCTCCGGCGGCAACATAGGCTCGAAGGGCGACAACAGCGCTCCGGTGGACGTGGACGGTGAGACCAGCGCCATCCTGTTCGAGCGGGACACCAACCTCCCCGTCCCCGACCTCAACCCACACCTGGCCGGCGTACAGGATGAGTTCAGCACCGACGACCCGGACGCCCTTATCAGCATCGACTTCTCCGGTGAGGCCTCAGAGTACTACCAGGACACCCACGGCACGGTGACCATAGTATCCGCTACGTTGGACGATATGGACATCACGAACGACGTGCAGCCCAACCAGGCCGGCAATGTCTTTCTATATAGAGCTTCGGGGCTGACACTTGGCGAGCACACGCTGTCGGTCACAGCAATGGACGAGGCGGGCAACACGAAACCCTCCGTCGCCGAGGTCACGAGGTGTGACCCTGGCCAGACGGACTGCACTTCGCAACTGTATCCATGAGTGTCGTCTCCGCAAGCATTCGTGTGAGGATCAACACTCCAATTCCGATGACGGCTACTTTCAGCAGGCCTGTTTCGGGAATTGCCATCAACGACATCAGCGTGGTCAACGGGACAGCAGGCAATTTCGTCGGAAGCGACGGCGACAGGGTCTATTCGTTCGATGTGATACCGAATGCTATCGGTGAGGTGACGGTGGACATCCCTGCCGGGGTGTCGGAGGATACCGACGGCAACGGCAACTCAGCGGCCGTACAACTGTCGTTGGGTATTCCGTATGACGACGATCACGACGGCACAATCAATAGGGCTGAGGTCATCAATGCTATCAGCGACTACCTCTTTGGCAGCGGTCTCATCACCAGAACCCAGGTCATTGATCTCATCAGCCTCTATCTGTTTGGCTGACACACCCAGGCAATGCCAACAGGACCTACCGACCCCTACATCACCCCAAGCGCCCGGTTGAGGTTGGCGTACCGCGCCGGGTCCAGGTCCCGGCCGGTGAACCCCGAGAACTCCGGCCCGTAGCGGTGTACCCTGAAGGTCGCGTTGCTCAGGTTGCGTCCGCTCCTGTCCGGCGCGAAGAACGGGTTGACGAACTCCCAGACGATCTCGCCCCGGTGCGTCACCTCGAACAGGCGACCGTGCGCGCCCTCGCAGATGAGCGTGTTGCCGTTCGGCAAACGGTCAGCGCCGCTGATGTACGAGCTGAAGAACGACACCGGAGGGCTGCCCTCGTACGTCCACTCGATCTCGTTTGACTCCGGGTTGACCTCGATCACGCGAGACGCCGCCCTGTTCCTGGAGTGCGAGCCGTTGTCGAAGATCAGGATGTTGCCTGACTCCAACTCGGTGGCGTGGTGCTGGTGGCCGAGATCGCCCGCGCCCCACTCCCAGGTGACCTCGCTGGTCTCACGCGACACCAGTGCGACGTTGCTGGTGCTCCTGAAGCTCAGCAGGAAGTCACCTGACCTGGTTACGTGAATCGAGTTGGCGTGCGTCCACTCGCGCCTTCCCTCAAGGGGACAGATGACCTCGCTCTCGACCGACAGGTTTTCCCATACGCGCCACTCGTTGGCGGTCTCTCCGTCCATGTCGATCTCGCGTATCGTGTCGCCAAGTATGAACACCGGGTCTTCAGGCGTCCTGTATCCGCCGCGGACGCGCGCTGA
This sequence comes from Dehalococcoidia bacterium, assembly GCA_034428835.1. Classification (GTDB taxonomy): domain Bacteria; phylum Chloroflexota; class Dehalococcoidia; order Lucifugimonadales; family UBA1123; genus VXRN01. The sequence continues at coordinate 4,091 of DAOUHG010000013.1, forward strand.
CAGGTCGGCGGGCATCTCCTCCCACAGAAGGTAGTACGTGCTCCCGGTCAGCGACCGTTCGTAGTCGTGGTGCATATAGGGATCGCGGTGCTCCCAGAGCTTCACACCATCCCAGTCGAGCTCGACGATCGAGCCGCCTGACCCGCCCAGCCCGCGAGTCTGCTCGAAGTCTGGCGGTAGGGGAGTCCGCCCCAGCAGGTTGCCGTTCGGCAGCAACACCGCGTAGGTCAGACCCTCGTGGTACTCCCACCTGTGGCACGTGCGGCCATCCATGTCGAGCAGCGCAGCGAACTTGCCCGAGTTCGAGAACACGAGAGTGTATCCCTTGTACGAGAACATGGGTGAGTGGTGGATCAGGCCCACCGGATGATGTATCGACCAGCCCATTTTTTAGGAGTGAGGACTTAGGAGTGAGGAGTGAGACCTCACAGATGTCGCTTCAAGCTCTTGGTTATCACCGTCTATCTTGCTGTCAGAGAATTGCACTAATGCCTCGGTCGGCGTCGGGGGTGGTTCGGGGCCGTTCTCACTCCTTACTCCTCTCCACTCACTTCTCCAATGGCGTGCCTTCACGGTTCGCCCACTCGCCCATCGAGCCGTCGTAGTTGCGCGTCCTGTCATAGCCGAGGAGCCGCAGCGTAAACACTCCGTGCGCCGCACGGATGCCGCCCTGTCAATACGTGATGACATTCTTGTCGGGCGTGACGCCTATCGCCTCCAGCATGGGCCTGAGCTCGGACGCCGGCTTGAACATCCGGTGGCGGTCCTCGGTTATCAGGTTGAGCCATTCGAGATGGACCGCGCCCGGCACCCGGCCGGCGCGCGCGTTGCCCCGGTCATTGGAGCCGTCCCATTCCCCGTCGGAGCGAACGTCCAGGAACACCGTGTCCGGGTTGCCGACCTGCCCGACGCCGTAGTCGAGCGTGCAGACCAGCGAGTCGTCTGCCCTGGGAGTGAACGTGACCTCTCCCACATCGGGAGGCCGGTCTATCGAAGTCGGACGACCCTCGTCGAACCACTTCTTCCAGCCGCCATTGAGCACCTTGACGTTGGTGTGTCCGTAGTAGTTGAGCACCCACCAGAAGCGCGCCGAGTTCAGGCTGCCTGAGTTGTCATACGCGACGACGAGTGTGTCGTCCCCGATGCCCATCTCCTCCATCAGCCCCTTCATCACATCCGGCCCGGCAACCAGTGGATACTCCTTCTGCGCCGTCGGATAGTTCGGGTGCTTGATGTAATGGTGTACACGGATTCCGACCGCGTTCTTTATGTGCGCCCGGAGATACAGCCCGAACTCGTCGCAGTCCACCACGCGGACGTTCGAGTCGTCTATGTGCTCCGCGATCCACTCCGTCGATGCCAGCAACTCCGGCCTGGCATAGCCCTGATCGCTCATCTGTCGCTCCCCTCGGAAGTGTTCGTTCGTGACCGCATTGTACCAGCTACGGCGTCGTCACCGTGTTGCTACGATCCCTACGCCCCCGCCCTCCACGCCTCGTAGTTCTCCCGCATATACTCGACGTGCTCAGGCACATGCCTCTCGTATGTGTCCAGCCAGTCATCGAGGCTCGTCTCGCCGTTCTCTGGATGGAATGAGGTGTGTGCCCACACCGGCTCGGGCAGCGACTTGATTAGCGTGTAGCTCTTGTGCCGCAGCCACCTGAACAGCATGAGCGTATCTTCGATGGCTCTGGTCGTGATAGTTCAGCGACGAAGCCCACACGTTCTCGTCGTAGGCCATTAACGGCTCGCCCTGCTCCGCGATCAGCCTGCGGCAGCGGATGTAGCTGTTCGCCTCGCTGTCCGTGATGTGGACGATGTGTTCGTGTATGCTCCAGCATCCGTGGTCGTCTCGGAACTGCCACATCTCCTTGGGGAACTCGCTCAGGGCCTCTACAAGAAGAGCATGTGCGTTGCCGTAGGACTCGATCTTATGAAGGCGCTCTTGGGGCGTCATAGGTTATGGCTCTCCCAAGTGTCTGCTATATGGTCTGAACATGAGGATATCCGGTAATTTTGTCGTCGGAAGTCACCAGCGGACATTCATGCACTCTCGCTGTAGCGACGATGATCTGATCGGAAGGGTCGCGGTGGAAGCTGCCGGGCAAGGTGGTCGACTCGATGGCGACTTCGGGTGTCAGCGGCAGTAGCGAGACACCAGGATAACCTAGTGCCAACCGGAACCACTCGGGCAGTCCAACAGGCAGTTCCAGCCGTCCATACTCGCAGAGCTTGGCTATCTCCCAACATGAGATAGCGCTGACACCGATCAGATTCTCTTCACTCTCTATGATCTCCTGCCGCTGCGTTTCGCTTAACTGGTACGGATCGATCGTCCACCACACCCACGCATGGGTGTCCAGCAGGATCATTCTAGGGTCTCCCAATCGTCCTGTGCCACCGGATCGTATGGCAGATCGTACCGGTAGCGCCTTCCTCTCAGGGGGTAGCGATCGTTTTCCAACATGGTTGGTCTGACAACCCATCTGGCTTCAGGCTCCAGGGTGAAGTCACGCCCGTATGTCAGCACATGGATGCGCGGCTGAGTACCATCGATATCTACCACCCGATACATCGGCGCACCGCCCTTCAAGGCGTCGTGCGACTTCTGGCTGGATACCTTCAGCTGGGACCACGCGATGTCCTTCGACTTAGTGCCCTTCACTTCGATTCTCTCTACAGTCTGTCCATCTACCGAGACTCTTAAGTCTACGCCATCCCGGCCCTCTTTAATCTCTGCCCGGTCCCCGTACTGATCCCTGATGTGCTTCTCAACGATGTGCAGGGCCTTCTGCTCGGTGCTGAGCTTAGCCATATTCCGACGGTCCAAGTCATCGAGGGCAATGGAGACTGACTTATAGCTGCCGGGAGTTCGTACACGACGTATCCCGGTGGGTGCGGTGCTGGTTTGAGTCGTGGTCTGCGAGCCGCGTTGGGCTCGTTGGCCTGTCTGATGTCTACCGGCCAGACGAATCTGCGATACGAGTTCCCCGGCGCGCTTCTTGGCCAACTCTCGCTGCGTGTTCTGTCGATAGGTATCGTCTTCGGGGTCCACGATAAGCTGAAACTCGCCACGTGCAACCCTCCACGCCTTGGGATCTTCTCCTCTCTTGACGAAGTAGCCAATCGCATTGCCTTCGCGTGAAATGCTGTAGTTGTACGGGTCGACACTGACGGTGTTGGGGGAGAACCGCCCAACTGGTGCAGTGAGCAGTACAATGAGCTCACCTGTCCTCCAGACACGAGGAATCAGCCCCTCGCGTCGTGCATCATAGACGCACTCCCAAAATGTGCGATCTTCGTTCATAGTGATAATGGTGCCCTTTACTTACTGTGCTTTATTGCTGACATTAGTGATTGTATTAGATGTGATGAGGCTACGTAAGTCCCCCTCGCAGCCCCTTTGGCACGACCAGCATATCTGGCAAATCGAAACACCCTCGTAACATCATCACGCATGACTACGCAGCACCGTCCAGATATAATGCGCCCCAACTCATCGCTCTTTCCGAGGTGCAACTATGACCACAGCCCAAGATTCCCCCAACGCCATAGCCCCCAAAATGCTCAACGCCCTCGAGTGGCGCTGCATCGGACCCCCTCGCGGCGGCCGCGTGGTCGCCGTTGCGGGCGACCCCGTTGATCAGGGCACCTTCTACTTCGGGGCCTGCGCGGGCGGCGTGTGGAAGACATACGATGGCGGCACCTATTGGGAAAACGTCTCGGACGGCTACTTCAACACCGCCTCCGTCGGCGCGATCTCCGTGTCGGACTCAGACCCGTCGGTCGTGTACGCCGGCATGGGCGAGGCATGCATCCGCCTCGACGTCTGCCACGGCGACGGTGTGTACAGGTCGAACGACGCCGGACGCTCCTGGGTGCACCTCGGACTCGAGGACACCCGCCACATCGCCCGCGTCAGGATTCACCCGACCAACCCCGACATCGTCTACGTCGGCGCGCTCGGTCACGCCTTCGGCTCGAACTTTCAGCGCGGTGTGTTCAGGTCCACCGACGGCGGCAAGAACTGGGAGCACGTCCTGTACAAGAGCGAGAACGCCGGAGCGGCAGACCTCACGATAGATCCCAACAACCCGCGCGTGCTGTTCGCATCCATCTGGCAGGTGCGACGAAACTTCTGGAACCTCACCAGCGGCGGACCGGACAGCGGACTCTGGCGCTCGATGGACGGCGGCGACACTTGGGAGGACGTCTCCGCCAACAAGGGACTCCCGGAAGGTCCGTTCGGGCGCATAGGCGTTTCGATCAGCCCGTCACAGCCTGGTCGCGTATACGCCACCGTCGAGGCCGGAGAGCCGGGTGTGTTCAGGTCCGACGACTACGGAGACACCTGGGAACTGGTGTCCGACAACCGTGATCTCCAGGGCAGGCCCTGGTACTACCAGCACATCTTCGCCGACCCGCAGGACGCTGACACTGCCTGGGTGCTCAACTACTCGGCATGGAAGTCGATAGACGCGGGGAAGACCTGGGAAGAAGTCAACACTCCCCACGGCGACAACCACGACCTCTGGATAGACCCCCGTAATCCTCATCGCATGATCGAGGGCAACGACGGCGGAGCGTGCGTCAGCTACAATGGTGGTGAAACGTTCTCCACCATCTACAACCAGCTCACCGCGCAGTTCTACCACGTCACCACCGACACCCGGTTCCCGTACCGCGTGTACGGCACCCAGCAGGACAACAGCGCGATCAGCGTGCCTTCTAGCAGCCACAAGGGAGGCATTCCCTGGAACGACTGCTACACCGTCGGTAGCTCGGAGAGCGGCCACATCGTCGTCGATCCGACAGACCCCAACATCGTGATCTCCGGCGCCATAGGCTCATCTCCCGGCGGCGGGGGAAACATGCTGCGATACGACCACTCCACCGGGCAGGTGCGCATAATCACCGTCTGGCCGGAGATGAACACCGGCTACGGCCCCGTTGACGCGAAGTACCGCTTCCAGTGGACTTATCCGATCCAGTTCTCCCCGCACGACCCCGGCGTCTTGTACGCCGCGGGCAACATAGTCTTCAGGTCAATCGACCAGGGCAGCAGTTGGGAGCCGATCAGCCCCGACCTCACGCGCAACGACCCTGAAAAGCTCCAGCCCTCCGGCGGAGACATCACAGGGGACGCCTCCGGAGCCGAGACCTACTGCACGGTCTTTTCGTTCGTGGAGTCTCCTCACGAGAAGGGGGTCTTCTGGGCAGGGTCCGACGACGGACTAGTCCACATTTCCAGGGACGGCGGCCAGACCTGGGACAACGTAACGCCGTCTGATCTCGAAGAGTGGACGCGCATCGACATGATCGAAGTCTCGCCTCACGACCCGGCGACCGCGTACATGTCCGGCACACGCTATAAGTTCGATGACAACCGCCCGTTCCTGTTCAAGACCTCCGACTACGGACAGACGTGGTCGTCCATCACCGGCAATCTTCCCGGCAACAACTTCACGCGCTGCATCCGAGAGGACACCGAGCGACCCGGAATGCTCTACGTCGGTACCGAGACCGGCGCGTACATCTCCTACGACGATGGCGAGTCCTGGAATTCGATGCGGGGCAACCTGCCCGTTGTGCCCGTGTACGACCTCAACGTTAAGAACGGCGACCTTGTTGCCGCGACGCACGGACGCAGCTTCTGGATACTGGACGACCTCGCACATCTCAGGCAGGTTTCCTCGGATGTCGCTGGTGAGGGAGCCCATCTGCTCACGCCTCCGACCAAGATACGCATGGCCGCGCCGTTCCGGGGTCGCGGCGGAAGCCGCGCCAAGAACTACCAGCTCGCGCTCGGCGCTGCGGTCGCCTTCATCGACAACAAGGACGATCACGGTCAAATCGACAGGCAGTTCCTGGACGCCGGCAACAACCCGCCCGCCGGTGTGCGTGTCTGGTACTGGCTCAGCGACGCCCCTGAAGATGAGGTCACGCTGACCTTCCTCGACGCCAGTGGTGAAGAGATCAGGAGCTACTCAAGCAACGTCACCCCGTACTCCGATACGGGGGCCGAGAAGAAGTCCGATGACGATGATGACGACTCCAATGGACCGCGCGTCCCGGCCAACGCCGGAATGAACCGCTTCGACTGGAGCATGCGCTACCCTGGCGCGAGCAAGGTGCCCGGGGACAAGACCGCCGAGGGCGTCGGTCGCGGCCCGCTCGCTCCCCCAGGCTCATACCAGGTCCGCATAACCGTCGGCGACCAGTCGCAGAACGTGAGTTTCGACCTCGTCAAAGACCCCCGCGTCGACGCCACCCAGGAAGACTTCGACGCCCAGTTCGAGCTGGCGATACAGGTGCGCGACAAGATCACCGAGACGCACGACAACATCAACCGCCTGCGCAGCGCCCGCTCCCAGGTCGAGGAGTGGGCCAAGCGCGCCAAGGGCACCGCTGCCGAGCAGCCGGTCTCCGAGGGAGCCGAGGCTGTGACTGGGAAACTGAACGACATAGAGTCCGCGCTGATCCAGACCGGGTACAAGGGAGCCCGTGACCGCCTCCACATGCCCATCCGCTGGAACGCCAAGCTCGCCGGCCTAATGCCGGTAGTCACATCCGGCGACTACCGGCCGCCCCAGCAGGCATACGACGTCTTCGCCGAATACTCAGAGACACTGGACGAGTACGCCGTATCCCTCCAGCGCATCCTCGACGAAGACCTTGACGAGTTCCAGAACCTCCTAGCCGAGCTGGAGGTCCCCCTGATTGCCCCAACATCGGAGACGTAGGCCAACTGCTTAGGCAAGCTCTCAAGTCAACTAAACAGATTGGAATGGCTGCCAGTGCGCACCAGAACCAACGTCTCGTCATCGCTTGAGTCCCAGATCAGCAGCCAGTCCGGCTCTATATGGCATTCCCAGCAATGAGACCATGCGCCTGATAGACGGTGTAGCCTGTTGCGCCGCTTTCCTGAAATACGGATGGCGCACTGTCTTGAACGACCTTCGCGGCCGGTGTCACCGTCCGCTCTGTCCCTCGGATATGATCTCCACTCTGGAAGTAGCCAGATCGACTCCCCCTACCTGGAGTATCTCGACTATCGACGATCCGGGCTCCTTGCGCGAGGTGAATATTTCTCCGGAGGTGGTCACTATCGTCAGCGCGTCGCCCTTGACTTCGATGGTCTCCACGTTGCCCTGGGCAGTCATCGCAACCACAGTGTTAAGACTGATCTCATGTTCGCCTCCCACCGCGCCGGAGAGCAGATTCAACAATATGAAGACGGTGACAGGCACGACAATCAACAGGGTTATCAGCAGGTATATGAGGGTCTTGCGCGTGGATAGCCAGTCCTTCCTCCTGAGTGCTCCCCTACGGAGGCTACTCCCCCCAAGTTTCAGGCTTCTGTACTCTGTGAGTCCCTCTCCACTGCGAGCCTGTTCCAGCGCTTCGACGGTTTCCGCGTTGGGTATCCTGACGGCGAACGGCAGTCCTTGGTGCAGGGTCACCTGTCTGTAGAACAGCGTGATCGCCTCGGTGGTGGACAACCCGAGTGACGAGAAGAGATCCTCGGCCTCGCGTTTCAGCTCCGGCTCGACATGTGCGCGTATCATTTCAGTCTTGGCCATAGTTCACCCCAGGTAGACACCCGGATATTATACCGCGAGTGGGATACATCATCGCTTCATGGTCCGGGCGCTGGCCGATACTCCACCAGCGCCGCGCGACCCACTATGTCCACGATGCGCACCAGCTTCTCCCTTCCATCGGCATCCGTGAGATGCAGTTCCTCTCCGAGGATGAAGTGGACGGCCTGTGGTTGTCCGCCGTTGATGGCTATGTTGGATGCATAGAGATATGTTCTGTCTTGGCTGTCTCGGATGGGGTTCAGTCTCCCTGACAAGCCTGGAATATAGCCGGTTCGCTCTGGAAAGATGACTGAGCCTCCCTCAGGCAGTAAGTGCATCTCAAGATCTAGGGCCCCTTGCGCAGGAATCCACTCGAGATCGACGCGCGCCGCAAATCCGCTGGCAGCCGCGAACACTGTCATGGGTAAGTGTGTAGAGTGCAGGTCGATCCTTGCCTCTCCGCCCTCGTCTGTAGAGGTACGCTTCCAGGTCTTGTTTGGAAACAGGGTTAACACATCCACTTCAGCCAACGGTTGGCCGTCGCAATGCACTGTGATGACGGCGTTCCCAGGGCTCGACACCGGCGAAGCTGCCGGAATCGTGAGACAAAGCTCCGACCCATCTATCAGCCTGAATTCGGGGAGTTTGCCGCATAGCTCGTGGGTCTCACGCCGGATGATGGGTATCCCGTCCCCACGTCGCTCCATGAAGAACCGGCGACCGCCAGCGCCTTCGATGCCGCCCACACTCATCCTTCCCAGTGCAGACGTCAGCACCTCGTTGCGCGTCGATTGACGATCTCCCATGCTATCCACCGTCAGGTTGTTTGGCAGACTGCCGGGAGAGCATAGCTCGATCCTGTCCTCGAACATCGAGAGCCTGATCCTGCTTCCTCGGATGGAGTAATCGCGATGTACAACGGCATTGACCAGTGCCTCGAACAGGGCGTTCCTGCTGTACTCCGGAAGGTCTTCGCGAGCCGGGTCCTTGCGGGCAGCCACGCGCATGTTGCGTACAGCAAAGGACAGCGCATGGGTGATCGTCTGTCGAGCGGGCCGACGACCGTCTGCGCGTCGATCTGCTCAGATGCCCTGTCGGTTCCTCGGTAACGGGTCGCCGTGATGCATGCGCTGGGAAGCCACTGGTCTGGGGATTCGCTGCACAGCAGAACGCCCGCGACGGTGGCCCGCATCGTACCGTTCTCGTCCAGTGCCAGAAGTCCCATCTTCTCCAAAGCCAGCTCTGCGTTTGCCGCCCCCTCAGCGCTCAACAGCGGCTTCCACAGATCTTCATTCAATGACCCGAATCCCGTGCCCGGCACGGTCTGCTTATCAAACCAGAGAAATCGTGCCTGCCCGCGCCTCTGCGCTAGACGCAGACGTTCGTCGCTCGTCATTCTCCGCTTCGTGCTGCCAACCCTGACGAAACTGCCCCCGGGGCTGTCGTGCTGCGCGTGTCCCTCTGGGACCTCCACCATCAGGAACGCCTTGTCCTCGCTGATCTCCCTGCGGAAGATGTTGACTCTTAGAGAGGGACGCACCGAGTCTGTACACACTTCGGATATGAGACGCTCTAACTCGTCCATCTGGGTGCGGGTCATGCCCTCAACGTCGCCCTCGTCGGTAACGCCACACAGCAGCACGCCGCCGTTGGCGTTGGCGAAAGCGGAAATCTCGTCTGCCCAGTCGTCACGTCGAGGGCTTCTTGGGGGGTCTCCAGCGAACTCGACAGCCTTGAACTCCCATCCACTATCCTCGCCCAATCGCAATTGACGACTTATTTCTTCGTCGCTGTACATCATCACAGAAACTCGTGTTGTGGAGTTACTTTCCACCCCCTTTGACTAGCATCTACAATCATAGCTTGCTTCGCCGTCAACTCCAACGTGGAGGCATGTCAGCTAGAGCCGATCGCCGCGTGTGTGCTACTAGTAGTATCTGACGCAGATCTATCTCTATTGGTCCGAGATCACTATGACCCCAACCTACCCCCTCTCCGCCGTCCGCGCCCTGGCCCTCCATACACAGGGCCTGGCTGACCCGATGCGCCGGGGCGCGCGACCTGATATCAACGATGTGTACTCCGCCGTCGAGCGCGTCGGCTGGGTGCAGATCGACACGCTCCAGGTCGTCAGACGCGCCCAGTACCTGACGCTATGGAGCAGGCTCGGTACCTACGACCCCGACCACCTGGATAGCCTGCTGTTCGACGGCGGCAGCACGTCGCCGGACAACAACAGGCGTCTGTTCGAGTACTGGACGCACGCCGCGTGCATCATCCCGTTGACCCAGTACCGCTACCTTATGCCGATGATGCGCCGACACAAGAGTGGCGGAGCGGGCTGGCGGCGCACCTGGGCGCAAGACCCAGAGAACTCCAAGCTACTTGAATCCATCTTTGCCGAGATCCAGGTCAACGGCCCCTCGCGTCCTTCGGACTTTCGCACGGAGAGGAAGCAGTCCGGCACGTGGTGGAACTGGGACGACGCAAAAATCGCTCTTGAGCACCTGTACAACGTCGGCGACCTTGCGATATCCAACCGCGTCAACTTCCAGCGCATCTACGACGTCCGCGACCGCGTGCTGCCGGACTGGGCCGACCGCGCAGAGCCGACCGAGCACGAGGCGCTGAGTCACCTGCTGGAGACCTCGATGAAGGCATTTGGCGTCTGCGCACCGGTCCAGGTTGGAGACTACTTCCACATGAAGCGCACCGAGTCGAAGCCCATCATCGAATCGCTGATCTCTGACGGTGTGTTCGTCCCGGTCCGTGCCACGCTGGCCGACCGCGCCGAACACGACCTGCTCGTCCACCGCGACAACCTGCCGCTGCTCGACCGCGCTGCGGACGACGATCTGAAGCCCCGGCGCACCACGTTCCTCAACCCGTTCGACAGCCTGTTCTGGGCCAAAGACCGGGACGCGAGCTTCTGGAAGTTCAACCAGGTGCTGGAGTGCTACAAGCGCGAGCCGGACAGGATATGGGGCTACTTCTGCCTGCCAATCCTCGACCGCGACAGGCTGGTGGGCCGCTTCGACCCCAAGCTCGAACGTCGCACGGGCGTCCTGCGTCTGAAGAATCTCTACCTGGAGCCCGGCGTCCGACCCAGCAACCGGCTCGCATCGTCAGTAGCCAGGGCCATGCGCGACTTCATGCGCTTCCACGAAGCCACCGACCTCGTGATCGAGCACAGCGATCCGAATTCCTTCGGCAGAATGGTGAATAGTGAATTATGAATTGAGGTGAGGGGCCCCACTTCACTATTCCACATTCCAAATTCACAATTCTAATAGGTCAGGCTGCTCCAGAAGCGCTCTTCCTTCCACGGATCGCCCTCCATGTGGTAGCCGCGCATCTCCCAGAAGCCGGGCTCGTCCTCTGCCATGAACTCGATGCCGTTGACCCACTTCGCGCTCTTCCAGCCGTACCGCTTGGGTACGACCAATCGCATGGGGCCGCCGTGTTGCGGAGTCAGAGGAGCGCCGTCATGCGAGTGGGCGAACATCACGTCATCGTCAATCATCACGTCCAGAGAAACGTTCGTGGTGTACCCGCCGTAGCAGTGCGCCATCACGAACTTCGCCTCAGGCTTAGTCGTGACGAGCTTCATGACGTCCGTGAACAGGATGCCCTGCCATGTGTTCTGGAGCTTACTCCACTGGGTGACACAGTGGAACTCAGCGTCGAGCGTCACCTGCGGGAGATCGTTGAACTGCTGCCAGTCCAGTGTGATCTCCTCATCGACCAGCCCGAACACCTTGAACTGCCAGGCGTCGAGGTCGATTCTGGGAGTAGGGCCGAATGTGAGCACCGGGAACTTGTCGGTGACGAACTGGCCCGGCGGCGCGTCAGGCCGCACCCGGGCCGGGTTGAGTCTTGTGATACGTCCGAGCTTGTTGAGCATTGCTTACTCCAGCGTGGGTCAAGATGGGCCAGATTTGGAACAGGATAATTCTACATCAACTGCACCGTGCAGTTGTCAGTGGCCGCTACCACTCTCACAGTAGTTCAGATGCGTTTCAACGCACTATCGATTCACCAAAGCCCAAAAGTGCAACAGCGCCCACGTCCTTGACACCGTACGACCACCTCAAGAAAATAGCTACTCAGTACACGCCTCCGTTCATCTTGTAGGGGCGGGCCTTGTGCCCGACCAGCTCACCCCGGTGATCTCAACCATCCCATGAATCCTGCTTCGGACATCCCCCCATCTGCCCTCGACGGCATCACGGTCATAGATCTATCGACCGGACTGGCGGGAGCGCTCGCCTCGATGTTCCTCGCCGACAACGGCGCCCGCGTAGTGCGAGTCGCATTCCGAGACGAGGACGTGCTCCGCCGTCCCGACATCTTCGCCGTCTACGACCGCGGCAAAGATGTCGTCCGGCTAGACCCCAACACGTCTTTCGAGACCCTCAGAGACATGTGCGCCGATGCGGACGTGGTTATCGACGACCTCGCCCCAAGCTCCCTCCTCAGAACACAGCTAGGCATAGACGATCTGAGCTCAGACCACCGGACCCTCGTCCACTGCTCGATCACGGCCTACGGCGCAGACGGCCCCCTGAAGGACGAGCCTGCCGACCATGACCTCGTCGCGGCTCGCACAGGCATTCTCTCCAGCCAGCCATCCTATCGAGGCGGCCCGGTTCACGTCGTACATCCCGTCGCCTACGTGGGAGCCGCCCTGATTGCGGCCCTGGGCATCTGCGCCGCGCTCTACCGCCGGGAGAAGACCGGCATCTGCGCCCGGGTTGAGACCTCTCTGATGGCGGGCGCGCTGCTGTACACCCCCAAGGCCATGAGTGAGGCGATACCCGTACGCAACGTGCTCCTGTCCCCCCAGGGCGGCGGCCCGTTTTACAGCGTGTTCGAGTGCGCCGACGGTGAGTGGCTCCAGATCGGCTGCATACACTCCGGTTTTGTTGACCTCGCCTCAGCCGTGATCGGCGTAGCTGGCGCCATCGCGTCGAACCCCGAGTTCGGCGGCGGTCGCTGGCCCGCGACCGAAGAGGCCCGTAAGCGGCTGTTCGACATGGTCGCCGACGAGATCCGCTCCCGGCCCTCCGATGAGTGGATCAGGGAGCTGTGGGCCGCTGACGTCCCCTGCGACCTCACCAGGAGCGCACAGCACGCGCTGTCCGATCCCCAGATCATCCACGACGGCCTCGTCCATAGCGTGGACGACCCGGCCCTCGGCAGCACCGAAATGATGGGCCTCCCCATCAAGCTGACCCTGACCCCCGGCCGCATACGCGTCCCGCGCTCCACCCAGTCGATCTCAGCCAAAGACGCTCTCCCCCGTCGTTCCGGGGAAAGCCCGAACCCTCAACCCACTCGTTCCGGCGAAGGCCTGGATTCTCAACCCACTCGTCATTCCCGCGAAAGCGGGAATCCAGGGGCAGGGTCGGTCCGTCCGCCCCACCTCCCCCTCTCAGGCGTCCGAATCATGGAGATGACCAATGTCATAGCCGGACCCGTCGCCGGACGCCTGCTCGCCGATCTCGGAGCGGAGATGGTCAAGTTCGAATCGCTCGACGGCGACATCTCCAGGCCCGCGGGCGGAGCCGGTTTCATCTCGTACAACACCAACAAGCTGTCGGTCTCGGTCAACACACGCACCGATGAGGGCAAGGAAGTCGCCCGACGCCTCGCGGCTACCTCCGACGCCATCCTCGCGAACATGCGACCCGGCGCGACCGACCGCATGGGACTCGACAGCGCGACGCTCAAAGAGCTCAACCCCGACCTGATCGAGTCGCATGTCACCGCCTACGGTTGGGACGGACCATACTCGCATCGCCCGGGAGTCGATCCGATCGCCCAGGCGATCACCGGACTCCAGCACGCCCAGGGCGGCTACGACGGCCCTCCGGTGTATCTCGCTGCGCTGGCTCCTTGCGACTACACAGGTGGAGCACTGGGCGCACTGGGCACGGTTCTCGCCCTCGTCGCGCGAGAACGGCACGGAATCGCCCAGCGCGTCAACACCAGCCTGCTGGCTGCCGGCGCCCTTGTTTGCGCAGACGGCTTCATGAGTTACGAGGGTAGGCCCCCCAGGCCGCTCCCCGACAGCGACCAGTATGGACTTGGCCCTCTTCGCCGCATCTATCGCACCTCGGACGGATGGATAGCCATCGCCGCCGACTCGCCTAAGAGCGCCGCCGATGTCACCGGGCCGATAGCCTGGTTATCCGACCCCGACCAGGCCGAGTACACATTTGCCGACATGACCGTCAGCGAAGCCCTGGAGACACTTGCCTCTCGCTCCATACCCTGCGCCCCCATAGTCCATGACTACGTAACCGGATTCTTCACCGATCCCCAGGCCGAGGCAAACCGGATGATGACTGAGTTCGAACACCCCACGGTTGGCACAGTAAAGCTGAGCGGAAACCTGGTGTCGTTCGATGGCTTCACGACTCTGCCTGGTCGCCCGACACCGCTTCTCGGCCAGCACACGAGCGAGATCCTGGGCGACCTCGGCTACACCTCAGGACAGGTCCGCGAGCTATACGAAAGCGGCGTGGTGAAGACCGAAGCCCCCGCATGAGCGGTTATGGTGGTTACTAAAGGCTCCCTCTCCCTCAGGGAGAGGGTTGGGGTGAGGGTGAAAGAAGTGCCTTCGTGTCCTGACCCACCAACGTCGGGGGAGAATAACCTGCCAATTGCGGGAGAGGCCCGCTCCCGAGCCGCCACCATCAGGTTCACGCTCGTAGCGTCCGCCGTCGTCCTCGCCCTCCTCGCCGATCACTTCATACGCACCCACGACATCAGGTGGGCCGCCGCTCCGCTCGTGATCGCGGTCGCGTGCCTGGCCTTCGCTGACACACGACGCGCATCCAAAGCGACAGACGACCAGCCAGAGCCCCAAGAACCCGCTACGCTGACTCTCGGCAGGTTCCCGGCAGACTCCAACTCCCGCTTCAGCGTCGATCTGAACGAAAGAACGTTCGGCACGTTAGCCGCAGTCTGCGCCGTCGTCCTCATGGGTGTCTCGCTCCGCAACTTCGGCCACGATGAGCGCGAGAGCTTGACCCTGGCCTGGTACTCCTTCGGAGCTGCGGGCGCCCTCGCTCTCGCAGCCATTCCAGCGATAGACGGTCGGTGGACCGCGTTGATACTCAGACTCAAGACCTCGGACGGGTTGACGATCAGGCTCCGCTCTATGGCTCCGATACTCGCTCTGATTGCGATTCTCATACTCGCAGCGGGCCTCCGACTCTACAATCTCGACGACCTGCCTGCCGGACTCTGGTTCGACGAGGCCGATAACCTCTTCCAGGCTCGCCAGTACGCCCGTGACCCAGGCCGGATCCCCGTCTACGCGCCTTCCACAAACCTTCCCACGATGTTCTTGATGCCCATTGCGGCTGTCGTCAAGCTCGCAGGCGTCGCGATAACCACACCAAGGCTCGTGGCCGCCGCTTTCGGACTGCTGGGAATCGTCGCCACGTACCTGTTCGTCCGTCACGCGTTCGGAACGTCTGCCGCACTGATCGCGGCGTTCCTCGTGGCGGTCATGCGATGGGACCTCAACTGGAGCCGCATAGGGATGCACGGCATCACCGGAGTACTCTTCGCGGCCCTTACCGGATGGCTCACGCTTCGCGCGATACGCACCGGACGCGCGTCCGACTACGCCTTCGCCGGTGCGTCCCTCGGACTGGGCATGTGGTTCTACGCGCCCCTGAGAATGTTCCCGCTCGTGGTCGGGTTCATCCTCCTGATGCACCTGCTGATCGCCCGTCCCAGTTTGCGCACCTATGCGGTCAACGTGGCGACGATGGCGATTCTGGCCCTGTTCGTCGCCGCTCCTGTCATCCAGTTCGCGATGGACAACTCAGAGCAGTTCTTCGAGCGCACCGAGACGACCTCGCTGTTCAACCTCACTCCCAGGGAAGAGTGGGCGAGCCAACTGCGCTCCAGCTTCGTAAGGCACGTGTTCATGTTCAATGCCGAGGGAGACCCCAACCCACGCCACAACCTGCCCAATGCGCCGATGCTGGACCGCATTACCGGCGCGCTGTTCCTCCTCGGCTTCTTCTTCGCCCTGATTAGGTGGCGTCGCGTCGCTCTGTTTACGCTCCCGTTCTGGGTGTTCTTCATGGTGCTGCCCGGCGTCCTCACCGTGCCGTGGGAGACTCCCCAGTCGCTGAGGTCGATCCTGGTCATTCCGGCAGTCGCCGCGCTTGCCGCTCTTATCATAGACCTGCTCTGGCGAACGTGGAAGGACGTCCCGTGGCGACTCGTGAGACGATTAGCCCTCCCTGCCGTACTCGCGCTTCTGGGCGTCGCGGCGTACCTCAACGTGGACCTCTACTTTGGCGACCAGGCAAACGATCCCAGGGTGTACGCTGGGTTCTCGACCGATGAGACCCTGATGGCCCGCAGCCAGATCGAGCGCCAACGACTCGGCTACTCGCTGTGGGTGTCGCGCCAGTTCCTGTTCGGTCTGACCAGTACACTGCTGGCCAACCATCCCAGGGTCGAGGTGCTAAAGGCCCCTGAGACATTGCCTCTCGACTCGTCGCTGGTCTGGAGGGGCGTTGCCGCCTATTTCGAGCCGCGCGAAAGAGGCTTCTGGGAGGCGATGCGGACCTACTACCCGGACGCCGAGTACCGCGTGGTTACGCCTCCGGCTGGCGGAGATCCGATGTACTACACTGGGTTCGTCAGCCGTGAGCAGCTAGCCGACCGGCAGGGTTTGGACGCCACTTACATCGTAAACGGAAGTGGACTACCCGGACTCCGCAACAGCGTGACGGACTCAACGTGGCACCCCGACGCCGGGCCGGGAGAATTTCCCTACCTGGTCAGGCTAACCGGCTCTCTCCATATACCCGAATACGGCGAGTACGAGTTCATGCTCGACAGCCCCCACGCCATCGTCCACCTGAACGGCACGCGGATCCTGGATTCGGACAACACGACCGCCCGTCTGGTGCTCGCGACCGGCCTGCACTCTCTGTCCATCGCTGCCGCCGTAGAAGGCCCCGACAACTCGGTTCGCGTTCTATGGCTGAACGACGACGGAGACCCTGAACCTATCCCATTCGGCAGGCTGTACAGGGGCACGGTCAGACCCGTGGGACTCGCTGGACGCTTCTTCGAGGGCGACGGTAGGGGCGGGTTTCAAACCCGCCCCCACTCCATGCAGATAACCCCCACGATGGACCTGTTCCACTACACGCCGGTCATTCCGTATCCCTACACCGCGGTCTGGGACGGTACTCTCCAGACCGACATACCCGGCGCCCGGCAGTTCAGGGTCAGCCGCACCTACAGCGGCGAGATAGCCCTCTACGTCAACGACCGCCTGGTCGCCCTGGACCCTCCCACCGACGACATAGCCACCACCGGCGAGATCGACCTCCCCATAGGTCGCCACGCCCTGCGCATCGAGTACAGCGCCCCGTCCAGCCCGACCCAGTTCGAGGTCCTATGGTCCCTCGGCTCCCGCCCGTTCACCCCAATCCCCATCGAGCTGATGACTCCCACCCCAGACCACATGATGATGCTCACCGAGTAGATACTGTCTCGGTCTAGTACCGCGTCTGGACGAAAATGACAGGTGTGCGGCACCTTTTCGTCACTACTTATAGGGCGTGTTTGCAAACCCTGACCGTTCGCCCTGAGCTTGTCGAAGGACGGTTAGTAGGGTGGCTGCTAGCGTGCCATAATGCTGCTGAAGTGCGCGATGACTTCTATCGCTACCTAGCGGCCTGACCCTGTGAGCCACATCATAGTAGGCACCCTCGCCGAGGAAGAGGAGAAAGTCTAAAATTTAACAAATGACAGCCGCCCATAGGCAGGCTATCATCGGGTCTGGATGTGAATGACCACAGGTTGAGCATCTGGGAGTCAACTATGCAGAGCCAGACCATTGATAGATACCATATCTTGGGTAGGATAGCCTCTGGCGGTCAGGGTGCGATTTACCGAGCGTGGGATCCATCGAACGGGCAGGTAGTCGCGCTCAAGACCCTCCTTCCGGGCGGCGCGGCCAACTCCGACGGGATCGAACGCTTTCGCCGGGAAGCAGAGTTGACCGCTGAGGTCGATCACCCGAATGTCATCCGAATACTGGACAACGGTCGAGATCAGGACTCCCACTTCATTGTGATGGAGTTTCTGCCAATCAGCGTCGCTGATTTGATTCGGTCTGTTGGTCAGCTTCCTATTGGCAGGACAGTGGACATTTGCCGCCAAGTTGCGTTGGGTCTTGAGGCTGCCAACGATCATGGGATCATCCATCGTGACATCAAGCCGTCGAACTTGCTGATCGCCCCTGATGGCGCGGTTAAGGTCACTGACTTCGGCCTAGCACGCTCGTCCAATCTTCCAACCATGACGAGTCCAGGCGCTGTGATGGGGACAGCGTCGTATATGTCCCCTGAGCAGGTACGAGGTCATAGGGTAGATACCCGTACTGACATCTACTCACTCGGAGTAGTGCTGTATGAGATGTTGACCGGAAGTGCTCCGTTCGACGCGGAGACAGGGTACGCCATCATGAGAAAGCATGTTGAGGAACGTCCTGAGTCGGTGTCGCAAAGACGACCGGGTGTTCCCATTGCACTAGACAGTATTGTGAACACGTGCTTGGCTAAGAAGAGGGAGGATCGGTTTCAGACCCTAGGCCATCTGGCTGCCGCTCTTAACCGGCTTTGGACATGGGATCAAGTCACACTCATTGAACTATACGAGGCCACCGACGGCCCAAACTGGAGCAACAACACACACTGGCTAAGTGACATCCCAGTCTCCCAGTGGCACTGCGTCACCGTCGACAGCAACGGCAACGTTACTCAACTGGCCCTTCGAGACAACAACCTAACTGGCAAGATTCCGTCTGGGTTAGCCCGCCTCGATAACCTCACACATCTCGATCTTGGGGAGAACTACCTGAGTGGACAGATACCACCCGAATTGGGCCGCCTTTCCAATCTGCAAGAATTGCGTCTTGACAACAACTACGATCTGGCTGGGAGACTACCCGGCGAGTTGGGTGGCCTCACCAACCTGAGACGGTTGCACCTGGTTTCGAGTCCAATCATTGGAACATTACCACCCGAACTGGGCAACCTCACCAGCCTGGAAGATCTGACGATTGCGGACTCCATGATGAGTGGAGAGATTCCTAGAGAACTATGCAATCTTGTGAAACTGAAGGACTTGTACCTCCTCGACAACAATTTCAGCGGCAAGATACCCAGCGAGCTGTGCAATCTCACAAGTCTGGAAGAGTTGCACTTGGCAGGCAACAAATGGGCCGGATGCATACCGGCGGGTCTGCGAAATGTCCCGGTGAACGACCTACCAGAGATTGGCCTACCGTTCTGCGACACCTGAAATACCAAGATGTGCTTACAAAGCCCAACCGTACGTCTCTCGTGAGCCAGCCCAACGGCTCACCACGAACGGGTTTTGCGAAGCACTCTGCAAACACGCCCTAAATTGGGACGGATATTTGCCAACAATACTGTTGCCAACAAATGTGTTGGCATTGAGCTTGATTCGTGACGCTACATACCACGATAGCCGACGCCGACTTGGAATAGCCATCAACCCAGAGACTCGCTGATCCCCCTAGCTATGCCTCGCCGGAGGCCCCCCTTCCAGGAACCGGGTGCGCAGGAACGGGTCCTGAGCCGGAAACATCCCGATGATCTTCGCTGGACCGTCCCCAATGGCCGTGAACCCGTGCGGCACATTGGGCGGCACGACGATGGTATGGTCCGCCCCCACCTCGTGAGTCTCGTCCCCGTATTGGACGCTGAGAGTGCCGCTTAGCACGACGATTAGCTCATCGTCCTCGTGCGTGTGCAGCGGCGCTCCGGTGCCGACTCCGACTTCGCTGATCGAGGCGTCCGTCGAAGTCGTTCCGTCGCCCTCCTGCGTGATTAGCCACTTGCGGTAGTTGGGCCTCCAGGGCACCTCCGGCGCGTTGTTGTGGTCTACGATCGGCATGGATACACCTCCTACGCCCGCGCGACCGCTCGCGCAGGCTGCGTAAGTCTTGGTCGTCTCGCCAGCAGGAACAGCACCCCGCCAAGCATATTGAGACTTGCGAGCACCCCGAACGCGATCGTGTACTCTCCTGTTGCGTCATAAACGACACCTGCGAATACCGGCGCCGCAAGCAGCAGCACGTTCATCGGCACCTGGGAGATCCCCATTATTATTCCGAACGACTTTCTGCCGAAGTACTCGCCGCGTATGGACACCGTCAGCGGGTTGCGACCTCCGAACCCGGCGCCGAACAGCAGCGCGAATCCGTAGGCCACCGGCAGAGTCGCCGGCCCGAACGTCAGCAGGAACACCCCGGACGCCTGGATCCAGGTGAACACGAACAGCGCGAGTCGCTTGGGCACCCTATCCCCGATGTAGCCTCCGATTAACTGGAACAGCATCGAGACTACCGTGTAGCCCGTTATCACGAACGCCGCGGTCTGGAGGCTGTACCCACGGTCGATCATCATTGGCGCCAGGTGCGCCATCAGCGCGATCAGCACCATGGATGTGCAGCCGTGTCCAACGCTGATTAGCCAGAAGGCGGGTGTTCGTATCGCCTGCTGCCAGGTGAAGTCGACCTGCTCCGGGGCACGCCTCGACACCGTCTCCTCTGACATTCCGCCGGAGGACTCACCGTCCTCTTTCTCCGGCTTGTCTCCGTCCGGCAGCAGTCCGTAGTCCTCCGGTCTGTTGCGAATGAGCAGGGACAACGGCAGGTTGACGACCAGGATCGCGATTCCAATGATTACAACAGTCAACCGCCATCCGAGCCGCTCGAACTCCGGGTCGATCGCCCACGCGATGGCTGGAATCATGATGAGTGTGCCGACCCTGCTCGTTGAGTTCGAGAACCCCATCGCCATCGCTCTTCGACGGTTGAACCAGTTGTTCAGCATAGTCATGAGCGGGAGCCAGCTTCCTAGCCCCTGGCCCAGCGCGATGATCATGTAGACGGCGTAGAACGTAAGCGGTGGGATCAGCGCCTGCATGAAGTCGGGGAACACGTGGAACGGCATGTCTCTGAGGACGGGGACGTCCTTCGTGTCCCGTACCTGGCTGAATAGCAGCCATCCGATGCCCATGATCGTCATGCCGATCATCACGAGCCGCTTGGTGCCCAGCCTGTCTGTCAGATAGCCCTCTACCGGACCGAGAATTCCACCCTCGACCCGCGTGAACGCGAACGCCAGAGACAGCTGCGTCCGCGACCATCCGAACGTGTGCTCCAGCGCGACGAACCATAGTCCCATCGCGTGGAACATCGGGGTCGTCGAGATGACCATGACCGACCCCGTGATGATGACGAGCCACCAGCCGTAGAAGACCCCGCCGGCCTTCGCGCGTATCCAGCCGTATGGCGTTCCATACGGCGCGAGAGTAGGCGGGCTGTTCGACGGGCCGTCGGATGAGGGAGTACTGTCCTGTGCGTCGTCTCCGGCGGCCTCAGTGGACGTGCTTCTGGAGTCCAGCCTATCCCCCCAGGTCCATGCCCATGTCCACGGGGATGTTGCGCCGTTCCAGCGCCTTGTCCAGCTTCTCCCTGAACTCCATCCATACCACCTCTTTGGCGTTGGCGTCGCCGTTTACCTCTTGGATGCGTTCCCGGTACTCGTCCATCACCAGGTCCTCTGACCTGCCCATCGGCATGTCGAAGAAGCCCGGCTCGAACTTGGGAAGCTGCCCCGTCTTGAAGTACCCCTTGTCCTCGAGGGTGTAGCCCTCCAGGTTCTCCGTCCCCTTGCCCAGGACCTCTGCGGTCTCGATGTAGTGGGACATCACCTCCGGCATCCCGTATCTCTGGATGGGACATACCTTCATGCACACGCCGCAGCCGGAGTAGCTGGTCATTACCGGACGGCACCGGCGGAAGTCGAGCTTGCTCTTCTCGACGCCCCTGTACCAGATCTTGTTCTGGTTGATGGCCCGGCCCGGACAGCGCATGAAGCACACCTGGCATATCTCGCAGAACTTCGTGACCCCGTAGTCCACCGGCCTGTCGTGCGTGATGTTGGCGTTCGTGGTGATGACCTGCAGCCTCGCCCGCGATCCGAAGTGCGGCGACAGCAGCTGACCATTGATGCCCAATTGACCCAGCCCCGCCTTCACGAACAGAGGAATCATCGCGCCGAAGTGCCACGTCGGCCCCCACACCTGCGCGCGGAAGCCGAGCGAGTGAATGTAGTCCACAAGCTCCTTCGCCATGTCGGCCTGACGCAGATGCGTGTCCCCGTGTGCGCTCTCGGCCTCGAGACTCGGTAGCGACTGCGTGGCGATGTAGTCCTGCTCGACAGCCAGGCAGATGGCGTTTCTGAGGTCTCCCTTGATGTACTGGCGCTTGCTCTTATAGGCGAACCTGCGGTCGAAGTTGGTGAAGCCGACTTCACCGTACCCAAGCTCCCGCGCCTTGGCGCGTATCTCATCGGTCACGTCTCCGCCCGTCGGCTCGCTAGTCGGCTCCATGTCGCCCGTGGACTTCAGCCACTCGACGATAGGCCCGATCTCCTCCTGGTGCTGTCGGTACAGCTCGGCCGTCTCGGGAGCTGCCTCCTCGCGGACGTCCAGCGCCCACAGCGACGACGCGCTGTGCTCGACTGCGACGCTCTCCAGCGGATACTCACGCGCGTAGTAGGTGACCTCGTTGTCCCGGATAGGCGTCCCCGGGACCGACTTCAGATCGGCCGCAACCGGTATCTCCACCGGCGGGTCCTCGACGCGTCTGCCCGGACGACTCACATGGTATCCGACTCTTCTCCTTGCCATCATGCCCCCTTCAGCGCAGAAAATGCACAACTCGGAGTGTATTTTCTACCCGAACCTATGTCAATGAGAGCGACGCCTGTGGAAGCATCACAAAAGTGGTGGGTAGAGGTGGAGGGGGTATCGAGGTAGAGAGGACTGGCCTTATTCTTGGACAAACACAAACACAAACACATCCAGGGAGAAGACCAGTC
>DAOUHG010000014.1:0-1633 GCA_034428835.1 Dehalococcoidia bacterium
GTGGATTGGGGCTTAGGCGATGTCCAAATGGTGGGGCAGGGCGACGCGCACTTGCTCTGTCAAAAGAGCTGCCGGGAGACTGAAGTTCACCTGGAATCGTGTAGACAGGGGGAATACTCTACCGCCCGAGCGCTGAGAGGTCGATACGCTGGTCCCGGAGGTCACTCATGTGTGTCAGGACACATCCGCGGTTGGCCGGAAGGTGCCACAAGGGTAGTCGGATCTCGTCAGGCCGGCCGGCACGGTTCGGTGGTTGGGAAAGACATGCTGTACGTCCGCGCGGGGTGGGGAAGTGATGCTGCAAGGGCCTGCGCCGTGGGCAAACACCCACTGCCGATTTCGCCATCTCGCCCTAGGTTCGCACTAGATATCTTATGTCAAGTTACGCCAGCTCTGGCCTTGCCGAGGGAACGGATCAGCAAGCGATGCACGTCGATCATTTTGAGGGCATCTGCGCCAGTTACCGAATGGGTCAGACCCGATCCCGGATGGCCCATAAAGTATCATCTATCAAATCGCGGACAGCCCGAGAACACACCTGTATGCGGACCTGGGCGGCTCCGGTGCAATGCCGATATACGAGGATACTGCCGCGATGCTTTATATCCCGGCATAGCAGGAAGACCCCGAGTTCGATCAATGTGCTATCGACAGGTTCGGTCGCGCCCTGCAGCAGGCCGGTGTGAACGTCAGGACGGGCTGGTCCGCCAGATCAACGCCTACAGGAGATGCCATTCGATGAGCATCTACAGAGGACGCTGCCAGCAATGCGGAAGTGGCCAAGGCAACTCACCGAACTCAAAGACCAGCGACGACACGGCTGATCTCATGACCGACTTTCCCGGCAGGACCGTGAGGTCCCCCGGGAAGTGGATTGATTAGGCAGGATTTGTGGGCTCGTGAGGTGCCGCGTCCGCAGGACATTTTCGGAAATTTTGTCTCAGTTAGCTTTGGAACACACTGATGGTGCCGGTTGCATTGCTGTACATTCGCATAGTTTGACCATCCGTATGAATCTGGGTGACTCAAGCAGTCAGCTCCGAAAACGGAATCAAGCCAGATATAGCTTACTACTCCAATCCGGCAAGATAGTCGGAGACCATACGCTCAACCGAACCTTCCGGGTACTGAGGCGAGTCTTCCGCGTTTTGACCTTTACGCCGGCTGTTCACTTCCTCTTCGATTATGTCCCGAATACCATCTTCGAATTCCTGCAACTCCTCTTCAATCTCGGGCCCCTTTGCGGCCCCCTCATCTATGGAAGCATTCGGATTGTGATCAATGAATCGCGCCATTCTCGATATAATGAACTCTATCTCCGCATTGTGCAATTCGCACAGAGCCGCTATCAGTCTCTCTGTTGCGCCGTCACTTGGCATCACAAGTCTCCTCGGTATTAGGTTCGCCATAGATTCGTTATGTAAAGCTGGGGGTGCCGAAGAGGTGAATACGACCGCCTACCGCTCCTCGCTCAGCTCCTCCAGACGTGCCCTGAGCCTGCGCACCTCGGCCACGGCATCCTGCCGAGCAGCAGCTTCCCAGTTGAGTTCAGCCTCGGCACTGTCCTCCCTGGCAACCGCGTCACGTCGAGCTCAGGATATTGGCAAGGTCCTGAAGCAAGGAGAGCCTGTTC
>DAOUHG010000015.1:0-17789 GCA_034428835.1 Dehalococcoidia bacterium
GTGTAGAATATCGCGCCTCATTTGCTACCAGACAAGGCGAGAGACGTGCCAGGGTCGAGGTCTATTTTGACAGCGACTACAGGGACACAAATAAAGAGCGCTTCGACCAGATCGAGGACAGCGGGGAGGAGATCGAAGCCCAGATAGGAGGCGATTTCGAGTGGGAACGTCTCGACAGTCGCAGGGCAAGCCGCATCGCTGTGGTGCGGCCAGGGTCGATAAGGGACACCGACGTGCTGCTTCTCGAGGGCAAGAGACAGACCAGGTGCTTGCCGCACTGCCCCAACTCGGTCTTCTGCCTCTCGCCGAGCGTGAGATACGTGTCGGGCAACCCCGACGCTTGATATTTCCTATTGCCGTATTCGCCGGCGCTCTGACGCTTACGGCTTTCAATGTACTGCCAGTCCAGATTGCGCTCCTGTGTGCCGTTGTTGTGCTCCTTGCGGGCAAGTTTCTCACCCTTCAGGCCGCCTATAGGGCAATCGACTGGCCGGTCATTATTCTTCTTGGGGCCATGATTCCGGTAGGCGAGGCCCTCGAAGTCACCGGCGGCGCGGCACGAATCGCGGGACTGGTCTCAGACCTCGGCTCCACTCTACCCGCATGGGCCATGATTACGGTATTACTGGTAATAACCATGCTTCTGTCCTGTATTGTCAACAACGCGACCGCCGTCATCCTGATGGCCCCTGTATCGATGGGGGTAGCCGAAAGCCTCGGGGCGTCGGTAGACCCATTCCTGATGGCAGTAGCAATTGGGGGGTCGTCGGCTTTCCTGACACCCATTGGGCATCAGTCCAACACCATCGTAATGGGACCAGGCGGCTACAGGTTTGGAGACTACTGGAGGATGGGACTTCCGCTGTCGATCGTCATCGTAGCTGTCGCCGTACCGCTCATCCTGTGGGCCTGGCCGTTGGGAATCTGACCTCTTTGCGCCTCCGGTCCGGTCTCCTCGGCCGCCTCCAGGGATCTCTTCGCGATGCTCTCCAGCGCCTCAGGTTCGGAAAGACCGAGAATGGGGGGACAACTCCGTTGCGCTCCACAGTGCGCCGGGCGCTGCCATACACCGCAGCTGGTACCCCTCCTAAGACCGGACGAGAAAGTCCCGATTCGCAGGAATCGCTCGGATGGCTTCTCGCACGGGGGATCCAGCATCAGGACAAACCGGGCCGCTGCCCGGAGAAGACCGGCTCATGGGGACTACAGCCGCATGACAACCCAGGAAGGCGCCGGAAAGCCACGGCTCTGTGTCTGCGAATTCACCGCCTCCTGCGCCCAGGCCGTTTGGAGCGGCTGGAGCGCTTCCTGTGAAACTCGTGGTCTCCCTGTATGCGCCGGACCACATTCACTGCCGATGCGCGGTCCAGGCGTGGCGCGTGTCGCGAGAACAGTCTATCGACCGTCACCTCAGCGAGGGTCCCGACATAGTCCACGGTCTGTCTCTCGACTCTGCCCACCGCTGACCTGTCGTGAGTCAGGATAACGGCACGGCTGATTCGCTTCACCAGGTCCCGTTTTGACAGAAACCCCTCCAGGGGCTTGGCCGCGCCATTCACCTGTGCACTGGGAGAGCGACCCCTACGGTCCTCGATAGTCCGACCGGACTCCACTAGGTTGCCGTAGTTGTCGTACTTGTCGAACTCCCAAGTGTCCCCGCTGACAAACACGGTACCGTTCAGGTACTTTGTCTCCAGCGCGCACACTCCACTCGGCCCGACAAGAATCTGGTCGATCTCACCGCCCGGTCCTCGATAGCCCGAGATCAGCGTCCAGTCGTCGTTCAGCAGGCTGGACAGGTGTGCAGTTACCCTGCGCTCTCCCTCGTTTCCGGCCGCCCACATCTGTTCCTCGTCGCTGGATTCCCCACGCGGAGGCCGCGGGGGCTCCAGCCAGCGCATGCTGACCTTCTTCCGCGATGGCTGCTTCGGAGCGCGGGTCGGGAAGAAAAGCGCCATGAACCCGACCGTCACCGGAATCGCCAGCACGATCATCCCGTTTTCCGGCATCACAATATACGTGAACACACAGGCGCCCATCGCGACGAAACACAGCAGGAATAACACCCTCCACTTCGATATGCCATCGACAAACTTCCGCACCCAGCTCATGGCGTTCCAGGCTACAAGTTCACCCCGGTACGCAGACATACGGCTTTCGTGCTCCTCTTCAACGCGCCTGGTGAGGTCTGCCGACTCTCTCCTGTATCTGACCATCTCAACGTTATATTGTTGATAGTGCCGACTCTCCTGCATGGCGATCATGTCGCCCGTATGGTCGGACAGAACTATCGTCTTCATCAGTCATTCCCCGCCCTGATGATCGTGGCGGCCTCGTCGGCCTCCAGGTACTGGGGAAGATTCTGAGTCGCGAGCTCCAAGTCGGTCCTCTTGGGATGGACTCCCTGGGGACGTCGTCTCCTGGCGATGGTTTGGGAGGTCATGACGATCTCGATCCTGGCGCAACAGTGTGTTAGAGAGATTGTTGCAAACCGGGGCTTTCTCGTCCAGTTTGCGGCGGCTCCGCTCTCCCTATAGGCGGCCAATAGTCGTCTCATGTGACGTGCGCTCAGTCCCATCAGAGTGGCCGCTTGATCTGTATTCATATGTTCTGCGAGTAAGCTGTTGAGTACCTGAAGCCGTGTCTGTTCTCTCTTGGTCAATGCCAGTGTCTCCATAATGGGGACAATGTCGCTGGCCAGTTAGAGAGGACATAATCGCTGGCCGTTTACAATCATGCGGGGCGAATAACCGGCTACTGGGGCGGCGGGAAAGTGTACCACTTGGGTCGCAAATGGTCAGTGAAAACGTCCGCTTTGAATGAACTGAGCCTGAGGTCTGAGATCAGTCCGAGGACAGCATAGCGGCGTCTGCCTGCTCAGCTTCTGCGGCACAGGCATCACCAACTACCTCTCCAACGGCGGTTCGCTGGAGGACGCACGCGCCAAAGCCGCGCACATGTCATCCCAGACCACCCGGCTCTACGATCGCACCGGCGATGGGATCGCCCTCGACGAGATCGAGGGGATAAGGTTCTGAGGGGGCCGGCGGTGAGCCTGTATCAGTTTAGGATGAGGCTTCTATAGGGCGCTGGCCCCATCCCAACTGGATTCCGGCTTTCACCGGAAGGCGGCGCAACTGTTGTGGTGTCCGGGAGCGGCACTCCGAACTAGGTGCGGCGATCGTAGAGAAAGACTGAGTCGGCGCTCGAGAATTCAATACTATCTAAAATGTGGCCGGTAAAGAGCAGGCCCTTGCCCAGGGCCATCAGATTCTCATAACTGCACTTTGCGAGCTCTGGACCAGAAAGCATGGCCGGATTGAAGATGCAGATTCGGGTCACTGGTCCAGACCCAAGCCTGCCTCGCTTAGATACGTAGCGCATCATGTCGGAGTCCTCGGACTCAATTTCAAAAGTCCTCATCAGCTTCAGCCGCAACTGGTCTGGAAGCTTCTGGGCTCGTTTGGCGAACGGCCAAAGTCGCATAGAATTCTCCTTATACCATGGACCGGTATGGTTCTAGTAACGTCTCGTCGTAGCTGGCCCGGATCGGCTCCTGAAGCAGTCGCTACAGTAGACCGGGCGGTCTCCTCGAGGTCTGAAAGGCACGGTGGTGTCTTTGCCGCATTCGGCGCATACCGCCGGATGCATTTCTCGAGTGTCCTGTCCGTACCCACTGTTGAATCCACCACGGTTGTCTCGCTGACCGCGTCTCGCCTGACGGCAGGTCGGGCAACGTTTGGGCTCACTCGTGTAGCCCTTCTCGGCATGATACGCCTGATCATCAGAGGTAAAGGTGAACGCTTGAGCACATTCCACACACGATAGGGTTCTGTCTTGGTAGTTAATGGTAATCTCCTTCCAGTTCATCGTAACTACAATTGACCGTTAGACTGCGGCAGCATGTAAACAGACGCAATACGGCTGGGGAGATCCGGAGGGAAGCAAGTGAGGAACCGGAGGGTGAACTGGGGTACCAAGGGGCGACCGAGGGAGCTCTGAGTGCTGCCACCAGGGTCAGTGTATCACACAGGCCAGAGCCGGTAAAAGTGGAGGCTCGGCGTCGAGCCTGTAACAGTTTCTTGGGAGCCACCAGTCCATGCCGTAACCTGTGTGTAGAAAAGAACGCAGGGGGGACAGAGACTGATGGCAGGGCCAAGCGTAACGCAGAGGGAGATTGAAGACCAGACCGCCCAGAGTATCGACTGTTACTGTTGGAGAGTAGCCCTCCCTTGATAGGGCATCGCAAATGTAACACAGCGCCTGGGGATCGTCGTCTACCGCGAGTATAGGCACCTGTTCCGGTTAAGAAGAGCGTCCGTCGAAAAACGTAATGCCGTTTTTCATCACGTATTGCACCGCATCGCCGCGCTCCAGCATTTTCACATCTTCGAGCGGGTTGCCCTCCACAAGAATGACATCGGCCTTCTTGCCCGCCTCGATGCTACCTATCTCCCGTCCCAGACCGATACAGTCAGCCGCATCGCCTGTGGCGGCTACGATAGCCTTCATAGGAGTCATCCCCGCCTCCACGAGGCAGCTAATTTCGTGCGCGTTGTTGCCGTGTTCCCAGCCGCCCTCGTCTGTGCCCGCAGTCACCGTAACGCCATATTCCAGCGCCATTTGAACACTTCTGACATGGTGTTCACGCAGTGCCGAGGCACGCGCCCTGCCATGTGGAGTGCCACGAGTCGCATGGAAAGTGTACACCCCAAAAGTCGGCGTGAAACATATTTCCTTGTCCGCCATCACCTGGAGCAGTTCCGGGTCTTCGTCGAGGTATGTGCCGTGCTCAATAGAGTCCACGCCCACCTCGACTGCCATCCTAAGGCCCTCGCCTCCAAGAGCGTGGCACATCACGCGCCGACCCCTCTTGTGCGCTTCATCAACCAGCGCCTCAAGCTCCTCGCGCTCGAACAGCACGTCCTTGGGTCCCAGTCCGGCGGCAGAACTTGCACCGCCAGTGGTCGCTGTCTTTATCACATCCGCGCCTGCACCGACCATCTCGCGCACCTTTGCGCGCATGGCCTCCGGCCCGTCCGCCACTCCCCAGGGCAGCCCCGAATCTTTCCCGGCGGGCGGTCTGTAACCCAGCGGGCTCACACTGTCGGCCATACCTCCCGTTGGTGTGATGAAGCCCAGCGCCACCTGCAAGCGCGGCCCCGGCGCCAGCCCTTCGTCCACGCCCATCCGAAATCCCGCGTCCAGTCCTCCTGCATCCCTCACGGTCGTATAGCCGGTCTTGAGCGTCTGACGCAGCGCGGATGCGATGCGCAGATGGCGTGTGCTGCGCGGCTCAATAATGCCCCACCTGCTGGCAATCTCGTAACTGAATGACGCCAGATGATCGTGTGTATCTATCAGTCCCGGCATCAGTGTCATTCCCCGGGCCTCGATCAGTTCCGCGCCGTCGGGAATCGGCGCCGATTGAGCGCTGCCCACAGTCACTATGTCACTGCCTTCGATCAGCACAACTGCATCGGGCAACGGCACGCTGCCGGTACCATCTATCAACGTCGCCCCAGTGATCGCCTTCATGCCAATGCCTCCGCAGTGTCAAAGTTCCAGCCTTCTCGTCCTTGATGATAGCAATTTTGGCTGCTGCGCCTCAGAGAAGCTGAGTCCGGCCCCTCGACACGGGTGAAGGCCAATTCTAAACGAGGTGACCACACCCCAAGAGCGCTGGTGTAATATTAACGCCAGAAGAAGTACACCGCGAAAGGCGAGAACACGGTAGTCAGTTGACTCGCCAATTGTTCACGGAACAGGCTTCGGCAAGATTCGGCATCGTCTCGTTTACCAACGGGAGACGAGGCGAAGGAAGAGGTTGCGAAAGCAGGAGTGTCCAAATGACCACTACACCGGGAACAGAACTGATAGAACTCGAAACGGGCGTTTTCGCCCGGCTGCACGAAGGCCTAACCAACGCTGGCATCATCGTCGGCGATGACGGCGTGTTGGTGATAGATTCGCTGCGCGTCCCTTCATTCGCACGGGACCTGATCAGGGACGTCAGGCACATCACCGACAAGCCGATTCAGTACCTGGTGGACACCCACTCGCACTGGGACCACTCGTGGGGCAACGAGGAGTTTCCCGAAGCCACCATCATCGGACACGAAAACTGCTACCGCGAGATGGTGGACGTCGAGTGGAATAGGCAGTGGCGCGAGAAAGTGGTGAGTTCCGGCGACCCCTGGTCCGAAGAAGCCGGACTGGTTACGATTACGCCTCCCAGTCTCACGTTCGAGACCAGCATGAGGCTGTACTTCGGCGGTAGGGAGTTACATCTCAAGTATCTGGGCAGAGCGCACACGGGCGGCGACACGCACATACACCTGCCGGACGACGGCATCGTCTTCTGCGGGGATGTCGCGCAGGATGGCGGAGTCCCCTACCTTGGCGATTGCTACCCGGACGGTGGCCCGACACCGACGACCTGCTGGTCAAGCTGCCGATCGAGCGATTCGTCTCCGGACACGGCCCGGTTGGAGAACATTCCGCGCTAGAGGAGGCAAGAGACTTCATTTACGACCTCTTCGGCAGTCTCAAGGCTGCGATAAAAGACGGCAGGGATGAACAGGACGCGGCCTCATTCACAGTCGCCGCTCTCACTCCCCGCTACGGAGGATGGCGGAGCTTCGAACGCCTGGAAGAGACCTTGCCGGAGGTGTACGCCAAGCTGACCTAACGCGCCAACCCCCACTCAACCGGACGTTCGGAGACCTGACAACCGTGGGATGTAGGACGCCGGCATGGGATTCCAAGCCACGGCTTGAGCATACCCGCAAGTCGCAATACAATGTCCGCAGAGACCCCTCGTTACGCGCGCAGCCATCACAGCCGGGAGAGTTCCCACCATGCCACACCACGACATCGCGCTGCTACCACACCTGTTGCGCCGCGCCGGCTTTGGCGCGACGCCCGACGAACTCGAACGCTACGCCGACCTGGGATACGAGGCGACCGTGGAGGAGCTGCTATATCCCGAAAACATGCCTCCCGCGCTCGAGGACGAAGACCTCATCCGGCGCTACCACGTCGACGAGAACGGCCTGCTGATTGTGGACAGCTGCCAAGCGTACCTCGTCTACCGCATGATCAACACGCGCCGCCCGCTCGAAGAGAAGCTCGCCCTGTTCTGGCACGGCATATTCGCCACCGGCTACACCAAGCTCAATCAGCCCAAGGCAATTCTGAACCAGATTGACATGTTTCGCAGGCACGGGCTGGGACGCTTCCAGGACCTGCTCGTCGAGCTTTCCAGAGACCCCGCGATGATGTTCTGGCTGGACAACAAGGACAACCACAAAGACGCCGTGAACGAGACCTACGGCAGGGAGCTTCTGGAGCTGTTCTCGATGGGTGTCGGCAACTACACCGAGGACGACGTAAGGCAGTGTTCGAGGGCCTTCACAGGCTGGACCATCCGCAACGCCGTCCACCACACGGTGCGGGCTTCGCAGGACTCGGTGTGGCCCTACGGCCGCCTGGACTGGCAGTACGAGTACCGGGCCGACGACCACGACGACGGCGAGAAGACGTTTCTGGGCCAGCTGGGCGCGTTCGACGGCGAGGACGTTATCGACATCATCTGCGAGCAACCCGCGACCGCGCGCTTCATCTCGCGGCACCTCTATAACTTCTTCGTCGCCGACGAGCCGCAAGTGCCCGCGTGGGAGACCGTGCCGCCGCGGGACCCTGCCGCGATCGACACGCTGGTCGACACCTTCTTCGAGACCGGCGGAGAGATTCGCGCCATGCTGCGTACCCTGTTCAACTCCGACTTCTTCAAGCGCGCCCAGTTCGCGAAGGTGAAGAGCCCGGCGGAGATGGTCGCCGGCGCCGCCCGGCAATCAGGCGGCTTCGCGTTCCCCGAGGTCGAGGACATTCAGCTCGCGCTCCAGACCGGCAACATGGGCCAGCTTCTCGTCGACCCGCCGAGCGTGGAGGGCTGGCACACGGGCCCGGAGTGGGTGACCACCGCGAGCCTCGTTAACCGCGTCAACTTCGCCGTGCAGCAGTTCGCCGACGCCACTAAGCCGGGTGTCAGGTCCATAATCGAGCGCGTCCAGGCGCGGGGGCCGGGGCTCATGCCCGAGCAGTTGGTGGACAGCTGCCTTGAGCTCATGGGGCCAATAAGTGTTTCGCCGCGCACACGGCAGGAGCTCGTCGAGCACACGGCGGACGCCAGCGGCGAAGCCGAATCGACCGAGTGTGTGAAGGGGCTGCTGCAGCTGATAGTCGCGACCCGCGAATACCAGATGGCTTGAGGTTTGGAGGCGCGCTATGGTGACCACGGACCAACTCTACACCTATAGCCACACTATAGGCCTATACTCGCTGCAGGGACGGGGCTTCAACAACCCCGTCGACATGGCCTTCGGCAAAGACGGCGTGATGTACGTGCTCAACCGCGCCGGCCCCGAGGTCTCGGCCAGGATGCCCTACAAGCGCATTACCATGTGCACCGTGGACGAGCGGTATCTGGGCGAGTTCAGCAGCGGCGGCGTGGAAGACGGCCAGATGATGTGGCCGTCGTCGATCGCCATAGACCGCGATGGCAACGTGTACGTCTCCGACGAGGCGCTACAACGCATTACTATCTTCGACGGCCGCGGACGCTACCTGGACAAGTGGGGCGCCAAGGGCCGCGCGGACGGTGAGTTCAACCGACCCTCGAGCATAGCATTCGACGCCGACGACAACCTGCTGGTTAGCGACAGCCTCAACTGCCGCGTGCAGCGCTACACTCGTGAGGGGCGCTTTTTGGAGTCGTGGGGCCGCCCCGGCCGTGCGGACGGCGAGTTCAACCTGCCCTGGGGCATACACGTAAGCCGGCAGAGCGGGGACGTGCTGGTGGCCGACTGGCGCAACGACCGCGTGCAGCGATTCGACGCCGTCGGACGCCACACGGCCACCTACGGTGTGTCGGGCGACGCCGACGGCGAGTTCAGCCGTCCGGCAGGAGTAACCACGGACGCGGACGGGAACGTTTACGTGGCCGATTGGGGCAACGAGCGCGTGCAGGTATTACGCCCCGACGGGAGTTTTCTCGCCAAGCTGCGCGGCGAGTCGGGCATATCCAAATGGGGCCAAGAGTACTTCGAGGCCAACGCTGAGGAGCTGCGCGAGCGCCAGAAGTCGGAAATGGAGCCGGAGCTCGGTCCCATGGCGCGGGGCAACTCGCGGGAGGAATCGGCCAACATCGAAAAGCTGTTCTGGGGTCCCACAGCCGTAAAGGTGGACAATGAAGGCAGGCTGTACGTGGTGGAAAGCTGCCGGTTCCGCATACAGGTGTACCAACGCACCTAGAGGCACCTCCCTCGCCCCAAGGAAGCCCACTCGCCCAGGCAGGCCAACGCGTGGCCGCCAGATTTGGAGTGCTCCCAGTCGTACCCTTCGAATCCCATCCTGCGGGCGAACCCGGCGATGATCTTCCAGTCTGGCATCGACTCGCCCGGCGGGTCGTAGAACTGCGAGTACAGTCGCAGCCTGCGTTCTCCGTTGCAGCGCGAGAACGTCTCCTCTCCCCATGTCGCGGCAGGGAGGACTATATCGGCGATCATGTCGCCGATCGGACTCCTAAGGTAGATGTCCTGGTCGACGACGACCATTCCCCCGCTGTCGGCGCGACGAATCAACGCCTCGGATGCCTGGTCGACGTCGGCACTGGTCACCTGGTTCGGATTGTCACGGGTCAGTTCGATGAACCTGTTGGCGAATTCATTCGATGCTGCCACCGCCTACTGGCTTAGCGATCATTTCGGCTGCTTGCACGATCAGGTCTCTGGGGACACCGGTGATCTCGGCTGCGCGGTCGAGCTCGGCGTGCGGCTGCTCGAACAGCCACTCCCGATAGCCGTCGAAGTCCGTACCGAGCTGACCCCAGGTCGTGCGCCACTGCCACGGGGTGTTCCGCGTGCCGCGTCCCATGCCGGCGTCTATCTCCCAGCTGTTCGCTATCCATTTCTCGATGAACTCGGAGTCTTCCCATCCGTTTTCGAGGATGATTCGCGCCATGGCGAGGTGAAGCACCGTGTCGGACCCCGGGATCACGGGCAGCCAGATGCCCCCCTTCGTCTCGGCCCATGCGACGCCCGCGGTTTTTCGAGGAAGGGCGAAGATCAACTTCTTGTCCAGGTTGCCGGTCATCATCCACTCGGTGAAGAGCACCGTCTTGGTCTCGAAGGGGTCAGTGCCGCTGATGAAGATCACATCGGCCTCAGACCAGTCCTCGAATGACGCGCTAAACGGGATTATCCCGCTGTCGTCGAGCCCCGCCGTGTCGTTACCGGGGCCGGGCTTGTCGTGAGGCGAGTAGGCGGGCGTGCCTATCGAGCGGAACGCCAGCTTGGAGATCGCGTAGGTGTTCTCAAAATACTCGTACGAGTAGGTCTTCATTCCCCATGCGGACTCGCCGTGATTCGCTAGGACGTACTCGGACACTCGGGCCATGATGTCATACGCAACGTCCCACGACACAGGCGTCAACTCGCCGTTGACCCTGAGCAGCGGCGTCTTGAGCCGGTCTCGGGTCGGCGTATCCGGGTTGTAGGCCTTGAGCGCAAGGGCGCCGCCACGAATGCTGTGATTACCCTTGCGGTTGACCACATCCGCCTCCGGATCGGGCTGAACCACAACGTGGTGACGCTGCCCGTCCACCGTGACAAAATTGTGCTGATTCGGGCTCACCCATCCCTGGAACGCGTTCGTGGGCAGGTCCATGCCCAAGGCATTCTCGGACGCCCTCGGCCCTCCCTCCGTGCCCTCAGGCCAGGTGAACACGCGATACCCGCAGCCCACGATGCAGTAGTCGCAAGCGGTGGTCACCATCTTGGCATCCGGTGGAGGCAGCGGCACGCTGTCCTGTGGCATGTACTTGTCGGCGGTGTTTGCCATTGCTGTGGCCTCTCTGGGGAAGAATCGGCTAGACCGGCTGGACCTCGTTGTCTCCGAAGCCATAGATGAGTGCCATCACGCCGGTTGCGTAGATTTCATCGCCCCGAGCTTCCAGGGTCACCTGCGGCAGGCCCTGCGTGGCGTGGCCGGATATGATCATCCCGTGACGGGTGAGATCGTAGGTGCTGAGGTGGGACGGGCACGACCCCATAACCTGGTGCTCGGCCTTGTAGCTTCCCAGGAGGGATATCCCCATGTGGGGGCAGATGGTGTTGAAGGTGGGAGACTCGGTACCAAAAACTTCGTCGATGCGCCGGACGTACTCTGGAATCTGCCTTAGCGTCTCCTCCGCCATGATCGGGTCCAGGTTGCCCGCGATGTTACCCGTCCAAGCGGAACTGGCCTGAGACTCCAGGCTCGTCTTCTCCCCACCCCAGAACAGCTTCGACTAGGTTGTGTTGACATTTGATTATAAGGCAGTTCAATAACCCAATTTCGTCATTCCGGCGTAGGCTGGAATCCCGAACGAGCACGATGTCTGCTTCCAAAGGCACCTGGATTCCCGCTTTCGCGGGAATGACGGGAAATGTCAACACTACCTAGTATGCGTGTTGATGATGGTCTGGGAATTCCGCCAGTGGAGTGTCCCCGGGTAGCCGAGAGATAGGGCGTTGCCGTCACCCCAGCCGGCGTTCGGCAGGTGGCACGTCGCTCAGGCTACGACACCGTTTCCCGACAGGCGCCGGTCGAAGAACAGGATCTTTCCGAGCTCTGTCTTCGCGGGCGTGAGCGGATTGTCATCTGGCATCGTCACGGGGGGCAGAACGTCCAAGCCGCGACTCCTAAGATCGGCTGCTGTGGGACCGACTCTCGGCCCGGATGTCGGCGTCGGCTCCATCGGCAACGGAGTTGGCCTCACGTATACCGTTGGAGGCGGGTCCCGGTCGAACTCAATAGTGAACGCAACCACAATGATGGCTATCGTAAAGACGATCCACCCGCTGAACAGCGCTATAATCACCCTATCGGCGTTCATCAGCTCACACCCAGGGTCCGGGGTTGGTAGGCAGGCAGTTCAGGCTCGTCCTGTGTATCAGCAGGACTGGCGAGGCCTTCGAGGAACGCGACCAGGTCGGCAATCTCCGTGTCGGTGAGGCCAAGTGGTTTGAGCGCAGAGTCCCTGCTGGGCGCTCAGAGCATTCTGGTCGCCAGCCGTGTGGGCTACATACGGGTTGTCAGCAGATGACTCCAGTGTCCGGATATAGGCAACCACCGCGTTAAGGACCTTGCCATACGAGACCTCGGAGCCGAGCTGCTGCTTGAATCCGTCCTCATACTCGGGCACCTGCCGCATTCGCTCAACCAGCAGCCTGCCATCCAGGTTCATGAAGTGGGCTTCGGCGATGTGATCTCGTACCACGGTCGCGAGGTCGCCCTGGGCGAATCGGCCGTCCCAGTCGTACACAGGCATCTTGCTCGCATTGAGCAGTGTCGGAGTGTTGCGGAAGTACGGGTTGCCGCGACTGTAGCCATCTGACAGCGGCTTACCGTCGGCGAACGCGTCGTTGGGACCGTGGCAGGTCACGCAGGATGTGGAACCATCCCCGGACAGCCGTCCATCGTAGAACAAGAGGCGTCCAAGGTCTTCGATCGAAGCTGGAGCCACCGCAAGCGATGACGAATCCGGGTTGCCGGACCCTGACGGACGGGCGCCGCCCTCTACGCTAGAGGACGAAGGACAGCGAGTCCGCTCGCCGCAATCGCGACAACGAAACTCACGGTGAGGAGTAAACTGCGGCTTATCGACATGCGCTGGTCCTGCTGTCCACATTACAGTTGCTGCACCGCATCCGCTCTCATTGTTGTACACGAAAGTTGGGGAGCTATGCCTCGAAGTGGAGAGACATGGACGGGCGTGCAGAGTGTCGGTATCTCAACGTCCCTGTCGGGAGCCGAAACCATGACAACGGACCTGCTTGCCACTCAACTCGCGCAGTCACATGGAATTATTCCATATTCTTGTGACTGGGAAACATGAAGGGCGGGCAACAAGGCCCGCCCTTACATCCTCTGTGGTCGTGTTTACCGCGTGCTAGATGACTCCGTGCTCCTGCAGGGCCTTGGTGACGGCCGCGGGGTTCATTGGGAGCTCTCTCATGCGGACGCCGGTAGCGTCGTAAATGGCGTTGGAGAGGGCCGCCAGCGGCGGCACTAGCGGGACTTCGCCCACTCCCCTGACGCCGAACGGGTGGTTCGGATTGGGAACCTCGACGACTACGGTGTCGATCATTGGCAGATCGAGCGAAGTGGGCATCCTGTAGTCAAGCAGGCTCGTGTTCATCATCTGACCGTCGTCGCTCATGTAGTACTCTTCGTTGAGCGCCCAGCCGATGCCCTGAACGACTCCACCCTGTATTTGTCCCTCCACGTAGCTCGGGTGGATCGACGTGCCGGAATCCTGCGAGGCGGTGTAGCGGAGTATCTCCACTTTGCCAGTCTCAGGATCGACTTCGATGTCGACGATGTGAGTGGCGAATGCGCTGCCTGCTCCTCCGGGATCCATGTTAGCGCTGCCAACGATAGGACCGCCGGTTTCAGCGGCGCGCCCGGCCAGGTCTGCAAAGCTCATGCTCAGCTCGGGGTCGGACTTGTGCTGGAAGACGCCGCCTTCGAGCTCGATCTCGTCGGCACTGGTCTCCCACAGCAACGCGGCGCGGTCGATCATCTGGCGTTTCACGTCCTGGGCAGCCTCGTAGCTGGCCCATCCGGTCTTGAATGCGGCGCCTGAACCTCCGGTCATCGACGTGTACCCAATCGCGTCGGTGTCGCCGACCTGCGGGTTGACGTCCTCGACTGGAATCCCCAGCACCTCCGCGAGCTGCTGTGCCGCCGCTGGGCGCGTGCCGCCAATATCCATGGAGCCTATGGTCAGGTTGACGGTGCCGTCGTAGTTGAGGTTGGCGGTGGCGCAGGCCGGGCCGGTTCCGTTGATCCAGAATCCGGACGCCACTCCCCTGCCTCGCCACTTGCCCTCGACGGGCTGGGCATAGTGATCATGGTCCTTGGCAGCTTGTGCAGTTTCGATTGCCCCGATCGGCGGGTTAATCATGCCGGTGGCGCGGCGAGTGCCCTCTTTCGCTGCGTTGAGGATACGGAAGTCGATGGGGTCCATGCCAAGCTTCTCGCAGATCTCGTCTATGATGCTCTCGGCGGCGAAAGAACCGATTGGAGCGCCGGGCGCGCGGTAGGCCGTCGTCTTGGGCTTGTTGTCGACGACATCGTAGGCATCGATCAGGATGTTGGCGATGTCGTATGGCGAGAAGATGCAGTTGGCAGCGGCGCCGACCGGCGAGCCGGGGTACGCACCTGCCTCGAACTTGAGATCAGCATAGGCGGCGGTCATCTTGCCGTCGTTGGTGACACCGATCTTCACGTTCATGTATGACCCGGACGTAGGTCCGGTGGCCTCCATGACCTCGATGCGATTCATGGTGATCTTGACCGGCTTTCCTGCCTTCTTGGACAGTGCGACCGCTACCGGCTCCAAGTAGATTGTAGTCTTGCCGCCAAATCCGCCGCCGATCTCCATCGGAACGACCTTAATTGCCGAGAATGGTACGCCGACGACGGCGGCCGTCAGGTCCCGTATCTGGAAGTGACCCTGCGAGCTTCCCCAGACGGTAATCCGGTCCTGTGGGGTCCACCACGCTGTGGCAGAGTGAGGCTCGATGTAGCCCTGATGGACGGTCTTCGTGCGGAACTCGCGCTCGACGACGATGTCGGCCTGCTCGAAGCCCTCGTCAATGTCGCCGATTTCAAGCCGAGAGTGGCTGGCGACGTTGTTGGTGAACTCAGGATGCAGCAGAGGAGCGCCGTCGGCCATCGCCTCTTCGACGGTGGTCACAACGGGCAGGACCTCGTACTCGACGTCAATGAGGTCGAGCGCTTCTTCGGCCTCGTGGGGACTGTCAGCCGCAACAGCGGCAACCGGGTGACCCCTGAATAGTACCTTGCCACGTGCGAGGATCTTGTCGCTAACGTGGAACATGTTCTGAGGGGGACCGCCTGCTGGGCCGACGACCGCTTTATTTTCGTATTCAGGAAGGTCTGCCGAGGTCAGCACAGCGCGAACTCCGGGAGCGGCCTCTGCCCTGGAAGTATCAATCGACTTAATGTTCGCGTGAGCGTGCGGGCTTCTCAGGAGCGTGGCATGAAGCATCCCCGGAAGGGACACGTCCGCGCCGTAGGCCGCCTTGCCGGTCACCTTGTCGAATCCGTCGTGTCTGATTGGGCGGGTTCCGACCGCCGTGTAGCCTTTGGTTTCGGTCGCCATTGGCAGATAACCTCCGCGTATTTGGTACTAGGTACTAAGGACGGCGCAATTGTAACACAGGCGAATTGGAGGAGTGAGAAGTGAGGAGTGAGAGCCTCACGGCACACACTCCAGGTCATCTTCCACGGCTGCCAGGACGGAGGTCCGGCCAGGTGGAGGTCAGTAGTGGTAGTCGTTGGGGTCGAAGTCGGGATCTTCGGGGTCGCCGTGATACGGGCACCTGATGTCCTCGCAGCCGTCGTAGCTCCAGAAGTAGTCATCGTCTGAGGCTGCGAGCATGGGATCGAAGTTGGGGTCTATGCACTTGCTGGCCGCTCTGTACACGTCGGGGTCAAAGTCGCCGTCGGCTTCAGGCTCCGGTTGGTGTTCAGGTTCGGTCAGGACCGCTGTTTGGGTAGGTGGAACCGACTGTCCTTCGACAGGCTCATTGCGAACGGACGCAGGCGAACCGGGAGACGAGACACGCTGGTGTGTCTTGCGGATCGATCCCTGGGGCGCGGTCGAGCGTGGAGGATTGGGCAGTGGTATGCTCTGGCTCTTGCCGAACGCTCGGTTCAGGAGCTCTCTGGCCGCTGACACGCGGTGTCCGACGTGGATGCCTTCGACCCTCCCCTGCATGACATCTATGAGGAAGAGGCAGATTTCTCGGCCGTCGTTTGACTTGGTTCTGATGAGCTTGGAGAGCTCGGGGTCAATTATGACCCACTTTCCATCCCTGCACTTCTCCTCAGAGGAGTGAGGGATGTTTTCGTCGATGAAGTCGTGGGCGTCCTGGTATCCGTAGATGGTGAGCAGTCTGGCGGCAGTAAGTCTGTGATTGAGCTTGACGCCGCGGACGTAGTCGTTCATCACGTCAATGAGGAGTCTGACGATGTCGCGACCGTCGTCGGTGTTGTCTAGGATGAATTCGGAGAGGGTCATGGGTTTCGGAGTAGTCACTTTTAGTATATTTGTTCTGATAGTGATGATAGTATACACGGAGGGTTGCGTCAAGGGAGATTTGGAGAGCGAACCTGTCCCGGATTAACAGGGGGCCTGTGCGTGATCCACTCCGCCACTCCTGACTTCCGGCATTCGACTGAATGATGGAAAGGCGATGTCCGCTAAACTGGGAAGGTATCTTGGAGAACTTGCTATCAGCCAGTGCCGTTACGCATCAAGAGACAAGTGCAAAACTCCGTCGGAAGTAGTCTCGTCACTCCCGCGAAAGCAGGAGTCCAGCATGGTGAACGGTGGCTGCTGGCCTGTGGATTCCCGCTTTCGCGAGAATGACGGGTAGGAATTCTGAGTTTTGCACTTCTATCCGCATCAACAACATCGTTCAATGTCGCAGGTCCATTGGGGCTGATACGGCGCAGAGATTGAGACTGGCGCTGGGAATGTCGCCGGAGTTCTGGCTGACCGCTTCAACGGAATTATGACCTGGACATCGCATGCGCTTCTAGGGACGTCATCGGGAGCGAATCACTCATTGAGGAGGAGGGACGTGAAGGAGGGACGTGCAAGGGGACTAGGCTTTGGATTTGGCGAGGTCGGACATATACCAAACGACACTGCCATTCCTGTACCTCCGACAGTTCGATTCAGCGTCATATGTTCATATCAAGTGCATCGTTGCAACTGACAACTTCTCCGACACCGGCTCCGGCAACAGCACGTCAAGCTTGGCGCCGACGAAAAATGTGGCTCTCTACGTTCGGTCTGATGTAGTAGCACGACCGTTTCAAGGCAATTGATCAGTTCTGCGGTTGGAGACACTCCCGTCGCTGCCTCAAACTACCGCCGGGTATTGGAGCCGAGCACTCTGTCCACCTGCGGATGTTACGCTCCGCTATCGCAGGATGCCATAATCGCGCCAACTCGATTATGGTGGAACCGAACTTCGTAGATAAGACAGTTCTGGAGTGACATCAACGCGATCAACTCTCAAGCTCGCGAGCGCATTGGCTACCCGACCCAGAAACCACTGGCACTGTTGGAGCGCATCGTTCAGGCCTCCAGCAACGAGGGCGACATGGTCCTCGATCCGTTCTGCGGGTGCGCCACTGCCCGCGTTGCAGCTGAGAAACTAGGACGCAGGTGGGCTGGGATCGATCTTTCCGCGAAGGCCGTAGAGTTGGTGAACAAGCGCCTGCGGGACTTCATGGGCGGACTGTTCCATGATCGACTCGTGACTGTGCGGACCGACATCCCTCGCCGAACGGACATCGAGACGCCCATCCCCTACCGACAGAACAAGCACGTTCTATATCGGGCAGCAGGAGGGCCTGTGCGCCGGGTGCAAGACCGCATTCCCGTTCCGGCAGTTTGAGGTCGATCATGTAGTACCTCAATCACGGGGCGGAACAGACCACCTGGACAACCTGCAACTGCTGTGCGCCCACTGCAACCGGATCAAGGGTGACAGGCCACAGGAGTATCTAGGCAGTGTTGACATTTGATTATAAGGCAGTTCAACAACTCAATTTCGTCATTCCGGCGTAGGCCGGAATCCAGAACGGGCGCGATGTCCGCTTCCAAATGCACCTGGATTCCCGCTTTCGCGGGAATGACG
>DAOUHG010000016.1:0-8519 GCA_034428835.1 Dehalococcoidia bacterium
GAGGCCGGACTGTAGACGTCCGCGCGGAGCACCGTCCCGTCCCGCGCCTCCATCGGAACGTTCTCTCGGACTCTTACGTCGAAACCGGCCATCGGCCCACTCCTTTCGCCTGTTCAGATATGACCGCTCTGCCGGGACCGAGAGCAGCCGCGGGGAGAGTTTTTCCCGAATTCTGTCTCATTCTGTAACATTATGTCGTCGAGTGCCTGAGGATCATTCAAAGTCCCTTCTCCCTGGGGAGAAGGTTAGGATGAGGGGAAGTGCTCCGAATGCCCGCTAGTCCTCAATTGTCTCGAACGACCCTACTCCCCCACCTCAGGCGACCACTTGTAGATCTTCGTCAGAGATCCACCCATCAGCTCAGCGCGCTCGGAGTCCGATAGCTCCTCCGTGACCCTGAACGCCTCGACCCCCTGCTCATACGTCAGCACGTTCACCGCACGCGTCCAGTCCGTCCCCCACATGCACCGCTCGATGCCGTAGGCGTCGAATATCCTGCGCAGCGGCTCCCAGATATCAGGGTACGGGAACGGCTTCTGCGCCAGCGTGCAAGCCCCCGAGATCTTGATCACCACGTTGTCCAGCTCCGCCAGCGACAGCACCGCGTCGAGGTCCGCGAACGTGTCCGGCGGCGCGGGAGGCTCGGACGGCTGGGCCAGCCCCACATGGTCGATCACGGTCACGGTGTCTGGATTCCTTCGCGCCAGCTCGCGCAGGATGTCCAGCTTGCCCGACGCCATGACGTTCACCGGAACACCCGCCCTGCCGCCTGCCGCCATTATCCGGTTCAGACCCGCATGGTCGCCCCCGAAATCCATGCGCGCAAGCATGATCCGCGCTCCGACAACCCCCGGCGTCCCCGTCCACTCAGCCATCTCAGCGTCGATCGTCTCCGACTCCGGATCGAACGGCCTGATCAGCGCGAACTTCCCCGGATGCTTCGCATACACATCCAGCGCGTAGCTGGCGTCATACCCATACATCGAGTAAGGCGAGACCAGCAGCGCCCCATCGACGCCCACCGCGTCCATCGCCGCCACCATGTCGTCCCCAGTGACCTCCTCAGGCCCCTGCAGGAACCCGACCCACGGCCGCTCAGGACTGTTCCGCTCATAAGCATGTACCTGCACGTCGATCACCGGAGTTCGAGTCGCCATCATCTTCTCCTTCTCAACCATGGAACGATCTCAGCAACAGCACTGTCGGGCCCATTGTACAGAAAGCCATGCCCGATCACTTTCTGGAGCGCCGGCGTCACGGGAGTCGCACCGTCCTTCCGGCGAAGGCCGGAACCCAGTGGGGCCGGAGGGGTGAGGCCAATGCCCTTTCGGAGAGTCCACCCAATTAATTGACCCAGCATCCATGACGTCTTGCACCTCACACAAGACAACAGCAGTCGGCTACAATCAAGCATGACACCGAGAAGATACCGATGACCACCATCAACACCATAGAAGACTTTCTCCGCATCGTGCGCGAAGACGAA
This sequence comes from Dehalococcoidia bacterium, assembly GCA_034428835.1. Taxonomy (GTDB): domain Bacteria; phylum Chloroflexota; class Dehalococcoidia; order Lucifugimonadales; family UBA1123; genus VXRN01. The sequence continues at coordinate 1,487 of DAOUHG010000016.1, forward strand.
GAGCTGCGACTGGCAGTGAGGCGCGAACTGCTGACCGAAGAGCTCCTGACACTGCCTCAGAGAGTTAGCACTCTTACCGACAACGTCAACGCCCTGACCAGGAGCATCGACGAGTACAAGACCGCCACTAACCAGCGGCTGACCGGCGTCGAAGGGCGTCTGGACAACGTCGACGGGCGCTTGGACGGCATCGACGGGCGCTTGGACGGCATCGAAGGGCGTTTGGACAGGCAGCACGGCATGTTAAGACGTCAGCACGACGACCTCGCCAGATTCCGTGGAAACTACGCCATTGACGCTGCCAGGCAGAGTGACATGGCAATTGCCCGGCTGTTCGCCCATAGGCACGGACTGCGGCAGATAAACCTCAGAGCGCTGTCCGACAACGAGCGAAGGATGATGCTCGTCGAGAACCAGACTGAATTGGCAAGTTTGGACCTGAGGGCACCTCTGGGCGACACCTTTCTCAGGCCAGACCTCATTGCAGAGGTGACGGACCTGGTTTACGCAGACCAGCCTCGCTACTACATCGCAGCAGAAGCCTCCTTCACCGCACACGACAGGGACATCGAGAGAGCGACCGATCACGCCAAGATCATCCGATGCGCCACCGGCCTCAACGCCTACGCCGTGATCGCAGCCGTAAGGCTGGACCCCCACATCGACAGCGACCTGGTACTCGAAGACGCCGAAGAGTACCTGAACGCTAACAACGAAAATACCGCCCTATGGTGCCCGCTCCCCGAGACCGACCTCGAACCCCCAGACCCGTGCTAGGGCAGAGTCTTTGAACGGGCCGGCTGGCAGCACAACAGGCCCCCTCCCACAGAGCCACGCTAGTGCAACCCAGCCACGAAGTACAACCAACTGACTCCCTCTCCCTGAGGGAGAGGGCTGGGGTGAGGGTGAAAAGTACGCACCCCCCTACACCGCCACCACCGTCCCCACATACCCCGCCGACTGCGGGTCGAGCCGCCTACATCCTTGTCAGGCCGACTCTATATCAGTTCTAGCGAAGTCTTCGCCCTTGAACAGTAGCGGCTCGCCGCTGATTTCCGAAAGCGCATAAGCGAAGCAATCTCCGAAGTTAAGTGCTGCTGGGTGTTTGCCTTTTCCAAATCTTCGGTACGCCACGTGCGCGACGCGAACGTGGTCAACTGTGACTGATACAACCTCAATGGAAGCTCGCTCTAGTAGTGCGTCAAGTTGTTCCACACCAGCTGGTGCATCTCGCATTTCCAGGACGATGTACGTTTCCAAGAGTGTACCTGCCGACATCCGGCGAGTACTTGCATCGGCTATTGCCTCTTCGTAACGTCTCATGTCCTCCTCCGCGAATAGAATAGCGAGTATCGCCGAGGAGTCTATGATCAATTGGGCAGACCCCTCTCATCGTAGAGGATGTCCCCATGGTCGACTGCGGATGGCCCCGGGCCCAGAAGTGCGGCACAGCGAAGGCCGATAGCGTGAAGGTCGGATACGAGTGTCTCATCACGCGACCCCAACTCGTTACCCGCCCCCTCGGTGTGCTTTATCCTGATCCTCTTGGGATCGTCAGAGTCGCCCAGCCACAATAGAACACCCTCAGGAAGGGCAGCTGTTATCTCACTGAGATAGTCCTGCACCGACATATCGGATGCCAGGTCTTCCCTACCGGACGATTTCAGCAACTTCTCAATTGCCCTACTCTCATCGGCCTCCATGCCGGTTCGAACATCCCGCGACGGCCCCAGAGTCCATTGAGCAGAAAGGCAACCGGGAGCGCTTCGGCGCAGTTCCAGAAGTCGGGGTCTACATATCCAACTTTCGGACTGGCCGGGTTCTGCCCGACGTCCGCTGGAGTGTCTGACGTACGATGTCAGGGTTGACGACACCTTTTCTAGGATTTCATCGATGCCTTGCAGTTCATGCCATGCTAGTCCGGCGTCGTCGTCCCTGATGCCGTCGAGTGTTACGAGAAGCTGGCTGTTCATCGCACCCTCCTCAGTTCGTCAGCCACATTGAAAGCACTTACGACAGAGCACACCTACTTGGCCGGGACAGTCGGCAGATGCCTCAGTGTTAGCATCTTACCATGTGCATGCTCACACCCCGACATTCATACACTTCAACGAGACCGCATCCGTTTAGTCAACGCTAGCGGGCAGCTAGCACTCACCAAAAGACTTGAAGCTCAACCAATAGCCCCCTCTCCCTTGACGGGCTGACAGGGGTAGGTAAATATAACTTCCAGACTTGAACCTCAATCAACATACCCCCTCTCCCTCAGGGAGAGGGTTGGGGTGAGGATGAAAGGTACGAGGTCCCTACACCGCCACCACCGTCTCCACATCCCCCGCCGACAGCGCGTTCATATACGCCAGCACCATGTCCCGGGTCCGGTAGCTCCCGAACGCCGACTCGTCCTGACGCCGCACTATCGGGAACGTCTCCATGACGTACCCCGCGTCCTCCCTGTTCAACCCATACAGGTGGAAGTACAGCGCATCGAGCCGGGCCCGCAGGTGCCGACGCTCCTCATCGTCCCACCTGAAAGGCTCGCCATCGTACCCGAGGTCCCGCGCGAACGGCCTCATGTCGTACGCCGTGTACGTGAGACGCAGAACGTGGTCCCGCACGATCTCACGAGCGGTTGTGTCGCCGAATCGCCGGTCATAGTCTCCTGGCGCGATAACGGGGAATTGCTCTACGGTGTACCAATCCAGATGCGTCGCTTGGACCTTCTGCCTGGCAATATAGTCCAGAGCGAAGCTGTCAAGGTTTGCCACGAGACTTGCTGCTGTCTCGCTGCCGCCACTTTCCATCGGAAGAAGAACTGGTAACGGGTCTCCAACGCCAACCCACGGAACAATTGCCGCAATAGTAGTTCTGAAGTCAGTCGACCTTGCTATGCGACGGAAAACCAATGACCAGCCACGCGAACGAGGAACATATGGCTCAACTTCACTGAATGGAATCCAATATTGCGCTCCAGGTAGAAAAGTGGGGTCCGCATGCTGTTCATCGCTGACCGCTCGGCTCAAATAGGGGTTATGTACGTTCTCTGGATTGACATAGACCGAATTGGCCCGATGGTCAAACTGCCCGATCATCCGACCCTGGTACAGCGGCAGGTATAACTCCTCACCCCTCTTCCAACGATTCCCCCGGACAGGATAGAAGCCCTCAGCATCCAGCTGCTTCGCCGTCCTAAACAGGTGGGAGTCTGACGTCATGTTGAAGAGTCCCTGCTTGAACCGAACAGGCCACGCCCTGCGCTCACCCCCATCCGACCTATTCACCAGAATCGGATGACGATCGTAGATACCCCGTGTGATCTCCGCATCACGTCGGGTCCGAAACACGGGCGCAGTGCCGGTGTTCGGGTTCACCCGCGCGAAGTCCTCTGGAGCCAGCGGGAAGCACCGTTCAGGGTCCCCGACTGTCTCCATATCGTGCATAAAGAACGCGCACTCGGTTTCGTCGAACCGTCGCTCCGCACCCCCGAATATCAACGTGCAGAACTTGAACGAGGCATGAACGTCCTTGAAGAAGATCTTGCGGTTCTCGAAGTCGAGTATGGACGACACGCGCCCCGTCGTGGAGACCGACTTGAAGAACCGCGCCGCCGTCATGTCTGCGTAGATGCCCGAGGGTGTGAGCAGCCCCACGAGCCCGTCTGGCCTCACTAGGCCCATCGCCCGCTCCACAAACAGCGAGTACAGGTTGGTTCGTCCCCCACTCAGCATTGGGTACTGCCCCGACGTGCGTGCCAGCTGCCGTAACTCTCTAGCTTGGCGCTTGACCTCCTCAAATCGCAGCGCAAGTTCGTCTCCGGCATCCTGTCGTCTCTTTATCAGGGCCTTGCGGATTGCTCCCGTAGAAGCGAGCGCAATCTCGTCGTCACGGAGCGCAAACCACTCGACCTCCGGTTGCTCGATGTGGTCCCACGGCGGGTTCCCGATCACCGCGTCGAATCCGCCCCTCGGACTCGCGTCCTGCCACCCCTGCCACACGCCCGGAAACGCCACCTGCCAGTGCAGGAACCGATCACGCTCCGCAATCGCCCGCGCATCGTCCCAGATCTGCGAGAAGCCCGAGTCCCGGTCAGACGACTCCCCCCTCGCCAGCAGCACGTACGCATCGTCCGGCCGGCTCCCCAGCGCCTGGACCAGCGGGTACTCGAACGTTGCCTGCTCCCTCTTCTTCATGCCGGAAGTCATCCAGCGCAAACCGCACAGGAAGTCCAGCAGCCCCCTGACGTCCGCGATCGTGTCCTCAACGCCCCTGAACAGCGACGCCGACTCCTGCACCTCCGATATGTCGGCGTCCGACACTCCTCGATGCGCTGCATCCCCGCCGTTGCCGCCTCAGCACCCGCTATCGCTGAGCTTGCGAACAGTCCGCCCAGCCGGTTCAGCTCCGCCGTCGCCTCGGTAACGCTCAGTCCGACCAGAGAGTCGCCGCAACGCAGGTGATGGTCCAGGAACGACAGCGGCGCGCCCACCGTGAAGCTGTGCAGCCACAGCGACACCTTCGCAAGCTCCACCGTCAGCGGATTCTTGTCCACGCCGTAGATGCACCGCTTCAGCACCATCCGCCGGATGATCGCCTGTTCGCTCAACTGTGACTCGTCAATCGTCCATCCGGATTCATGTGCCCGCACTAGGATTTCCTTGCGAATCGCCTCCACCCTTCCCACCAGCGGAGAGACGTACTCACCTTCCAGCCAATGCGGAACTCTGGGCACGTACTCGATCAGGTCTTCTATGTAGTCAGAGAGGAAGTCCACAGTGGAGACGAGGAAGTGGCCGCTGCCCATCGCGGGGTCTAGAACCTTCAGTTCCAGCACGGCCTCTGCTGGGTCGAGCTTCGACAGTTCGGCCCTACGCTCTACTTCAGGTCTGGTGTCGCTCGCCAGCTCCCTGGCCCTCTCCTCAAAGGATGCAAGGCGTTCCTCGACCAGCAGCTTCAACGTCCGGTCGAAGATGAGGTCCACCAGCTCCTGGGGAGTGTAGAAGCTGCCCGTGTCCTTCCGCGCATACGGGTTCGGACGCACCTCAATGGAGCCGTCCTCATTTAACACTGGCTCTCTCTCAAGCAGCCTTTCATAGATCGAACCTAGCTGCTGCACCGACATGTCGCGGTAGTTGATGAACTTGGGGACGCCTTCACTTCCGACGTGACTCAGGCGGTATATCCGCGACGCAAGCGTATCGTCATCCAGCTCGATATCGTCGAGCATCGGCGCGGCCTCTGAGGAGAACAACCCACCGTTGTACGGTGGCAGACCGATCGAGGCGTCGCCCTTGTCAATCTGACCGCAAAGTGACCTGATGTGGGCGTAGTAGCCGGATACGGTCGACGAAAACACGGATCCTTCTTCCATCCTGCGAGCGATGTGCTCCCGCACAGGCTTTCGGAGCCCGTAGTCTTCATACCTCGGGTCGTTGACCGGAAGCAGCCCCCTGTCCTCCGCGTACAGGATGAACAACAGCCTGTACAGGAAGATCAGCGCAGCCTCGCGCACTGTCTCCAGATTCTCGCCACTCTCGTCGGCCAGCGCACCGACCAAACGCGGGAACACCGTACCGAACACCGTGCCTGATAGGTCGGCCGCGACTTTCTCCTCATACCGCCTGGCCTCGTCCAACGCTGCCTGGAGAAACGTCGTCTTAGCGCCGTCTTGCAGCACGAATGAGTCGCGCCTGAAAAGCAGGTAGAAGAGTCGGAGGGCATTCTCGTCGCTGCTTGAGAGCTCGGCACCGAGGTCGACTTCGAGGTAACTGGTCGAACGCGGTCTTGCGCGGCGGTCGTAGAGTCGACACAGGTCGCCGCTGGTCAGCATCCCCCACCGGATGCGGCCCTCGGACTCGGTCTCCACTGTCGTCAGATACCTCAGGATCTGTCCGTGAGGCGTCCTGGACAGTTTCTGGCCTACGCCCTCCCGCTCATCCAGGAGCAGACCGAGTCTCTTGTTCTCACCGATTGCCACCCCATCGAGGTATCTCTCAACAGCAGTAGCCCTTGCTGCGGCCCGCTCCTTGGCGTCGGCGTCCGGGAACAGGAGAAGGTCCGGCACGTCCTCGTTGCCCGAGGTGCCCTGCTGCGGAAGGTAGTCCGTCCATCCAAGCAGTTCCAGGATAGGCCAGATCAAATCCGATTCCGTGACCGCCTCGTTCGGATCGCTGTATCCGCTTACTGCTTGGTAAAGCTGGCTGACCGCTTCCTTGAACTCCGCGAACTCACCTGGCGACGACACCGAGTCCTTCCACTCGTCCGTCTCCCGGATTCCCTCGGACAGGTAGTAATCTGTGAACAGTCGTCCCGGCACTGTTGGTCCCCAATCCCCTCGATAGCTCCGATTGATGCCTCTGCCTATGATAACCGAATCCTCCAGACTATCCGCCACTAACATCCCCGTCCCGTAACATGGGCACACACACCCTTTAGGGTGTGCCCATGTTACGGCTGTCGATCTGTAACACCTGCAACACTCCCGAAACAACCTGTTACACCCAGGCTCCGTAACACCCGTAACACCACTGAAACATCCTGTTACACCCAGGCTCCGTAACATATCCGTAACACCACTGAAACACCTGTTACGGGGTCTGTAATCTCGGCTGGCGAGCCTTCAGACCCCACCTGTTGCCATCCAGCTGCAAGAACAGGTCGTCCCGCCTGTTTAGCGTGACTCGAACCGAACCGGTTTTCGCGTCGATAGCTTCCGCCAGTGCGGAACTGCTCATCGCGCCATTTCCGAGTGCGGCCGCCATCCGCTCCGCCAGCGGCAGCTTTGAAGCCAGGGTCTTGTACTCACCCGTAGCCACCCTCTCCACCGAGAACGACGGAGAGAACGTGATCTTTAGCGTCACCGGCTTCAGCAGGGGACCGACGTTCGTCTTACGGTGCCACAGCGCCGCCACCATCGAGTCCTCGCCCATCTCCTGCTCCTTCTGCGCCTGCCACACGTTCCGGCTCAGGTTCGACCAGAACACGCTCCCGAACGGACTCGTCTGAGGCCCGGCGGCGACGCTCTTGCTCACGTGCG
>DAOUHG010000017.1:0-31560 GCA_034428835.1 Dehalococcoidia bacterium
TATGAATATGGCATCGGTCTGCGCGGTCTTTAGCGCAGCCACTCGAGTGGTTGACTCGGGCAGCTCAAGCACCCTGACACGGGCGACATCGGGCGTCTGTCTCCAGTGATCGACGATCGCGTCTAGGACCATGATGTCGTCGGTCACGTGCGATTCCAACCGAAATGGACCCGTCCCATTGGAGTTCATCTGCACATAATCTTCGCCCCGCTCATCGAACCTTGCCTTGCTCTCGATCCCGTATGCTTGGGGACCGACCGGCCAGGTCACTACCTCAGCGCGGAGGGTGAACTCTAGGGACGTATCATCAATTATCTTGAATCCGGCGTAGTCGCGCTGGACCGGGCTGGCGCGCGTGTGCAAAGTGCCGTCCCTGCTGGTGTTTTCGTACGTGAACAGCACATCCTCTGCGGTGACATTGCCGTATGCCGAGTCATGGAAAGGAACGTCATCTCTGATCTCTATACGGAGGGTCAGCCCATCGAGCTCCCAGAAGGCAGCGATCCTTGGCTGCACCCGCTCACCATCGAACCAGGTGAGAGTCTCAAACATCCCGACCGCCGTATTGCGCTCATTGTAAGGCCACGCCAACTTGTAATTGTAAAACATTGGGGGGCCAACATCGACGACACTGATGCTGACGGTCCCTTGTGGCTCGCCCATACTAGGAGGTTGAGGGGTGGGGAGGCTGCGACGGGGAGGTGCGGCGGTCTGAGCGAATGCCGTCGGAACCACGGGCACCGGAGCGGGAAGGGGTGCGGCCGGGGCAGGGGCTTGCGGGGACATCGGGGATGCCGGCGCTGCCGCTGCTGGCGCCACTGCGGGTTGAGCTGGAGCTGCTGGCGCCGGCGCCCTAGGCAGGTGGAGCTTCGGCGCTCGAACAGGCCAGGAGTGCGGCCACCAAGATTCCGAGCACTACGGCCAGAATTGCCTTATTTGCGTTCATATCCCATCCTCCCGCAATGCTTCAACAGCTCAGTTCATTAAAATGGAATAGGCACTCCTGCCCACGCCAGTTTCACGGAACGACTCGGCAGTATGGTTTGCTTTCCCCGCCGTCGGAATGAATCTCTCACCTGAGATTACGGTGAATCTATCACTCGCAACCCAGGTCGTCAACGACATTCAATCACAGGGTTTGTCCCAGACCAAGTGGGTCAGTTGGGGCAGCGTTAAGTCCAGCCCTAATATGTGGACGCCCGCCCCGTATCGCCTTGCTCATCCGGAGAGACTCCGGGAGATGTTGTATGGCAGTTGTCTGCGATCAGCTAATTGGCTGGTCCGGCCTCGGACGACGACGACGTCTGCGTGCGACGCCAAGCCTGGCCGCAGAGCGTCGCATCGACGCCAATGCCCGCTCCAGGTCCATGTCGGTTTCGGCAGAGGCAACGCGCTCCTGGGCCCTCTCGAGAGCGGTCTCAGCGCGGTCTTCGTCGATCTCGTCGGCGTACTCGGCAGTGTTCGCGAGAATAGTGACCTTGTTGCCCAGCACTTCCAGGAAGCCGCCGCTTACGGCTATGAAAGACTCTTCGCCGTCTTTCGTCACCTTGATTTCCCCTGGAGCCAGGGTGGTCAGCAACGGAGCATGACCCGGAAGCACGCCGAGTTCACCGTCCGCGCCGGGAGCGACCAGAACGCTGACATCTTCAGAGTACACGACGCGCTCGGCGGTAACAATTTCTAGTTTCATCTCTGCCATGTTGATTCACCATCGAGCTGGCGTCCGCGGACACCAGCCGACCGCTGCTACTCTATTGCACTCATTCGCTCCGCGTTTTCTACCGCTTCCTCTATGGGCCCGACCATATAGAAAGCCTGCTCGGGCAGGTCGTCGTACTTGCCGTCCAGGATCTCCCTGAACCCCCGAACCGTGTCGCGGATGCTCACGTAGCGCCCTTCCTGGCCCGTAAACTGCTCCGCAACGAACATTGGCTGTGACAGGAAGCGCTGGATTTTCCGCGCACGGGCGACGGTCTGGCGGTCCTCCTCAGATAGCTCTTCGATTCCCAGGATCGCAATGATGTCCTGGAGATCGCGATACCGCTGGAGCACCTGCTGGACTCCCCTGGCGACGTCGTAGTGCTCCTGCCCTACGATTGCGGGTTCGAGGATCCTTGAGAAGCTGGAGAGTGGGTCCACCGCCGGGTACAGGCCCTGCTCTGAGATCGCGCGGTCAAGGGAGACCACCGCGTCGAGGTGGCCGAATGTGGTCACGATTCCCGGGTCAGTGTAGTCGTCTGCTGGCACATAAATCGCCTGGAAAGACGTGATCGAACCACTCTTGGAAGACGTGATCCGCTCTTCGAGCGCTCCCATCTCCGTCGCAAGAGTGGGCTGGTATCCAACCGCTGACGGCATTCTGCCCAGGAGCGCCGAGACCTCCATGCCCGCCAGGATATAGCGATAGACGTTGTCGATGAACATGAGCACGTCCTGGCCGCGCTCTTCCTTGAAGTATTCAGCCATCGTTAGGCCGGTTAGAGCGACGCGGGCGCGAACTCCTGGAGGCTCGTTCATCTGGCCGAACACGAGCACAGTGTTGCTGAGAACCCCGGACTCCTGCATCTCATGCCAGAGGTCATTCCCCTCTCTGGACCGCTCTCCAACGCCCGCGAAGACAGAAACGCCCTCGTGGACTGTACCGATGTTGCGTATCAGCTCCTGGATGACGACGGTCTTCCCCACTCCGGCTCCGCCGTAGGCGCCGACCTTGCCGCCCCTGGTAAACGGAGTGATGAGATCCATAACCTTGAGGCCCGTTTCGAGCATCTCGATTTCGGTCGCCTGCTCATCGAATCTGGGCGGCTCCCGGTGGATCGGCCAAGACTCACTGGCATCGACCTCTTCAAGGTTGTCTAGAGTCTGTCCTAGACAGTTGAAGAGACGTCCCAGAGTGGGGTCCCCTACAGGAACGGAAACGGGCTGACCGGTATCTGTCACTGATACCCCACGCCTGAGGCCCTCTGTCGGCCCCAGAGCCAGGCAGCGCGCCCAGCTATTGCCAACGTGCTGCTCCACTTCGAGGACCAGTGTCTCACCGTCGATCTCTGTCTCCAGAGCGCTGTAAATCGATGGCATGCCCTCGGGCGGGAACTCCACGTCCACCACCGTTCCGATTACCTGTCTTATCTTTCCGTCTGCCATATCGTCTCCCCTGTATTCAGGGCTTTTTCTTCCGACAACTGACCCCCTCTCCCTGAGGGAGAGGGCTGGGGTGAGGGTGAAAGCGCCATTTTCACAATATTCATCACGCCTCGACCGCCGCGGCTCCACCGATGATGTCGAGTAGCTCGGTTGTGATGGACTCCTGCCGCGCCTTGTTCATTACCAAGGTCAGGTCCTCGACCATCGCGTTGGCATTGTCCGTGGCGCTCCGCATCGCGACCATCCTGGCAGACTGCTCACTGGCAACCCCTTCCAGGAGAGCGTGATATATCTGCATCTCGACATAGCGTGGCAGTAGTTGAGACAGCACATCGGCCGGGTCTGGCTCATAGATGTACCCGACCTGGTCTTGAGGCCTTAGCTCAGCGGGCTGAACGGGCAAAAGCTGCTCGACTACAGCCTGCTGTAGCGTTGTGTTGACAAACTTCGCGTAGGCGATGAAGACTGCGTCTACCTCTCCTGACGAATAAGACTCCATCGCGAGCCGGGCTACCGGGGTGATGTCAAGTATGGTCGGCCTGTCGCCGATGTCGGTGAAGACCGCACGAACGTTGCGATTGTAGCGGATCATGAAGTCGCGGCCCTTGCGCCCCACGGCTATGACCCGCGCGTTATCACCATACTCAGCTATGAATTGTCCGGCCGCCCTGTTGATGTTGGAGTTGAGTCCTCCGGTCAAGCCGCGGTCCGGAGTGATGAGAACGACCTCGATTCTCCTGATCTCACGGGAGACCAGCAGCGGATGGATGTTGTCGTCATCCTCGTGAGGCTGGGCCGCTAGGTCGGCCAACAGGATGTTGAGATCGTCCGAGTATGGCCTGCTGGTAAGCGCCTCGTCCTGCGCCCGACGCATTTTCGAGGCTGCGATCATCGACATCGCATTCGTGATCTTCGCGGTATTCTCGACGCTGCGTATTCTGCGTCTTAGCTGTCGAACACTAGCCACCATGGCTGGCCGTCCTTAGGTAGATTCGGACTAGTAAGGAACGCTGTCCTTGAAGTCTTGGATCGCTGCGCCGAGCGTTGAGCCGGTCTCGTCGCTGATGATTCTTTCATTGCGTATGGTGGCGAGAAGCTCGGGGTGATTGGCGTCCATGTAGCTGTGGAACGCGTTCTCGAACGCGATTACGCGGTCGATCTCGACGTCGTCGAGGAAACCGTTGACGAGTGCGTACATCACCGAGACCTGCTTCTCGACTGCCAGCGGCACGTTCTGTCCCTGCTTGAGCACCTCAGTCGCGCGCTGGCCGCGCTCGAGCTGCCTTCGAGTGGCCGGGTCCAGGTCGGCTGTTCCGAACTGGGCGAACGTGACTAGCTCGCGATACTGTGCGAGATCCAGCCTCAGTGTGCCGGCGACAGATCTCATTGCCCTCGTCTGGGCTGCGCTCCCCACGCGCGACACCGAAAGACCCGCGTTGACCGCGGGACGTATGCCTGAGTTGAACAGCTCGGTTTCGAGGTATATCTGTCCGTCGGTAATCGAAATGACATTCGTGGGAACGTATGCCGACACGTCGCCTGCCTGTGTCTCGATGATAGGCAGAGCGGTAATCGAACCGCCTCCGTGCGCATCGTCCATCTTGGCTGCCCTCTCCAGCAGTCTGCTGTGGAGATAGAAGACGTCTCCCGGATAGGCCTCGCGTCCCGGAGGCCGTCTGAGCAGTAGCGACATTTCCCGGTAGGCCCAAGCGTGTTTTGAGAGATCGTCGTAAACGATGAGCGCGTCCTGACCTCGGTCCATGAAGTATTCGGCCATCGCGCAGCCCGCGTACGGTGCAAGGTACTGCATCGGCGCCGGGTCGGCGGAGTTGGCCGCGACAACAACCGTGTGCTCCATCGCGCCGTGACTTTCGAGCAGGGCTACCGTCTGCGCCACCTTGCTGGCCTTCTGGCCTATGGCAACGTAAATGCAGACCAGGTCGCCGCCGCGCTGGTTGATGATCGCGTCAAGGGCGATCGCCGACTTGCCGGTGGACCGGTCTCCGATTATTAACTCTCGCTGTCCACGACCGATGGGTATCATGGCGTCAATCGCCTTGATACCAGTCTGAACGGGAGTATTTACCGAAATGCGGGTGGAGACGTCGGGGGCAACTACCTCGACCGGTTTGGTCTCAGACGTTTCGATCGGCCCCTTGCCGTCTATCGGCACCCCCAGCGCGCTTACTACGCGGCCCTGCAGGTTTTCCCCGACCGGAACCTCGACAATTCTGCCGGTGCTGCGGACTCGGGACCCTTCCTTAACCGTGAGCGGGTCGCCCATAATCACCGCGCCCACCGAGTCTTCTTCGAGGTTGAGCGCCATTCCCATGACACCGCCCTCGAACTCCAGGAGCTCCGTGTAGCCCGCGCCCGCGAGGCCGTGGATCTGGGCAACACCGTCCCCGACTGTGATCACCGTGCCTTCGTCGACCGCTTCGAGCTGCTGCTCCCAGTTTTCTATTTGACTCCGAATTACGGAGGCTATGTCTTGTCCTCTGACCGCCATTTAGGCCTCCCTGGAACGTCGTCCGCTTCAAGATATCGGGTGAACCGAGGTTTCACCCTGTAATTGCTATTTGAAGGTTCCTCACTCAGCGCCGCTGGGCAAGCTCTCTACGCATGTTCTGGAGCCGGGACCGCGCACTTCCGTCCATAACCCGGTCCCCGATCCTGATTACAAGTCCTCCGAGAATCTCAGGGTCGATACGAGTCGTCAACCTGACGTCCTGTCCCGATAGATCGTTTAGCATCTTCGTGACTTGCTCCCGCTGCGCGTCAGTTAATGACACCGCTGAGACCACCTCAGCACGCTCGACGCCTTGATGTGCATCGAGCATCTCCTGGAACCTGTCCGCAATTGCTGGCAGTACATGTATCTGCCCGCGACTGGCCAGCAGGCAAATGAGGTTCAAGGCCAACGGCCCTACCGTTGCCCCTAGGCTCTCGCGTATCAGGACCTCTTTCTGCGCCATTGATATCCGAGGAGCTGACAGCGTCCGACGGAACTCCTCGTTCGCAATCGAGTTAGCCAGTTGGGTGAGATCATCCAGCCAGCGTTCAAGTTCATCGCTATCAACTGCGATCTCGAACACCGCCTGAGCGTATCTTCTTGCTGAAGCTCCTGCGGGCATCGATCCTACCTGTACTTCCCCACTGTCATGAGTGCCAACCTGCCTTCGCGGGAACGGCGCTAGTTTCTGCTAGCGTTCTGCGAACCCTCTTCCAGCACCTGCTCAATCAATACGCCGTGGTCCGAGTCGTCCAGCGTACGCCTGATGACCCGCTCAGCAGCGACGACTGCGAGACCGGCAAACTCCCGGCGTAGCTCCTCGATCGCGGCGTCGCGCTCACGCTGAATGTTCGCCTCCGCGCGCGACCGCTCAGCGGCGATCTCTTCTCGCGCCCTTGCCAGCTCCTCTTCTCGGAACCGGTCGGCTACCTCACGCGCCTGCGCTATCATCTGTTGACCCTCGGCGCGAGCCGCCTGGAGCTGCCCCTGCATCTCTTCTCGCGATTGCGCAGCCTCTTCCTGAGCACGCTGTGACGCTTCAAGACTCTCTCTGATCCTGTCGGACCTTTGGTCAAGAACACGTATCACCGGCCGGTACAGCAGGAACTTCAGCAGAATGACCAGAATGACAAAGCTGATCAGATGGGTCAGCAGCCCCGATAGGTTTATTCCTAAGGCTTCCATGCCTTCACCTCGCCTGCTTACGATGTCTTGCCAGACTGAACACACAACACCGGAGAATCAGTGCCGCAACCACCAGCCGACCAGAACTGTCCGCCAGCCCCACACTGTGACGTTGTGGAGCTTCGATCATTCAAATGTGCTCTGTGTTAGACGAACTTGATGATGATCGCGACGACCAGCGCGTAAATGGCGATAGCCTCGGTGAAGGCGATTGCCAGGATCATGTTCTGCTGAATCGGGCCAGCCGCTTCAGGATTACGACCCAGCGCTTCCATGGCCTTGGCAGCCAGCAAACCGATCCCGATTCCGGGTCCGATTGCGCCCACGCCTATGGCCAGTCCGGCGCCTATGTTAAGAATGTCTCCCTCCATTGTTCCTCACTCCTTGATAGATGATAAGAGGTTGACTGCTTGCTCGTTTCCCCAGAGGTGGACATGCCACCATTCGGGCCTTGAGGACTTGGTTAGTGCTAATGATGGTCTCCATTGTGGGCCACTGTTGCCGCCGCCGCGAAGACCAGGGTGAGCATCGAGAAGATGAACGCCTGTATGAGCCCGACGAACAGTTCGAGTCCCAGGAACGGGATTATTCCGATCAGCGGTACCAGGAAGATCATCGCCGCCAGAAGAACCTCTCCGGCGAAGATGTTCCCAAACAAACGGAACGTGAAGCTGATAAGCCGGGCAACCTCAGAGATCAGCTCCAAGATGCCGACGAAGAAGCCAATTGGCCCCTGCTTGAAGTTGATGAACTTGCCCATGTGCCCGAACACACCAAGCGTCCGGAATGCCCAGAAGTGGATCATCACCATGGCGACTATCGCTATCGCGAGCGTCGTATTCAGGTCGGTGTTCGCGCTCCTGAACCACGGCACAAGTATCCCCGCCCGCTTACCGGGCTGGGGATGCTCTTCCCACTCCTTGACCGTAACGTCGCTGCCAATAGAGCCAGGAGCAAGGAACCCGAAAGCTCCATCTCCCTCGAAAACCTGGACCTGAGTGTGCTCCAAACAGTCCTCGTACTTGGCTGCGTCTGCTTTATAGTCGTCGCAGTGGTGGTGGGCGACCTCTTCAGCGGTCTCGATTCGGCCTACCGTGCCGAAGCCCGGCAGTATGCCGAGCCAGTTGGCAACGAAGATAAAAAGAAAGATCGACATCACCAGCGGGAAGAATACGCGGGCACGTTCCCTACCGGCGATGCTCTCCGCGAGGCTGAGGAAGAACTCCAGAATTACTTCTACGAGACCCTGGAACCTTCCCGGTACGTCGGACAGCCCACTCCGGACCTTGAGGGCGATTATCAGGAGAACGACAATCGTGATCCACGTCGCGACCATCGTATTCGTGACTTTGAAGCTCCCGATGATGGGATCAGCCAGGACAGGTTCTGCGGGGATCTGAATCGCGGCGAGCGGTGCACCGAGAAATCCGAATCCGAATGCCTCGCCCAGCGCTCCACCAAGCAATGCAATAACGAAAATTACTACCGCCGCTGCCAGTATTAGTAACGCCTTAGGACTGCGCAGCAACTATAATTTCCCCTATCGTTTTCGCAGGCCGACAATCAGCCCGCAAACCGTCCGACTATTGCTCCTCAGGGCTGGCCAGCACGGCCATGAGCATCCGGTACATTCCCACAACCGCCGCCGCAATTCCGACACACAACCCAACCAATGTGAGGATTGGTCCGGTCTCGAGCTGACGGTCTAGGAATAACCCTCCAACAGCTCCCCCGCCGATGCACATAGCCACGTACCAGCCTATACCTACCAGACGCAGGACCAAGGCCACTTTCTGACCGCGCATCAGGGGTCCCTTTGAAAGCTTGTGTAGTATATCACAATCAAAAAAATAGGGTCAACGAAGACCCAATTCAAGCTGGCACAACGCGAAAGCAACCTCGTGGAGAAAACCGACGCACCCGGACCATTAGAGGCCACCTCCGGAGCGACGCGTCGTTACTCCAGTCGTCCCCGCAGTTTTGGGTCGAGATGGTCGCGAAGCGCATCGCCGAACAGGTTGAACGCAAGAATGGTCACCGTAATGGCGCAGCCCGGGAATACGACAAGCCACCACGGCGGCTTGAATGACGCCACCAGAATACCGCCCAGCATGTTGCCCCAGCTCGGGTCCGGCGGAGGAACCCCAAGTCCCAGGTAGCTCAGGGCCGCCTCTGTAAAGATCGCCCCACCAAGGCTCGCACTCGCCACCACCAACAGCGGCGCGACGCACTGCGGCGTGACGTGCCGCACCATGATTCTCACGGGGGACGCACCGATCATCCGCGCGGCTAACACATACTCCGATTCACGTATCAGAAGCGTTACCGATCTGATAATGCGCGTCGTACCGGCGATCCCGGTCGCGGCTATGGCAATGATGACAGTATTGACTCCGGCTCCAAGCGCGACTAGCAATAGAAGGGCGAGAATTACGCTGGGGAACGAGATCAACACGTCCAGCAACCGCTGGCTTAGCAGATCGAATCTGCCGCCGATGTAACCGCTAAGCACACCCCACGAAAAGCCTATGATCTTCGAAATCACGATGGCTATTGCAGAGACCATCAGGCTCAAACGAGTACCGGCAATCACCCTGCTTAGCGTGTCCCGTCCGAGCCCGTCCGTTCCCATCGGGAACTCAAGGGACGGCGTCCGTAACAGGGCGCTATAGTTGGCTTTCAACGGATCCTCAGGGGCCAACACCGGCGCGAACAGCGCGACGAACACCATGAACAGCAGAACCACTGCGGCCCCGGTTCCCAGGACGGAAGACCGCGCGAATCGCCTGGCATTCTCGAAGAGCAATACAATCCGCGTCTGCCGTTTGGGCTGAAGCTCCCCAAGGAATTGTTCGGTGTTTTGGGTCACGTTCGCCTACTCTGTACACCGACTCAGCAGAATACTGTCTGGCCGGAGCTACTGATACCTGATGCGCGGGTCGATCAGACCGTAAGCTAGATCGACAACTAGGTTGATGATTACGAACACGATAGCGTACAGGAGTACAAGGTTCTGAATTATCATCCAGTCCCGCTCCTCAATTCCCCCGACCAGCGCGGTGCCGAGTCCAGGCACCGAAAACGCCCTCTCGACAGCCACAGACCCGCCAAGCAGGAACGCCAGTTGGAGACCCGACAGCGTAATTACGGGGAGCAGAGCGTTCCGGACGACGTGTCGCCACATCACTATGCGCTCGCTCAGTCCCTTCGCTCTCGCGGTCCGGACATAGTCCTCCCTGAACACCTCCAGGAGCTGCGTTCGGGCCATCCGTGCGATGAACGCTCCCAGTCCGATGCCAAGCGCCAGCGACGGGCCAGCCATGATCTGAAGGTTCTTTACTGGGTCGTCCCAGATATTGTAAACCGTAATAGGCGGCTTCCAACTGAAGAAGATGACAGTGAAGAGAATGAAAGTCATTCCCAGCCAGAAACCAGGAATAGCCATGAATAGCGTGATAAAAAACCTGGCTGCGTAGTCAAGCACGGAGTTTCGCCCCGCCGCCGCAAGAATCCCTATCGGCAGACCAACTATCCACGAGATAATCACTGCTGCTATGCCTATCTCCATAGTCAGCGGGCCCCGCCGGAGTATTGTCGCGCTTATCGGCTGATCGGTCCAGAACGAACTGCCCATATCGCCCCTGGCAACGTCCCCTATCCAGGTCAGGTACTGAATGACCAGCGGCTTGTCGAGCCCCAGGCTCTTGCGCGCCGCCTCTAGCTCCGCCTCACTCAGAACGTAGATCCCCGTATTCTCACCAAAGATCTGCTCGAGAGGGTCTCCGGGAAGTAGCCTCATTGCGATGAAGATCAGCACCGTGACTCCGAACACGGTCGGAACGGCGAGTACCAGCCTTCTGAAGATGTACGTCTGCATGGGGTTTGCTCCCAGACCCGTCAGACGGGCTCAGGGTGTGGCCTCAACCAGCCTTTGGTCGAGATGGTTCAATGTAGGTAGCGACGAGGGCCGGGGCCGCACGCACTTTGCGCATGGCCCCGGCCGCATGTTTTCCTGGACGACGGCTTTCTTTAGTTATCTATCCAGCCAGACGGTCTCGAACCGGCCCCACTCGGTCTGCACCCTGTTCT
Source organism: Dehalococcoidia bacterium (assembly GCA_034428835.1). Classification (GTDB taxonomy): domain Bacteria; phylum Chloroflexota; class Dehalococcoidia; order Lucifugimonadales; family UBA1123; genus VXRN01. Next base: position 10,931 of record DAOUHG010000017.1, read on the forward strand.
CAAGTTGCAGGCCCTTGACGTAGTCTCGCCACATGGGCATGTGCGCAGTAAAGCCGAAGTGGAACTGGGGCGGGTTTTCGTCCAGCATTTCCTCGCCCTGTCTGAACAGCTCGGCACGCTTCATCGCGTCGAGCTCGCCATTCAACTGCTCTACGAGTGCGTCGAACTCAGGCTCGGAGTACTTTCCGAAATTCTGGGACGCCCCGGTGGTCCAGACCACCTGCCAGAGCGGCGTGTGATTCTTGACCGGTGAGTGGAAGATCGTGCTCAGCACAAGGTCGAAGTCCTTCTTGTACTCTTCGGAGACAAGAGCCCTCTCGACCACGCTGATCTCTATATCCATCCCCAGGTTGGTGCTGAGCTGGTCCACGAAGAACGGCGCAAGCACCTCGGCGTGACCTGGAACGGACGCCGAGACGAGTTTGAAGGAGCGGAGACCCTCGCCGCCGGGAAAGCCGGCCTCAGCCAGAAGCCTCTGTGCCTCTGCAATGTCATCCGTGTTGTCACGCTTGTACCCGGGTGTCTGGAAAAGCTCCTCGTCAGGCGTTGCGCCCTCGCCACCCTTCGACATCCAGCGGCTTACGATATTGGTCTCTTCCCTATAAACGTCGACCGCCTGGTGACGGTTGATCGCCAGGTGCACGGCTCGCCTGACCCTGGGGTCGTCGAACGGTGCCTTCTCGTTGTTCCACTTCACCTCTAGCGCGCCGAAGTTGTCGAGAAGTGCGACGAAGACGTCGTCACGCTTCTCTCCCTCTTCCCAGGTGTCTCGGGAGACGTTCCAGGAGAAGTCCGCGTTACCTGTCAGCACCGCCGTGCCCCTGTCGGTCCAGGCTGGAACGTGCTGCATTATCACGGTATCGACGTACGGCAGCTCAGGGTTCCAGTAGTCTGAGTTCTTCTCAAACTCCCAGAGTTCGCCCGGCTTGTTCTCTACGAACTTGAACGGGCCGGTCCCCGGCGCTACGATCGTTCGCAAGTCGTTGTTGTTCGCCTCAAGAAAGTCCGAGGGGTATATGACCGCGCTGGTCATGGTGAACAGGTCGAACTGCCACACCCTGGGCTTGCTGAGAGTGAACTTGACCGTGTAGTCGTCCATCTTCTCGATCGAGCCAATCGCATCGAACAGGCTCTGGCTGACGCTTGTCATGCCCTCGTAGTTCTCCGGGAAGATGATCCGGTCGAACGTTGCCACCACGTCGTCGGCGCTGAAGTCGGAGCCGTCGTGGAATTTGACACCCTCGCGAAGGTCAAACGTGAAGCTCATGCCGTCGGGAGCGACGTCCCAACTCGTAGCAAGCTCGGGAGTCATCTCCGCGAGCCCCACCGTAGGGTCAAGGCCGATCAGCTTGTTGTAGAACGAGGTCATGATGTGACCCGCTCCACCTTGGTGAATGTCAAAGTGCTTGGTAGTCGCGCCCCAGGCCGTCTTCACGGTCCCGCCCGACTTGGGGTTGGGATCGGGTGACATCAGGCACCCAATCTCGCAATCCATCATAGCCATTTCAGCTTTTGCCACAGGAGCAGCGGGCGCCTGTGTAGGCGCTGCCTGAGCCGCCGGAGGCGCCGTTGGGGCGGGCGCTGCGGGTGTAGCCTCTTCTTGAGACGAGCTACAACCCACTACCGCCAATGCCAATAGCAGGACCGCGCTAAGAATGAACAGACCAATCAATTTTGCCGACAAGAACCTAAGGGTCACTTGCTAACCTCCTGAACACGGGCTGCCCGGAGCATGTCAAAGCAGCCCTCTTGAACCGCGCAACCAAGAATAATTCAATAAATCTGATTCTTCAATACCGTTTCGCCAATCGACTGAAATCGCGATTCGCTGCCCTAGGATGGGGGCTGAACGATACGATTGTCAACTAATGGCTCCTGAACCATAGAGACACGCCATCACATATTTGCCTCCTCCCTAACCACACCGCTCTTTTCCGCGACCCGGTCATGCCTGTATCGTGAATATAGAATCGCGATGGCGGAACAGGCCATGAGGAGTTGAATGCAGATTAGGAGCAGCTCGACGCCGGATCCCGACCTGCGACGCACCCGGGCACAGTTGATGGTCAGGTGGTGGACAGAGCCGACCGGCTATCGGTTTGCTTCCAGGCGTCGTCTCTGGATAGTGCTGACGCTGGTCCCAATTGCCATTGCCCTCTCAGTAACAGCCACCAGCCTCTGGAACTACCACGGTATGTCGCTGCCGGTACCGACACCCACCAGCGACATCTCGGCTCTGGAAACACCCGCGCAAATTGGGTCGATTGCCAGACCGTCCGTCGCCAGCGAATGGGAATTCGACTCCGGTGAGCCCCTGTCGGCCCCGGCGACCTACACCGACGGCTTGATCTACATCGTCTCAGGCGACACGATGGCCACGGGCGCCATTGCGTCGGTGACGGCCTCCGAAGGCTCCCGGCTATGGCACGTCAGTCTAGACAGCATCGCTGACTACTCTCCCGCTGTCGCCGGCGACATGGTATACGTCGGCACACGATCCGGAAACCTGATCGCGCTCGACCGCGAAACTGGCGAGACGCTCTGGGTATTCGATCTGGAGTCCTCGGTAGTAGGGTCTCCGATCATTCAGACGGGAGTCATCTACATCGCCTCCAACGACGTGTACGCCATCGACGCCGCGACCGGCAAACAGCTCTGGCGTCACACGATAGACGGGGACGTCTCGCGACCCATACGGCTCTCCGGCCAGATCATATCGGCCATCAGCTCGGACGGTAACGTGAATCTCATCAGCGCCGAAAACGGCAGACGTCGCCTCACCTTTCCACTGTGGTTCAGCACATCCGCCGCCCCCGTTGTGTCAGGCACAGCCCTGGTTGTTCCTGGCGATCGTGCCTTTGTACAGGCTCTTGATATTCGCGAGCGCGATGTTCCGATGGAGAAGGCAATACGCTTCTGGTGGACAAAACTTTGGCTGTGGGACATGGCCCCCCGCCCTCCTCTGCCTCGCGCTTATCTCTGGCAGAACAGGACCATCGTCGGCGATACCGCATTCGCCCTTGCCGCTGACGACTACTCTGTCTTTGTAAGCGTATCAGAAGTCGACGGCAGCGGCACAGTCGTTGCCCTTGATCTGTCCACAGGCCACGTGCGCTGGGAGACGCCAGCGGCTTCCACGGTATTCTCTCCCGCGATTCTGACAGACGACTCACTGATCGTGGGCACCAACGGCGCCGGAGTGTTGGCAATAGACAAGCTGACTGGAACACTACTCTGGGAGTTGGACGTTCAGGGAGGCCTGTCCGCGGCGCCAACACTGACCGAGGGCGGAACAATCCTGCTGCCAACTGCGGATGGCGTACTCAGGGCGATTCACTAGCCTTCCGCCAGCCGGGGCGCTCGACGTGGACTCTCCGGTAGCGGCTACGACCTCTGTATGGGGCCGCCGGCAATGTGAGCTCTGGTGATGTCTATGATCAGCGAGATGTCCTGACGCGCATCCGACACAGGTGATCGGCACTCGACGCCTTCAGCGATACACTCGTGAAAGTGCCGAAGCTCCCGCCTGAATGGACTCTCCCAATCCATGGCAGGCTGCCGCTGCACGGTGGCCCCATTGTCATCTATCTCGTGAACGGTCAGCGTGGACACCCCCCGAGAGAATCCTGTCGCGTACTGGACGATGACCCGCTTGCTCGAACCGTAAACCTCCAGGGTCTCGTGGAAGTCCCAAAGCCTTGGCAGATCCACCCACGTGGCAACGCACCGGAGTCCCGACGGGTACTCGAGCGTCGTGCTGAACGCGCTGCCGTCGTTCCAAATGTCAGTATGAAGTACTGCCGACGGAGAGCCGAAAAGCGCTCTCAGCCCATACAGGTCGTGGATCAAACTGCCTGAGAGCGTCATGTAAGCCCTCTCGACGTACGGCGGCACATTACCGATCGCTTCCCTTATTGACGCCCGACGTGCGTCAGCTGCAGCCTGTGTTGCTGAAGTAGGCACATCGCCGAATTGCGCAGTCCTGAACTGTCTGATGTGCAGTGAGTTATCGGGATGCAGATGGTTGATTTGGACGAACTGAACATCCTCCATGCCCTCCACTTCTGGAACTGCCGCCTCGAACGCGGGCTCAAAGAGCTTCACGTAACCCGCCTGGGCGACCACACCGGCCTTGTCGGCTGAAGCAATGATCCGATCGACATCTTCCACAGACAGGCACACAGGCTTCTCTATGAACATGTGCTTCCCAGCGTCTAGCGAAGCTACCGCGACCTCAGTTTTGGGATCGGTCTGGCAGAGCAGCACGGCATCGACGTCAGAGGCCAGTAGGTCCCGATAGTCAGTAAACCGATTACGGACATTGAACAAATTACCCGCATGTTCAGCGGCGGATGGCGAGACATCGCACACGGCAGTCAACTCGAACTCTTCAGCCAGTTCCGATAAGAAAGGCAGATGCTGAATCTGGGCTATCGCTCCACAGCCAACCACACCGATCCGTACACGGTTCATTGAACACACCTCAAGTCGTCTCGTTGCCGATCCCTACCACGCTTGGCCGGGGAGAACTGGTCCCTGCCCCGGTCACTGGTGGACAGTATAACCGGGGCCGACCGACTACCTAGTCTTACCGGCCCGAGGCGCGATCGAATTCCATGCGTCCGCAAGCTCTGCACACTGGCGAAACAGCGGAGAAAGCGCGTCCCACATCTCGTCTCTCAGTGCTGACGCCGCGTCCAGGTCATCGCCGTCTACAGTATCTAGCAGCTCCGGCGCCAACTGGACCTGGACACGGTGAGCCTCGTGAGCCGCCATGTAGACGGCCTCGGCATTCTCAATTAGTCGCTTAACTGCATCTTCGAACGGCGTCGGGTCAGTGTCCTGGTCGTAGGCCGACGCTGGTACGAATCGGTGCGGCATTCTGTCCCCGCCGCGCCACATTGTGTGGGTAGGCTGGATGTGGGGCGTAACGGACAGGTACATTGTCATCGGACCGTCCCCCACCACTCGTATTCCGTGCAGCTGGTCCACTAGCGCAATGCACATCTGGCCGGGGCCCAACACTCTCTTATCGCCGTCGATCTCGAATTCCGCGCTGCCCTCCAGCACTAGGAAGACCTCGTGGCCGAGATCGTGACTGTGAGGTTCGGAGACCTCCCCGGCTTCCATCCTCATGAACCTCGACCTCAGTTGAGGCGTAACCAGAACGTTTCTGACGTCCTTGCGGTAGTCATAGACTTCAAAACCCAAGATGACCCTCTCCCAATTCGTGCCGCTTAACTAAAGTTGACGGGACTGCCCAGCCAATAGCGTAACCAGGGTAGCGGCTGATTTACAGAAAATCTGCCTGAACGATACAGGCCCCGCCGGGTGGGCGAGGCCTGTATCTATGATGTGCCTTGGGACTTACCTATGTCCGCTGTTGCTGCGGCTTGTCCCCTTCACCTAGGTCCTCAAGATCGAGGCTGTCAATGAAATCGGAAAACGCGGACAAGCGTTTCAGCTCATCTTCATTTAGCTCGCGTCCCTCATCTTCCTTGCCATCCTGCGGTATGACCGCCTTGCCCGTCTCCTCGTCCATCTGGACGCCTACCTTTTCAATTACGGACTCCTCGGCAAATATGGGCGCTTCCGCGCGTACCGCTAGCGCGATGGCGTCGGATGGCCGCGAGTCTATCTCGACTTGGCTGCCATCGTAGTCCAGGACGATCTTGGCATAGAACGTGTCGTCACTCAGGTCCGAGACGATGATATGGTTCACCTGTGCGCCGAGCGACGTGATGACCGCACCAAGCAGATCATGCGTAAGCGGACGAGGAACGCTCATGTCCTGCAATTTCAAAGCGATGGCATCGGCTTCGTTAGCGCCGATCCAGATGGGTAAGTAGCGATCACTATCCTTGACCTTGAGAATCACCACACGCTGGTAATTCATCAAGCTGACGCGGATACTGTCGATTGACATCTCCCGCATTTGTCTTCCCCTTACTGATGGGTTGCGCCAATTCTAGTTTTCGACTGGGGTAGTGTCAACGCATCGACTAACGTCACAATGACCTCAGCTAAGCTCGCCACCAGACGATACGACCGTCTTCACCCTCCTGTCCAGCGCAGAACGCGGCATTAGAATACGCCTTTTGCACGTTAGACAAAGAAGACCGATGTCCGCCCCAAGTCGTACGACTTCCCAGTCAGTACCACCGCACGGATGCTTCTTGCGAAGTCGCAAGACCCACCCCAGGGCATAGTCGGTCACCATCCCCTGCCCTCCCTGGCTAGTATCCCGTTGATGTCCTCTCTGAGACGGGAGGCGGCCGAGCGCGCGGCGGATGCAAAACTCTCCCGTTCCCGCGAAGCGTAGGTTATGCCTCTGGACGAGCTTATCAGTAAGTTCGGCGCATCTCTGTCGAGTCCGTGGGTCAGGCTCGCATCGAGGTCGCCTCCCTGGGACCCGACGCCCGGCACGAGTATGGGCATCCCCGGACACCGGGCGCGAACAGCCGCCAATTCGGACGGATACGTCGCGCCCACCACAATTCCCACGTTGGACGACCCTCGGTTCCACTCGGCAGCCCTGATAGCCATCCACTCAAAGAGCGGCACCGACTCGCCATCGAAGTCCACAGGAACGTCTTGGAACTCCGCCGCACCAGGGTTGGACGAACGGCACCAGACGAAGACACCCCGGTCCTCGTATTCCAGGTACGGCTCGATTGAGTCTCCGCCGCCCCAGGCGTTCACCGTCGCGGCATCGAATCCCCAGGTGTCAAACAGCGCCCGCGCATACATCTTGTTGGTCGAGCCAATATCTCCACGCTTGCAGTCCGCGATAAGCGCCACATCCGGAGAAGCATCTCGTATTTTTTGAACCGTACGCTCCAACGCAAGCAAGCCAGGTATTCCGAGCGCCTCGTAAAAGGGGAAATTAGGCTTGTACGCGCATACCAGGTCGTGGGTCGCGTCTACGATCCGGGCGTTAAATTCAGTCACATCAGCGATCGCCATCAATTCCGGGTCTGGGTCTAGCCCAACACAGACTAGGCTCCGGCTGTTGAGCGATGCCGACTGAAGACGTTCTGTGAATCCAGGCATGGTCTGAAGCGTCGCCTCTCAGGTCCCAGTGGGGTTGTAAGTAATGTTAGTGTACGTGCGACCCGATGCCCAGACAATCCTTGTCGGCGTAGTGACGCCCGCAAACCCGTGGGACCGCCAAACAGGAGAACCAGACACTGCCCCTTTCACTGAGAGACATCTACGATAGCCTCCTGCATCACTACGGCCCCCAATCCTGGTGGCCCGCCGACTCAACATTCGAGGTATTGGTCGGCGCGATTCTCGTCCAGTCCACGGCTTGGAGAAACGTCGAACACGCTATCGCCAATCTCAAGTCCACCGACGCCCTGTCTCCATCAGCCATCCGCGACATGGACCTCCAAAGACTTGAGCGGCTGATCCGCCCTTCAGGGTTCTTCAGGGTAAAGGCAAAACGGCTCAGGTCCCTTTGCGAATTCCTCGGCCACCGTTACGAGGACGACTTGGGACGCATGAGCGAACATCCGACCGCTGACCTGCGACGCGATCTGTTGACCGTATACGGCATTGGCGAAGAGACAGCCGACGACATCCTCCTCTACGCGCTTGGCAGGCCCGTGTTTGTGGTAGATGCGTTCACCCGCCGAGTCTTCCATCGGCTTGGGTGGTCCGCTCCTCACTCGAGCTACAGCGATCTCCAGAGCATGTTCCACAACGAAGTGCCACGAGAAGTTCACGTGTACAACGAGTACCACGCCCTGATCGTTCGCCACGGCAATACGACGTGCAGGAAGAGACCCGATTGCGCTCGGTGCCCGCTACTCTCCGACTGCCCCAGAATCGGCCTCTGATCCGAAGACCAGGATACTGTTGGACTTGATCACGACGTGGACGTCTTGGCCGGACCTCAACCCTAGCTCAGACGCCGACGCCGGCGTCACCTCCGCGACAAACCTATCGCCGATGTCCAGATTGACAAGCACCCTTCCTCCGACTTCATGAAGGTCCCGAATAACCGATGGCGCGGCGTTGCGAGCGCTCATCAGGGGGGGCACTCCAAGGCTCAGAATGATGTCGCCGGCACGGATCGATATGGTCACACGCTCGCCAGGAACCGCGGTCGTGGGAGGCCCCACCAGTGTGGTGTCCCCAAGCCTCAGCGTCGAAGTACCCATAGATGGATCGGAGCTCACGACCTCGGCCTCCTGAATGTTTTCTAGAGTCGAGTAGTCGGCATAGCTTGCTACGTCGGAGCGGGCCATCACCTCATCGGTTGGCCCATACGCCACTCGCCTGCCCGCCGCGAGAGCAAGTGTGTTGGACGCCAGCGCCATCACCTCGGAAAGTGAGTGCGACACGTAGACCATCGGTGTCCCGAGCTGCTCGGAAACGTGTCTGAGATAGGTGAGTATGGACGCCCTATGGGCCGCGTCTAAAGAGGCTAGGGGCTCGTCGAGCAGCAGCAGTCTAGGCGACGCCGCAAGGGCACGGGCAAGTGCCACCCGCTGACGCTCCCCCCCTGACAGGTTCTTCACAGTCCGCTCCATCAGGTGCGAAATACCGAGCAGACTCACGACCTCGTTTGGATCGACGCGACGGTCCGAATCCGGTGTCAGCGCATACCCGTACATAACGTTCTTACGCACCGTCATGTGGGGAAACAGAGCGCCGTGTTGAAAGACGTATCCGAACCTGCGTCTCTCGGGAGCATGGTCCACTCTGGAATCCGACGAGTACACCGAGTCTCCCTGGACCCGAATATAGCCCGTGTCTGGCGAAGTCATACCTGCAATGCAGTCCAGGAGAGTTGTCTTGCCGCTGCCAGAGGGCCCGAACACGGCTGTAACACCGTTATCGAAGTCCGCTTGGCAGTCAAGGCTAAAGTCCCCGTACGACTTCCTCACCCTGAATGAGATGAACGAGTCCCCTGTGTTGTATCGGGGCTTGCCCAAGTGCTGACCTCCCTATCGGTTCGACCGCGCCACTAGCCAATTGTGAATGGCCAGCGCAGCAATAGCCAGTACAATTGACACGGCCACCAGGATCAGAGCGTCCTTGTCGCGACCAAGCTGGACGTTGTGGTAAATCGCTACGGGCAGCGTCCGGGTCTTACCGACCAGATTTCCGGCCACTACAATGGTCGCACCGAACTCGCTGATGGCCCTGACGAAGCCGAGCAGCACTCCTGCGAGAATGCCCCGATAAGCTAGCGGCAGCGTGATCGTAAACACGACCCGGAGTGGCCCCGCCCCCAGGCTGCGCGCCGATCTCTCGATCCGCTCATCAACCCCCTGCATCGCCACCATGATCGCACGCGCAGTTAGCGGGAAAGAGACGATTGCCGCCGCGATCGCCGCCGCAACCCACGTGAACACAATGTCCCAACCCAGGGCAGCCTCTAACAGCCTCCCCAGCGGGCCCCTGCGACCAAACATCAGTAGCAGCATATAGCCCACAACGACCGGCGGCACTGCCAGTGGCAGAGACGCCAGTATATCCAGCAGAAACGCCCCCCGGATGCGCTTTTTGACCACCAACCAGCTCAAGAGCAGCGCGAGCGGAAGGTTGATTACCGTCGCAACAAACGCAACCTGAAGCGAGATGAATATGGCGTCAAGCATGTCGCCTGCTCAAGGCAGGACAATCGCATTTAGACTCTACCCCACCTGCAACAGCCCCCTTTCCGTCGAGGGAGAGGGTTAGAGTGAGTGTGACTAGTCCGATTTCGGCCATAGTGCGGTTGTCCTGCTGCTCAACGGCTCTGCCCCACTTTGGAAGGCGCAGCCAGGAAGCCGAACCTTCTGAACTCATCGGCAGCATCGTCCGACGTCAGGAACTCCAGCAGCCTCTCGGCAGCTTTCGATCCTTCCGCGCGCTCTGGCACTGCCCCCAGATATCTGATCGGTGAGTGAAGCTCGGAGGGAACCGCAAAAGCCACGCTCAACCCAGGCCTTGTCGCCGCGTCGGTTCGGTACACGATTCCGGCGTCCGCATTACCAGATTCCACGTAACTGAGAACTGCCCTCACATCGCTGGCCAGCACGACCTTGGGAAGAAGCGCTTCCCATGTCCCAGCAGATTGCAGTGCCTGTTCGGCGTATCGTCCGGCCGGCCCAAGTCCTGGGTCGACGATGGTGACCCTCGCATATCGGTCACTCAGCAGTGCCTCGAAAGTTCCAGGCTGGCCGCCTTCCGGCCTTGTCACGACCACCAGTTCATTGCCAAGCAGCTCTCGCACATCTGGTTCGCTGACAAGGCCCTCCTCTACCAACAGATCGACCGGCGCCTCCCCAGCCGACAAGAAGAGATCGGCTGGTGCACCCGCCACGATCTGACGCGCCAGCGCGTTTGAGCCGCCAAAGTTCAGATCGGCCCGAATGCCCGTATCTTCTTCAAATCTCCGGGCAAGCTCCGTCACCGGATCGGTCAGGCTCGCGGCGGCAAACACCAGGATGGGGTCTTCAGTATCACCGCCGCACGCCGTCATACCGACCGTGCTGAACACGGTCACGATAGCCATGAGCGCATAGCCTACGAGCTTACTTAGGTCCAACACACTGCTCCCAATCCAAAAAGACCATGCATCTGCATCCATCTACGCCACGCATTGTCCACACTGTGACCAGTCATAGTAAAGGCCCATTAGCCGAACCTGTATCAGATTTTGTAGGTGTTGCTATTTGCCCGTGTTCCGGAGCGCGGGCAAATAGCCCGCATTCGTTCGTCCAGGATCTGCCGAAAGGCGATTGCCGATTGAATCACCCACAGAATTGCTACATGCTCCCATTAGCCACGCGGGTTTACACTCGATGGGACCTTCCTGTACGTTTTTAGAGCCCTGACAAGGGTACAGACCGTAGTGAATCGGAGGCACCTGTTGAGTTCCAGTCAGTATGCCGATGTAGTGGTGGTAGGAGGCGGGAACGCCGCGCTCTCAGCGGCCCTCGCCGCTTTTGAACAGGGCGCGACCGTACTCGTGCTAGAGAAGGCCCCCGAGTACCTTCGCGGCGGCAACTCTTACTTCACGGGTGGACTCTTCAGATTCGCCTACGATGGAATCGAAGACATCGTTGCACTGCTGCCCGAAATGTCTGAAGAAGAAAAGTCAGGCATCGACGTCGGCTCCTACTCCCAGAGCGTCTTCTACGAAGACGTAATGCGCGTAACAGAGGGGCTTTCCGACGCCCAGCTGGTCCAGACCCTGGTGTCGCGCTCTCACTCCACCATGAGCTGGCTCAGGGACCAGGGCGTGCCGTGGATCCTGGCATACGGCAGGCAGGCTTTCCGGCATGAGGGCATACTCAGGTTCTGGGGCGGCTTGATCGTCGAGGCCGTCGGCGGCGGCAAGGGTCTCTCCGACCGCCAGTTCGAGCTCGTCGACCGCAAGGGTGGAGCCATCAGGTACGGAACGAAGGCCACTGCCCTCTCCACCGATCGTCAGGGCCGGGTGACAGGACTCACTATCCGCGACGAAGACGGCTACCACGACCTAGAGTGCTCCTCAGTCGTGCTTGCCTGCGGTGGCTTCGAGGCTAACGCAGAGATGCGGACCCGGTACCTCGGCCCCGGATGGGAGCTCGCCAAGGTTAGGGGCACCCAGTTCAACACCGGCGACGGCATCCGAATGGCCCTGGACATCGGATCCCAGTCCTTCGGCCACTGGAGCGGATGCCATGCGGTCGCTTGGGACATCAACGCCCCACCGACCGGCGACCGAAACGTCGCCGACCTCTTCCAGAAACACTCGTACCCGTTCGGAATCATAGTCAACGTGGACGGCGAACGATTCGTGGACGAAGGAGCCGACTTCCGTAACTACACCTACGCGAAGTACGGCAGGGAGATCCTTTTTCAGCCCCAACGTGCCGCGTTCCAGATATTCGACCAGAAGACCAAGCACCTGCTCAGAGACGAGTACGACATCCCACAGGTGTCGAAAGTCGAGGCCGGCACCATCGAGGCCCTCGCCGACGGACTCGGTATCGACCGTAACGGACTGGTAAGCACCGTCCGAGCGTTCAACGCCGCCGTCCAGCCCGGCGACTACAACCCCACTGCGCTTGATGGCAAGGGAACGACGGGTATCGAGCCTCCCAAGACCAACTGGGCGCTGCCAATAGACTCACCCCCTTACATGGGCTTCGCGGTCACTTGTGGCATAACATTCACATTCGGAGGCCTAAAGATCGACTCCGAAGGACGTGTACTCGACACCGAGGACGCCCCCATTCACGGCCTATACGCCGCTGGCGAGCTCGTCGGAGGTCTCTTCTACCACAACTACCCCGGCGGCTCCGGTCTCATGGCCGGCGCCGTATTCGGCAAGATCGCCGGCGAAGGCGCCGCGACCCACGCCAAGGGTCTGAGATAGACACCTCGCTTCTGTCCCAAGCCCTCGGATCTCACGAGATGCCCCTCTTTCTGCCTAGAAGGAGGCCACTGCCCTGGCTCAGGAGCGAAGGGCGGTCTAGGCAATTACCCTACCGAACGACGAGTCCTCCGTCGATCGTCATCATGTGTCCGACTACAAACGAGGCCTTGTCCGAGCAGAGCCAGATGACGGCCTCGGCAATCTCCTCGGGCTGGGCGGTACGTCCAATCGGCTGCCAGCTATCGGCTTCCGCCTTCAACTCGGGATTGCTCGCATAGATACGTTCCATGAGCGGCGTGTCGACCAGACCCGGACACACTGCGTTGATGCGTATTCCCCTGTCGGCGTACTCCACGGCGACCGACTTGGTCAGCCCGGAGACCGCGTGCTTGCTGGCTACGTAGATTGGTTGACCAGATATGCCGACCAGACCCGCGACCGACGACGTGTTGACGATTGCACCAAAGCCCTGTTCCAGCATCTGCGAGATCTCGTACTTCATGCAGAGCCAGACGCCTTTGAGGTTTATATCGATCACGGACTGGAACGTCTCCTCGGCGTGTCGCTCGTCCGGGTTGGTGAATTCGCGCTCAAGACCTGCGTTGTTGAACGCGCAATCGAGTTGGCCATAGGTCTCGACCGCCTGGCGGACAAGGGCCTCGACCTCGTCCGAAATCGATACGTCGACTTTGACGAATGTTGCTTCTCCACCGGAGTTCTTGATCATTCGGACGGTCTCGCCGCCTCCGTCGACGTCTATGTCGGAGACGATCACCCTGGCTCCTTCACGAGCGAAGGCCAGAGCTGTGGCTCTACCGATGCCGGATGCGCCACCGGTTACAAGTGCGACCTTGCCTTCGAACCATTTCGTCATTGTTGTTCCTCCCATGTGTGGTTGTTTCCAGCGGCGGCGGTGAAAAAGCCCTTCGCCTTCCCAGCCAAAGTTTGCCCGTCTCCGACAACACGGCTATTATAAGGACACGTGGTACCAACCGTGGCAGCCCGTAACCACTGGCGAGGGAGCTACTGATGGCGCAATTCCAGACCATTGGCCGGTCAGAACAGGTCAAGGTGATCGCACGAGCGGTCGTTAATTGGGTCAACTCACTCACTGACGCACTCCCACCCTACTATGTCGCCAAGGGTCGGCTTGACATGAAAGGCAAGGCAGATGATGGCAGACTTCGCATCCATGTGAACGGCGCTTGGCTCTCCGTGGATAAACCGACGTTTGAGTTGCTCGCTATCGGCGAGTACGTCCGCGTCAGATACACGCGCCGCGTTAGAGCGATCAGCATCGACAGGTACGTGAGTCGCAACGGTCACTGAATTCCGCGCTGCTTCGGCAGCAACTTGATACCGAGGTGAAGAGATGAGATTGGAAGGCAAAGTCGCGATTATCTCTGGAGCCTCCGGCGGAATGGGCGCCGAGGAGGCCCGCCTGTTTGCGCGCGAAGGCGCCAAGGTAGTCATCGCCGACATAGTCGACGACGACGGCGAGGCCGTTGCCCGCGAGATCGAAGACACAGGAGGAGAGGCGACCTACATCCACACCGACGTCACCAGCGCCGAGTCGTGGGAAGCACTGGTGAGCGCAACGATCGAGAAGTACGGCACTGTCGACATCCTGGTCAACAACGCCGGCATCAGTAGCGGCTCACATGAGGACCCTCTCGACATCGACGGCTGGACCAGGATCATGGATGTCAACTCAACCGGCGTCTATCTCGGCACCCGCGCGGTCATACCCACCATGCAGCAGCTCGGAAGCGGCTCCATCGTCAACATCTCGTCCATCATGGGATTCGTTGGCGGCGAGGGAGGCCATCCCGCCTACCACGCCTCCAAGGGCGCGGTTCGCATCTTCACCAAGGCCACCGCGGTGCGCTACGGCCCGGACGGGATCAGGGCGAACTCGGTCCATCCCGGCTTCATGCCCCCTATGCGCTCATCCCAGTTCAGGTCCGAGGACCAGCGTCAGGACCTGATCGATCTGACACCGCTCCGTCGCACGGGTGAGACCATAGAGGTGGCCAACGGAGTGCTGTTCCTCGCATCGGACGAGGCTTCGTTCGTTACCGGCACCGAGCTCGTCATCGACGGCGGATTCATTGCCCGCTAGATCTCACCATACGCCCATGTCTTGACCAGGTGATGCGCGATCGCCAACGGCTGAGGTACGGCCAGGCTGGAGTTCCGACCTTCTAGCGCGTCGATCACCTCTTCCCTGTCGAACCAGCGCACGTCCGTCATCTCCTCGTCGTCCATGTGGATATCCGTGGTCGCCGCCTCAGCATGACATCCGATCATCAGCGATGACGGGAACGGCCACGGCTGCGACGAGTGATATCGCACGTTCTTGACCTCGATCCCTGCCTCCTCTCTGACCTCCCGCGCGACAGCCTCCTCGATGGTCTCGCCCTGGTCCATGAACCCCGCGAGCGCCGAGTACATCCTCATGCGCGAAAGGCGTCCCCTCGACTGCCCCATCAGGCATCGGTCGCCGTCGTGCACCAGCATAATGGCCACGGGGTCTGTCCGAGGGAAGTGCTCGGCCTTGCAGCCCATGCACCGCCGGACGTGACCGCCGCGCCCCATGGCCGTGCGCTCGCCGCACACGGAGCAGAACCCGTGGCGGTTGTGCCAGTCGAGCTGCGCACGCGCCTGTGCGATGATGCCGGACTCGCCGCCGCTGACGATTGGAGCCGCGGTCCGAGCGTCCACGAATCTGATAGACGGGTCATTTCTCAGCCGCGCCGCCGCACCGCTGGAAGCCGGGACGAGTATCGCAAAGTGTGCGACCCCGTCCTGCAACCCCAGAAAGACCGGGTCGCCCTCGATGCCGAACCACGTCACGTCCCTCGGACTCATCCAGGATATGGCTGGGGCCTCCCCATCGGTCAGCGGCACGTCAAGCTCCGGCATCACCAGGATATTGGTGTCCGGGTCCATGACCTTATGCGCAAGCCACGTCTCGTCCCTGCGCTCGCGGTCGCCGCGGTCAAGTGGGTTGTCTGCGAATATATGAGGCCTGTACGGCATGTCCGGCTCCCTGTGATTTCGTTCTTCTACGGCCAATTCTGTCCTGCATCGACGCGATTTTCATCAGATCGATTATCCTGCCACCATGTACGATGTCCGGCTCCTGCTTCGTCGCCACAGCCTTCGGCCCAGACCTAGCCCCGCCTCAACCCAAACACCACGTCAATTTCAACCTCGAACCCCCCCAGAGTCGGAGACGCGAACCTCTCCCCCTCCCCGAACGTGCCGAACACCTCGAACCCGCTCTCCCCTAGCAACAGCACGGTGATGGTCGCCGATTCGACCCCAGCCATCCAGTACTCTTTCACACCATGTTGAGCATACAGTGCCCGCTTGTATCCCCGGTCACGACTGGCAGTGGACGGAGATAGGACTTCGATGACCAGGTCAGGCGCTCCTTGGATGCTGAGCTCTGTGATGATGCCCGCCCGCTCCCTGGATATGAACGACAGGTCTGGCTGCACCACGTCAGTGTCGGTCAGAAACACGTCGGTTGGCGCAGTGAATACCTCGCCCAGGCTGTGGTCCTTGACATGTCGACCAACGGTCAGTGTCAGTTCGAGTAGGATCCTCTGATGCGTCGTTCGTGGGGCTGGAGCCAAAACTAACTCTCCGTCCAACAGTTCATACCGCTTGTCATCCGGCGTGGATAGGTAGTCCTCGTAGGTCAGCTTGATCCTCGGCTTCTTAGTTACCATGCTCTCCCCCTAGTACCATCTCTCCTTGTCCACCACGTTCGCCAGCGGCTCATCGTTCAGGAACCGACGCGCATTGTCCAGGATGATCTGGAACCTGCGCTCCGGGATGTTCTCCACGTCCGCAACCGCCACATGCGGCGTAATCAGCACGTTCGGCAGATCATACTCCGGCATCGTGTCCGCCAGCCTCGCGGCAAACATCGCCTTCAGATCGTCCTGAGGCGGCATGAAAACAAACTTAGGCAAAGCGGAACACCTCCATCAACTCACATCGGCCCTATTTTATCGCAGCCCCCCAGCCGTGCGTAGCCTACAAACAGGGCCTCGTTTTGCCCGCCGCAATCCTCAACCAACTCTCGTCATACCGGCGAAGGCCGGTATCCAGTGGGCGGGGGCGCCGTTGTCCACCCTCCAACGCTATGTTACCTTTCGTATACACACACGATACTCAAATGACGCAGCTAGGAGGCGCGCCATGACAAACGGAACGGGAATCAAAGACCGCTACGAACTCCCCCTGACCACCGAGTCACCCAGGGCAGCCGATCGCTACGTCGAGACCATCGACTGCTTCCTCGCCCAGATATACGGCGCGGACAATACAATCGCCGAAGCCATCGAGGCCGACGAGGGTCTAGCTATCGCCCACGCCGCCAAAGCGCTGTTTCAGATGTACGCCATGAACATGGCCGGGGCCAGAGAGACCATCGCCCACGCCAGGAAACTCGCCGTAAACGCCACCAGGCGAGAACGCCAGCATATCCAGGCCATCAGCCTCGTGATCGAAGGCGACAACTACAAGGCGCTCAGGCTCATTCGCGAGCACCTCGACGAGTTCCCGCGCGACATGCTCATGGTCAGACTCGCCAACCGCCTGCTGATCCTCGGATGCAGCGGCGCGGGCATCCCCAACTTCCCTGAAGAGCTCCTGTCCATGCTCAAGCCGCTCAAGTCCGAGTACGGCGAGGACTGGGCGTTCCTCGGACAGTATGCCTTCGCCCACCACGAGACCGGCTACTTCGACGACTCTCTAAAATACGCCCAACGCTCACTCGCAATCAGACCCGACAACGGCAACGCCTCCCACTCGGTCGCCCACGTCTTCTACGAGACCGGCGACCCTGATGGCGGCGCCGACTTCCTCGGCGACTGGCTCGAAGGCTACGACCGCCGCGGCCCGTTCAACGTCCACCTCTCCTGGCACCACGCACTCTTCCAGCTCGCCACCGGTAGGCCCGAGAACGCAGTATCCCTCTACGAGGACCACATACGTCCATCGGTGGTCAAGAAGAACCTGGGCTCCCTCGCCGACAGCGCCTCCCTGATGTGGCGCATGAAGATATACGGCGACGACCGGCCCGCTCCGTGGGAAGAGGTCCGAGAGATCGCCCTGCCCGCCGCCGAGAAGCCGGGCCCCGCATTCAGAGACGCCCACGCTGCTCTGTCCTTCGCCGCAGGCGGATTCACCGAAGAGATCGGACGGATGATTGACGGACTCGGCGAGGCCGCAAGCGGAGGCAACGCGCTCGCGTCCGAGGTCACACTGCCATTGGTCAAAGGCATCGAGGCATTCGCCCACGGAGCCTACGACGATGCAGCCGACAACCTCGACGGCCTGGTCGAGCAGCTCCCCCGCATCGGAGGCAGCCACGCCCAGCGCGAGGTCTTCGAGGACACCATCCTCGAGTCCTACATCCGTTCCGGCCGCTACGACAAGGCCCAGGACCTCCTCAACACCCGCCTCAAGCGCCGAACCTCAGTCCGAGACGAACTCTGGCTAACCCGCACCATGCCCGAAGCCGCCGACTAGGCCTAGGCCTCGCTTTGGCAAAGAGTAAGCAGCCTGCTGTTGGCTATCCAACAACGGGCTGTTTGCCGATAGACTCGGCTTCGGTGACAATGCCGCCGATTCGGTCGGTGAAAGTTGGCTCGTCTGACACCTTGTCCTTGACGTACGCAATCTCCGCCAGAACCTCATATACGAGTTGACTGTCTTGGTCGTCAGCCTTGAACGCGAGTCGGACGACCTGATCCTCAAGAGAATCAAGATCCATTTCGCCATTCAGATAAAGTCTTAGAATCTCAAGGACTCTCTTGTCCATGTCCACCTCGCCTGAACGAGAAGTGTCCGTCACAACTACCGACTTTGAACGTTACAACCTATACCGTGTACTCGATATTAGGAAAAAGCTCGCAGACGGTCAAGCATATTTGGAAGAGATTCGAGTCATGTCGCGCCCACCCTCGGGTAGCTTTCCGCCGGGTACCCGCAGCCGTATCGTTCGGATCAGACTAGCGGTCAACGACTATGCTATCTGTCTGGCACATCAATATGTATCGGCGACCGGCGCAGATGTCACCAGACCGGACCCCAAGTGGATCGCCATATACGACGTGATCTTCAAACAGAGAGAATCAACCAAATGACGCACGGCTCCCCCTGGACACGAGACCAACTACTCGTAGCCTTCGCAGGATAATCGCATTCCCCAGACAGGAAGTCACGGAGCAATCTCAAACCCGTTCGCCCCCGGATCAAGTCCGGGGCAGGCTCTGAGCTTGTCGAAGGGCCGTTCATGGTTTGACAGGCTCACCACGAACGGACTCATGCGCCCTCAAGTAGAGAATGCGATTCCCCTCGTAGCCTTCGCCCTGTACTGTCGCCTGCCCTTCGGAAGGCTTCACCGTTTCCAAGGTTGAAGCCAGTATCCGCGCACTATAGAATCAGCCAATGCCCATGTACGACCCACCCCATCCTGGAGAGATCGTCAGATACGAGTGTCTCGAACCCCTCAGCCTGACCGTAACAAGGGCAGCCGATGGACTCGGGGTCACCCGAAAGACCCTATCCGACCTCGTCAACGAGAGGTCCCGGATTTCCGCCGAGATGGCAGTCCGTCTCTCCAAAGCATTCGGATCGACACCCGAGACATGGCTGGGCTTGCAGATGACCTACGATTATTGGCGCACTAAAACCATGCCCGAGCCCACAGATTAGGGCAAAACCTCTTGGTTCTCAGCAACTATCTCCACAACAGATTCGTAAAGCCCCTGATCGAAAAGCGCAGGGAAGAAGGTAGAGCCGAGGCCCATGCGGAGTGGTCGTCTTGGAATGAGCGCCGGTTGGAAGCAAAACGTAGAGGCGAACCATTCAGCGAACCGCTCCCTACTGACCCTAACGGATGAACCCCGACCTCGCGCTGAACATGTCCTTGAAGTACTGAGTGCATCTACGTCGCGAAGTCCTGAGATGCCAGAGACGGTTTAGCGCTCGCCAGACCGTCTGCAATGCCTCTTGACGCCTTGCAGACGGATTCAATGTGTGAGTCCCTCCGGCTCAGTTCTAGCCACTACAAGTGTAGACCTATCACTCCTCTGGTCAATTTGACTGAGGCTCCATCAGTCAGGAATCACACATAGTGGATCCCTCAATCGGCGAATTCGGCTGGAATTCGCCACCGACAACATATCAGGTGATTCCATCACTAATAGTTTGCACTTGTCTTCCCACATCGAGACAATTGCATTACCCCATCTCCCTTGATGGGAGAGGGCTGGGGTGAGGGTGAAAATGGATTGATCCCAAGCCGACGAGCACCACCCACGCCCCTCTAGATACCGGCTTTCGTCGGTATGACGGACTTATGCAATCTTCTCCCACATCTATGGGAATAGCAACTCTTCACCATCTATGCTAATATGCTTCCTCATGAATCCGGTTCGTGCAAGTTACTTGCACAGATTGATCGTCGTTCGCAAGGCTTTCTCATTCGGGCCGCAAACTACGGCCGCTCCGAGCTTCAGGTGTCCCACAACTCTTGATTGGCATGTGGTGCCGGCGTCGCTGGTTAATGATTTAGGGAGAACGCAAATTGTACAAGGCTATTCGTGACCTCTTAAGCCGGAACGAATTCACAATCGTCGAGTCTTTCGAGATCCCCGGTCAACCGGCACGATTCTCCAAGATACCACAGTACCTGTTTGACTCTAAGGTCGGGGAGTATCTCAACAGTGAGTTCCCATCAGGTATCTGGGCGCATCAGGCCCAAGCACTCGAATCTTTAGGTATCGGAAGTAACGTTGTGGTGTCTACCGGAACTGCATCTGGCAAGAGCCTCATTTTCCGTTCCCTTGCCTTTCACAGAATCATGCTAAATCCGTCAAATAGGGTTGTCGTGTTCTACCCGCAGAGGGCTCTAGTTGAGGACCAGTTGCGGGGTTGGAGATCAATGGCCAGATCCTCTTGGCCTAGACGGAGCCATAGTTGGCCGTATTGATGGCTCTGTACCAGTTAGCGAGCGGGAGGGCATTCTACAGCTAGCTCGGGTTGTCATTATGACCCCTGACGTATGCCAAGCTTGGATGATGTCACGTCTGGCTTTGCCGATGGTGAAAAAGTAATTGATTAGCGGCTTCGGCTGAGGCGTTGCGGTAGGCCGGGTATATTCTTATACTCCAGCTATGTGTACAGACAGAGACCCTCCACCCTGTGAGCACGCCGACCTTATCGCCGAGGTAGACCGACT
>DAOUHG010000018.1:0-36116 GCA_034428835.1 Dehalococcoidia bacterium
TCCCAGCCAGCCTTCCTGGCAATAGATCGCGCAACTGTCGAAGACACTGTGCGATGACGCGGCAGCGTGATGTTGTTTGTGTGCGTCCTGATCCACGAGCTCAGCCACTCCCTCGAAGCCATCCGACGCGGGCTTCGGGTCACGAGCATTACTCTATTCTTTCTTGGAGGCTTCTCACAGATCGACGGGGAGTCGAGGAGCGCGAGCGAAGAGTTCTGGGTGTCGGTGGTCGGGCCGATCGCCAGCCTTGCGCTTGCCAGTCTCTTTGGTCTGATCTACCTGAATCTCAGGGCGTCGACCGGACCGCTTACGGCGCTTACCCAGTACCTGATGTTCGTGAACCTGCTGGTGGGCCTGTTCAACCTGATCCCGGCGTTTCCGCTGGACGGCGGCAGGGTGCTGCGCTCGCTGGTGTGGAAGGCCACGCAGAGCCAGGAGCGCGCGACAAGGGTCGCGAGTCTCACCGGATCGGTGCTTGGATTCACGCTGATCGGTGTCGGGGTGGTCGCCATCTTCACGAACACACTCGTCACAGGCATCTGGCTCATGTTCATCGGCTGGTTCATACAGTCGACCGCGTCATCGGTGCGTCAGAGCGGCTCCGAAAGAATCGTCGTGTCGGGTCGCACGGTTGGCGATGCGATGGACAAGCGGCTCCAGGTTGTGCCGCCCGGCATTTCGATACAGCGGCTCGTCGATGAGCACATGGTGGCCGAGATGCAACGGGCGTACCTTGTAATGCTCGGAGACACGTTCTACGGGCTGATTACGGTCTCCGACGTTCGCCGCGTACCAATGGCGGTGTGGCCAGGAACGTGGGTGTCTGAGGCGATGACCAAGGTCCAGGATGCGATCACTCTGTCACCTGACGATCCTCTCGAAGAGGGGTTGAAGATTCTGGCCGACAAGAACATACAGCAGGCGGTCGTAATGGAGTCCGACAGTCCGGTCGGGATGCTTACCAGGGCCGGCGTCCTCCGAGTGATGGAGGTCTCACAGCTCGCGCCCGTATCCGGAGAAGAGTCGACCTCGGCGTAGCGTTTAGTCGGCTGTGAGTTGACGGTCCGCGCTAGTTGAACCTGATGCCGCCGCCATTGGTGCCCTCGAAGTCGCTCGTGCTGTAAACACCGAGATCCCTGCCCTGATGCACATGGATGATGATCTCCTGGCGATGGATTCCGACGGCGTCTAGCAGTTCCGCCTCGATGTCGTCGATGATGTCCTGTACCGCGTCGCTGGTCACGACCTCCTCGACATTGAGGGTAGCGTGGACGACAGGATCGGCGAAGTGCATATCGAGCCTGCCTATGGCGTTGTCGTCCTGCATTATGATGTAGCACTCCGAGTACGGTGTGCGGGTCTCTCGTTGGAAGTCGTACTTAGCCATACTGCTATCTCAGGTGCGGACCTGGCCGGAGCCAAGTACTGTCCACTTGTAGGATGTAAGCTCGCGAAGACCCATCGGGCCGCGTGCGTGGAACTTGCTGGTGCTGATGGCGACCTCTGCGCCGAGGCCGAACTGCCCGCCGTCGTTGAAACGGGTGGAGCAGTTGACGAACACAGCGCTCGAATCGACCTCGTCCACGAAGCGCATCGCCGCTGAGTAGTCCTCAGTGACGATGGCGTCCGAGTGGCCTGATCCGTAGGTCTCTATGTGCTCCAGGGCCTCGTCGAGCGAGTCCACGACCCTGACTCCGGCGATCAGGTCCAGGAACTCGGTATTCCAGTCTTCCTCGGTGGCGGGTCTCACCCTTGGGCTTTCGCTGCCGTTGGTCGGTCCGACCAGGCTGAGCGCCCGCAGGTCGCAGCGCATCTCGACACCCGCTTCGGCGAACATGCCGGCCATGATTGGAAGGAACGCGGGCGCGGCGGAAGAGTGGACGATTACGGTGTCCATAGCGTTGCATACAGAGTATCGTTGCACCTTGGCATTAAAGACTATGTCGGCTGCCATACATATGTCGGCTCCCCTGTCGACATATGTATGACAGACGCCTACGCCGCCGGTGATCGCGGGCATTGTGGCTTCCCGAGCCACTCGGTTGACGAGATCCTGGCCACCCCTCGGAATCAGCAGGTCGATGTAGTCGTCCGCTCGGAGCATTCTGCCCACCAGTTCGCGGTCTGTGGACTGGAAGAGCTGCACCGCGTCGGGCGGAGCGCCTGCGTCCGCGATGGCCTCTCGGATGACTCTCGCAAGTGCGGTGTTGGAGTTAATCGTATCGCTCCCGCCCCTGAGTATGACGGCGTTGCCGGACTTGAGGCAGAGCGTGGATATGTCCACGGTGACGTTGGGCCTGCTCTCGTACACGACGCCGACGACCCCCAGGGGAACACGGCGGCGTCCGACCTGGAGACCGTTGGGCATCGCCTTCATTTCGATGGTCTCGCCCACTGGGTCCGGGAGGGCCGCAACGCTTCGGACATCTGCCGCAATCGCGTCGAGCCGGTCCGGATTGAGCATCATCCGGTCGAGATAGTACGCCTCCAGCCCCTTGTCCCTGCCGTTCTGGAGGTCACGCTCGTTGGCTTGGAGTATCTCATCCTGGTTTGATTTCAGGCTGTCGGCGACGTTGAGCAGCGCCTGCGTTCTGACTCCACCGCCGGTCTTGGCCAACTGGCGGGCCGCGATCCGGGCTGTCTGGCCCTTGGTTGCTAGCTCATCGACTGTAGTCTGCATAGGTCAACTCCGATTGGCGGGCTGGGGCTCGCCGGAAGTCGCGGGCTTGCTGCCCAATGGCTCCTCGACACGAGCGGTCTGATTCAGAATCACAATGTTGTTTCTGTGTAGCACCTCGTCGCCAAAGTAGTGGCCCAGCGTCGGCTCAATCCGGTCTGACTTCAGCCGCCTGATGTGCCTGATGTCGCGGGAGCTGTAATTGGAGATGCCGCAGGCGATCTGCTGTCGCTGTGAGTCCAGGATCATGACGACGTCGCCACGGTCGAAGTCGCCAAGGGAGTCAACCACGCCCGCAGCCAGTAGGGAGCTGTTACGTTGCACGAGCGCCCGAGCCGCTCCGCCGTCCACTACGACAGCATCCGACTCGCGCATCTGGCTCAGCAGGTAACGCTTCCGGCTCTCCATTCGTGTGGCGCTGGTGGGGAAGAGGGTGCCTAGAGATTCGCCATGGACCAGACGCTGAATCACGTCGGGTTGCATTCCCCCGGCCACGATGCAGTCCACGCCCGAGGCGGTAGCCAGCTTGGCAGCTTCCAGCTTGGTCGTCATCCCTCCGCGTCCGCGACTGTCTGCGGACGGGCCGCCGAGCGCTTCGATCTCATCCGTGAACGTGGTGACGACGGGTATGGGTCTGGCTGTCGTATCGAGGTTCGGGTCGGCGGTGAAGAGACCGTTGACCCGGCCGAGCATTATGTGCAGGTCGGCGTCGACTATGTTCGCGACCATCGCCGAGAGCATATCGTTGTCGCCGAACATCTCTCCTCCAAGCTCGTCGACGGCCACGACGTCGTTCTCGTTGATTACCGGTATGATTCCCAGCTCGATAAGTCCCAGCAGGGTGTTGCGTATGTTGAGGTAGCCCTCCCGGTCGTTGATATCCCTCCCGGTCAGCAGCGCCTGGGCAACGTGGATGTCGTGCTGATCGAAGAGGCGCTCGTACTCGCTCATCACGCGCCCCTGGCCGATGGCCGCCAGCACCTGCCGCATGTGTAGGCTGCTGTTTCCGTTCGACGTACCGAGCACGTGTCTTCCGGCGGCAACGGCTCCAGAGGATACGAGAAGCATCTGGCATCCCCCAGCATGGAGCTGGGCGATCTGCCTGACGAGGTCCGCCATGGTCGCAGTGTCCAACTCGTTGGAGCCACTGGTAATCAGGGCGGTGCCCGCCTTGACGACAACACGGCGATATTTGCGGTTCCGGTTTCTCTGTTGTCCGATCATACTGGAAGTGAGGTGGCTGAGTGAATGTTGCGGAAAGACAGCTAATTATAGCATCGTGCGGACTGTAGGCAGGAATCGGGAAGACATCCAATTATTTTGCGTAAAACTTTTAGAACAAATGTATTTACATGGCGAAGATACCGTGTTAAACTCTTCGTATCACACCTAAGTAGTCTAAGTAGTACATAAACTCAGGGCGGCGAGTCCGCTGAGGCAAGTCTGGAGAGGGTACATGGACAAGAAGAAACGTGAGGCACTTGAAGTTGCATTGGGACAGATCGACCGGCACTTTGGCAAGGGTACGATCATGAGGCTTGGGGAGGACCGAGGGGCTATGCAGATCGAAGCCATCTCGACCGGGTCTCTCTTGTTGGATGAGGCGCTGGGTGTGGGCGGAGTGCCTCGCGGTCGCGTGACCGAGATCTATGGAGCAGAGTCTTCGGGTAAGTCCACCCTGTCCTATCACATCATGGCCGAAGCGCAGAAACTCGGCGGAACCGCGGCCTACATAGACGCGGAGCACGCACTCGATCCAGGATACTCGGCCCGGTGCGGGGTCGACCTGGACGACCTGCTTCTCTCCCAGCCGGACAGCGCTGAGCAGGCCCTGGAGATATGCGAGTATCTGGTACGCAGCAGCGCGGTAGACGTGATAGTCGTGGACAGCGTCGCGGCGCTGGTCCCCAAGGCCGAGATAGACGGAGACATGGGCGACACACACATCGGTCTTCAGGCGCGACTTATGTCGCAGGCCCTTCGCAAGCTGACGTCGGCCATCGGCCGGTCCGACACCGCAGTCATCTTCATCAACCAGATCCGTGAGAAGGTCGGCGTGCTCTGGGGGAGCCCAGAGACTACCCCTGGAGGCAGGGCGCTCAAGTTCTACAGCTCGGTCAGGCTGGATCTCCGCCGCATCGAGTCCATCAAGCAGTCCGACGACTTCGTCGGCAACCGCGTGCGTGTGCGGGTCGTCAAGAACAAGGTCGCCCCTCCGTTCAAGACCGCCGAGATCGACATCATGTTCAACGAGGGGATCAGCAAGGAGGGCGAGCTGCTGGAGCTTGGAACCGAGAAGGGCTTCGTTAAGAAGAGCGGCTCGTTCTACTCGTTCGGCGACATCAGGCTGGGCCAGGGCAGGGAGAACTGCAAGCAGTTCCTCAGAGAGGACCCCGAGATGGCCGTCCGCCTCGAGGCGCTGATTACAGGAAAGCCCGTACCTGAGGTCAACGGAGGAGGCGGAGACGCCAGCGATCTCGTGGTGCTGGTCGGCAACGAGCAGAAGTAGTGGGGTAGGCGAACTCCGGAGCTCGCCTACGTAGAGCTCCGGACATGACAGCGCTATGAACGACGACAAGCCCTTCCGGCAGGCAATGGAGCGGGCGCTCAATCTGATCTCCTACCGGCAGCGCACCGAGCGTGAGCTGCGTGAGAGGCTGGGTGAGCGCTTTGAGCCTGACGTTATCGATAGGGCGATCACCCACCTCAAAGAGCAACGACTGGTGGATGACGAGGCGTTTGCCCACGCCTGGTCCGACAGCCGGACACGGAACAGTCCACGCAGCGCCAGGGCGCTCGTCAGAGAGATGACCACCAAGGGTGTCTCCAGGTCCCTGGCAGACGCGGCGGTTCGTGATCTCGACGACGAAGAGACTGCACATGCGGCCGCGGTCAAGTTCGCGCGCCGCCTTGTCGGAGCCGACTATGAACAGTTTCACCGAAGGCTGTGGCAGCATCTACAGAGGCGTGGGTACGGTGCATCGGTCGCGCGGCGGGTAGCTTCCGACCTGTGGCAGAAACGAGATGCGTCGGAGGGGCACACACCCGGTGAGTGAACAGGCCACGCGGGCCCGCAGATCACACCTTCCCCGCCCCAAACGCGGCGAATGTCGGCGTTCGCTGACCCGCAGACCTTTCTGGATGCGTCCTCTATCTGTATCTTTATAAGTCACTGAGGTCGGACCCGTTTACGATTGAGCGCCCGGCGGACGAGGTGCGGACGGCCGTGGACCACATGGGGGATAGTAGTCATGCAGGATGAAGGGTTCTTAAGTCTCGTTCTGGTGGGAGTATTCCTTGTGTTGTCGGGCTTTTTCTCAAGCTCGGAGGCGGCGTTTCTTTCGGTGCAGCGGACCAGGATCGCGCACCTGGTAAGCGAAGGAGTCCCGGGCGCTAGGAGGGTGGCCAACATGGTCTCCAATCCCGAGCGCCTTCTGGCAACTATTCTGCTGGGCAACAATGTGGTCAATGTGGCGTTCACGTCCGTCGTCACGGTCGCGATCCTCAACTACGTCGGGCAGGGCAATGAGGGATCCGGCGTATTGATAGCGACGGCGGTCAGCACGATTGTGCTGGTGATAGTAGGAGAGATCATCCCGAAGTCGGTAGCAGTGCGAAAGGCCGAGCCGGTTGCGTTTCTTTACTCGCATCCCTTGAAGTGGATCGAGTACCTGCTGTGGCCGTTCGTTGTTGCCCTTCAGTGGATCACCCGTGGGGTGAATGCGTTACTGGGAGGCTCGAACGTCCAACCAATGATCACAGAGGGCGAGTTTCGCACGCTGATCGACATAGGGGAGGCCGAGGGGGAGTTCGAGCCTGCGGAAGCCGAGATGCTGGAGAACGTATTCCAGTTCGGAGACCGACAGGTTAGGGAGGTAATGACTCCCAGGACGGAGATGGTCTCGATTCAGCAGGGCGGATCGCTGCGCAAGTTCCTCGATACTTACTCGGAGAATTCTCACACCAGGTTTCCAGTGTACCGTGAGTCGCCTGACAACGTCATTGGAGTGATCTCCTTGAAGGACGTGCTGAGGCAGATGTCCCAGAAGGGTCTGAGATTGAATGATTCGGTCACGGACGCCATAAGGGACGCCTACTTCGTGCCTGAGACCAAGGGGATCTCGGAGCTGTTCGACGAACTGCGGGCCACCGGCAATCAGATGGCCCTGGTAATCGACGAGTTCGGCGGTATCGCCGGGCTGGTGACGCTCAAGAGACTGTTGGAAGTGGTAATGGGACCTGTCGGTGAGGAGGGCGAATCGCCCGAAGAGGAGTACAGGGCCATCGACGAATACACGTTCCATGTCGAGGGCGGTATGAGCATCGAGGAAGTCAACGAGGAGATGGAGATCGAGCTTCCGGACGGAGAGTATGAAACGCTCGCAGGCTTCGTTCTGGACATCTTGGGACACATACCCACCGAGGGAGAGCAATTCGACTTCAATGACCTGAAATTTGAGATACTGGAAATGCAGGACCTGAAGATCGAGGAGATTCGAGTCACGAAGTCGGCGACTACTATGGGAGAGGCAGCCGGTGAAACTGATTCTGGTCAGACACGGCGAAACTGAGACCAACAGGCTCGGCAGGATTCAGGGCGTGAGTCAGACCCCCCTGAACGAGCGTGGCCTTGAGCAGGCCGCCGCAGCCGCGGACGCAATTTATCCCGACGCTCCATTCACTTTGTACTCCAGTCCCCTTAGACGCGCGGCGCAGACGGCCGAGGCGATAGCCGACCGGGTCGGAATCAGGACTATCCAAGAGGATGGCCTGATCGAGATGGACGTCGGTGAGTTCGAAGGGTTGAGTGGACGACAGCTCAGGGAGTGCTTTCCAGACGTGATGCGAGCCTGGGATGAAAACGCCTTCCAGACAGTCATGCCGGGAGGCGAGAGTCTGGAGACGGTGAGGGATCGGGCATGGCAGGCGATCAAGAAGTTGGCAGACCATCATGGTAGCGAGACGGTCGTGGCCGTAACCCACAACTTCACGATCCAGACTATTCTTTGTACCGTGCTAGGCATGCCGCCGAACAACTTCCGCAGCTTGAGAATAGACCTGGGATCGATCACACGGCTAGATGTGGGTGCAGACCGCACCGTACAGCTGTCGGTCAATGAGACCTGGCATCTGAGAGAATTGCGTGAAGCTCGATCTAAGAGGGATGAGTGACGAGGGGCGAGCGTCGCCCCGACAGATGAGGTCGGGTTGAGAGCTTCTTCAGATTCGCCTTCCGTCAGCCGGAGGCTGTTTTCGGAGGTCCGCCGGCAGGTGGAAGCAGCCGGTCTCGTGGATTCGACCATTCTGGTAGGCGTTTCCGGCGGGCCGGACTCGCTTGCTCTGGTCCATGCGCTCAGTGAGCTTCGAGACGGTCTTGGCATTCGCGTCTTCGCGGCCCACCTCGACCATGGACTGCGTCCCGGGGTTTCGGAGGCGGATGCCGAATTCGTCAGAGAGGCGATGGGCGGTCTGCGAATTCCCCTGGCTTCAGAGAAGGCGGACGTCAGCTCATTCAGGGAGACGCACCGCCTGTCCATGGAGGATGCCGCCAGACAGGTCAGGTACAGATTCTTGGCGCGGGTGTCTGACCGAATAAGGGCCGATGCTGTCGCAGTCGGACACACGCTGGACGACCAGGCTGAGACGGTGCTTATGCACGTCCTCAGAGGAAGCGGCCTCACGGGGCTGAGGGCAATGGCCGCTATCGGCAGCAGGTCGGTGGACGGCACACTTCTGAGGATTTTCAGGCCGCTGCTCAGGGTCTCGAAAGTCGACACGGTTGCCTACTGCGCGGAAAATGGCATGTCGCCGCGATTCGACGAATCGAATCTATCGGAGGACATGACGCGCAACCGTATCAGGATGAGCCTGATTCCGGAATTGGAGTCGTACAACCCGGCCATCGCAGCCTCGCTCGGCAGGCTAGCGGAGTCGGTCGCACATGACCTCGACTTCATACGCCGGTCTGTCGACTGTGCCGCCGAGGATGTAATCGCGTTTGACAGCGCCGGTGTCGTTCTCGACCGGTCGGCGTTCAGCGAGCTGCACCCTTCGGTGCAGAGGCATCTGCTCAGAAGGGCTGTAGAGTTTGCGGCCGGTACCGCGACTGACCTGGACTTTAATCACATCGAGGAAATGACGCGCCTCATGACGGGCCCTTCGGGCAAACAGGCCCATCTGCCAGGTCAGGTGATGCTGGAGGTTGGCCGTGAAAGGGCATACGTCAGTGTGGGCGAGTCCCACGCTGCTCTGCTTCCCGATCTTGACCCATGGAAGAGCAGGCTCGTGCTGCCGGGCAGCATCACTTCGGGAGGCTGGACGGTGTCAGGTCGGATACTGGACGACTTCGATACCACTCCAGCCCCGGCTGACGCTCATGGCCTCCGGCTGACCGAGAAGTTCGACGCCGACGTTCTGGGCTCCGAGCTGTTCGTTCGCACACGAGAGCGGGGCGACGTATTTCGTCCGCTCGGAATGGGGAGCGAAAAGCGACTGGCTGACTTTATGAAGGACTCGCACGTTCCCGTGCGGTGGCGGGAAAGGTTGCCGATCATAGCTACGTCGTCAGCCGATGTCGTCTGGGTGGTAGGTTGGCGGATAGCGGACTGGGCCAAAATTACCGACAACACGCGCAGGGTGGTTGAGCTTAGCTGCGCCTACGAAAACTCGAACTAGGCGCGACCGCAGGGTGGCCGAAGTCGGGAGGCTAGATGCGGCGGTCCAGGCGTGGGTTTGCGGTTACCCCCGGAATGCGCCCACGCTTGGCGACGGGCCTGCCGTCAATCTCGTGGATGTCAGCGGTATAGTTGTTCGGCGCGGCGTCTGATATGTATGCTCCGACGATGAAGCGGTCCACAGGCGCGGAGGCAGAGACGAAGTCTCTGATTCGATCTGGAGTGAAACCGCCGCTTACGACGATCTCAACGTGCCGGAGTCCCGCCTGATTCAGACGCTCACGAACTTCCCGGACCAGTTCTATGGACACGCCTCCCCGTTCGGGTGGCGTGTCTATCCGGATACCTCGGAGACGGTCACGGAGGGCTTGAGCCACGTTGAGCGCCTCTTCAGCTTCGTCCTTGAACGTATCCACAAGAGCAACGCGGGGCACGCCCTGGGGCAGATATCGGTCGAAAGATCTTATGGCCCTTACCGAGTCTCCGAGAAGCAGGGGCAGTGAGTGGGGCATGTCGCCCTCGGGAGTCACTCCGGCCATCCGAGCGCCCATGATCGTCGAGCACGACGTGCAGCCACCTCTCACAGATGAGTAGTCAATGTTTGCGGCGACGTTCGGGTGAACGTGACGGGCGGGCATGGCGACCACAGGTATACCATCGACTGCGCCGCCGGCAGCATCCACACACCCGCGCGCGGCAGTAGCCCACGCCGTGCAAGACGACAGAATGCCGCAGATTGCGGTCTCGTACAGGCCAAATGAGCTGTATGGGGCCCTGACGCGCAGCACCACCTCTCCGCTGTCGATGTGTTCCCCTTCTTCGAGAGACCACACTTCAACCCCGGTGTCAGGCAGAACCTCGGTCAGCAGCATCAGCACTTCGTCGATCCCGCAAAGTATTCCACTGCGTGCAGGGAACATTTCCATGGTCACGGTGGGATTTACACTCTCGTTTCGGAGGATGGTGAGAGCGCGTTGCAGGTAAACGTCGGCGGTCTCGCCGACGCGGATTGAGGGTCGAATCTCGAATGGCGTGGAAGTTGAGTTGATGTTTACCATCTGTAATGTCGGGTGCGCCCGGTCCTATCCCGTCGCAGTGGGACTAACGAGCTTGGCGCCGAGAATCTTCTCCATGTGAGTCAAAGCGTAGGTGTGGGCATCGGCGTCGAAACTTGCCACACAATCGGTGGGCACTTCGACGACGTAGTCACGGTTTCGGGCGTCTGAAGTGGTGTGCATAACACAGATGTCGGTGCATACTCCGCAGAGTATGACTTTGTCTGGAGCGAGTCTGGCCAGACGCTGTTCCAGATCGGTCTCAAAGAAAGCGCTGTAGCGGCGCTTGCGTAGGATCTCGCCCGGATATGCTCGGAGCTCAGAGATCACCTCTGTTTCCTCCGTCCCTCGGATGCAGTGGACGGGGAACATTTCGAACTCCAGGTCGTCCGGGTCGTGGGTGTCGCAGATGAATATCACCTCAGCCCCGGCAGCCTGCTCGCGTTCGATTAGCTGCTGGACCCTGGGAATGATCTGTCTTGCGTCGTCGCCGCAGTATAGATTGTGGCCTGGCTCCATGAAGCCGACGACCATGTCGACGACAAGCACCACATTACTCATGATGCGCCCCCCATCATAAGGCAACTCGACCGGGTGCCAAGTCCCCGCTTGTGAGTCAGAATGTTAACGTGGTCGCGACTTTTACGCAAGACGGGGCATGAGATCGTGGACGTCACACAAGACCGGACGACATCCCTGGCCAGTGTCGGCGCGCACGCCCCGAAGGGCCTGGCCCGGTCGGCAGTAGATGCGTCGTTGGAGAGTCCGTAGTGCGAACTCTCAGCGAGATGGGGTCTCGATTCAGTCGGCGGGCTTGTGCTTGGCGACGAGGCTCACAACCCGATCGTCGATCTCGTTCGGGATGTCGCGTCCTGCGTCGTGGAGGGCAATCGCAAGGTGAGCGTCGCGATGAAGCTGCTCGCGCTCAGGCATGTCCTTGTAGTTGTCCTCGATTTCGCCGAATAAGGTGTCTATGTGTTCTTTCCTGAAGGCGGGCATTGCTTACCTCGATGGATCGGACAGTGTGTGTCGAAACTTGGCTATTGCGACAGACCAAACGGGGCCAGTCCCTACAACAGGATCTGACCCCGTTTGCGCTCTTCAGTGTGCTGCATCAGTGCCGTCAGATGACGGCGCTATGCTACTACTCGTCTCCCCGGGTTGTCTCTCCGGTGGCCAGGATCTCCTGGAGTTCGGTAACGAACTCGGTCACGTCTTCGGAGGACGCCTCGAAGTTGGACTGCTGGACCTTTTCCTTGAACTGGAGGAAGAGCCAGTCGTCCTTCTTTCCATGCGGGAAGTCGAAGAACGCACGCTGGAACTTCGGGAGCCTGCCAGGACCGAAGTAGCCCTTGTCGCGGAGCTCGAATCCCTCGAGGTTGTCGGTGCCCTTGCCGAGGATCTCTCCGTCGGTCTCGACATAGTGCTCCATCACCGGCTTCATGCCATAGCGCTGGACTGGGCATACCTTCATGCAGACCGCGCAGCCCTCGTAGGTGGCCATGACGGGTCGGCAGCGATCGTAGATCAGCTTGTTCTTCTCTACGCCACGCCACCAGACCTTTTCCTTGACCAGTGCTCTGCCCGGGCAGCGGTTGACGCAGACCTGGCACTCCTGGCAGAACTGGTGGATACCGTAGTCGATAGGCTCGTCGTAGGTGACTGGCGCGTCCGTCGTGATAATCATGAGGCGGGCGCGAGAGCCGAAGTGGGGCGATAGAAGCTGCCCGTTGGCTCCGAGCTGGCCCAGTCCGGCAGCAACGAACATCGGGATGTACGCAGCGCTGTTGTCATTGGGGCTGTGGACCTGGGCGTGGTACCCAAGCTCGCGAATGTGGGCCGCAAGCTCGAGGCCCAGCGCGCCTTCGATCTCGTAGGTTCCGAAGTGCGCGAACTCGGCATCGAGGCTGGGGATGGTCTGGGTCTGCCAGTAGTCCTGCTCGAGGGCGAGGCAGATCGCGTGTTCATACTTGATCCAGCGGCGCTTGCTCTGGTAGGCATAGTGCCGGTCGAAGCGAGTGAATCCGACTTCGCCGAATCCCAGCTCGCGGGCCTTCAGGCGGAGTTCGTCGGTGTAGTCCCTGCTATGGTCCGGAGTGCCGGTAGGCGCAATCTCACCGGAGACTGCGGCTGCGTCCACGAGAGGCTGGTTGACCTTGTCGTGCTCCTCGCGGTAGTGATAGATCTCGGGCGTGTAAACAGTCCACACCCATTCGCGATCGGCAGCCTTCTCAATGTTCTGAGACTCGAGAGGATCGACTCTCGTATAAAACGAGACATCCTCGTCATTCTTCCGAGTACCCGGCACAGTGACCAAGGCCTCAGCCACTGGAATGTCGTAATCCGGGTACCCATGCAACCTGCCCGGACGCGTTACAACATGATGGACCGGTGAAGCAACCATATCTATCCCCCCTTAGGAATGTCTCTAAGCGCGGAGTCTACGCGCATTTTTAGAGCAAGTCAAGCTGAAAAATACATGCAGGAGACTGTATCAGTTTAGTCGGAGGCTTCAATAAGAGCGTTGGCTTCACGCCCAGCCCCCTTTGGGATCCCGGCTTTCGCCGGAATGACGAGCACCGCCGTCATAGCTCCTGAGAGCGGTACACCTCGTATCTTTCTTGCTGTCATATAAAAATGAAAGTAGGTCCTTCTCAGGGGCACTACACACAGAAAGGGGGCACAAGTTGACTGAGTCGGAAATCCTAGTTTGTGGGACGCCGCGAGCTTTTGCCCTCGCTGTCGCGTCCCAGGGAAGGAAATCAAATGAGCTACCGAATCATTGGCGTCGTTGCCGTGATGATCGCGGGGTTCACCCTGTTCACCGGAACCGCGCTGGCTGACGGGCCCGGAGACGGGGATGATGAAGACGTTGGACCGGTTGGGGAGGTAGACGTCCCCATACTCGATCCGAACTACGACGCGGACATATACCGGAACGGACTGCCTCACCCCTGGACGAGGGAGACGCGCAGGACCGTCCATAACTGCGGCGCCGGACGATACCCGCCCGCGTCCGCTATGAACGGGACTCTCAAGAATGAGGATCCCGCGAACTGGGTGCTGCGCGGGATCCCCCTGTACTGTCCGTAGCATGAAAACCCTCACCATCTTTGTCATGGGCCTGGCGCTGCTTGCCTACACAGGCTGCGGGTCCGAGCTCCAACCCCCCGAGGAGCATGATAAGCTGGTCTTCGATCTCGACTATGACGATAGCTGGGTGGCAAACGTCCCTGAAGCCATTGGAGGATACAGGGTCCTGTACGTCCACACACCGAAGAGTATGGCCTGCACTTCTCTGCCAGTGATAGGGTTGCAGACACCGCCAGATCCCGACTCGGGAGACATAACTGTGGCCATTGCCTGGACGAAGTCCATACCTGGGGGTGCCAGACTGGGTGTCGGTCCCGCTCCCATCGATGCCGAAGAGATGGCCGCTTACGTGCAGAAATGGAATGAGGACGCCGAGAGGACCGATTGTTTCTCAGGATTTGGATCGGGTCTGGTGCCCGATCTACCTGATGACCCGTAAAGAGAGGCCGGAACTCAAGTCACAGGGGCGATGCTCTCAAGAGTGTCGCCCCATACTGAGTACACTTGACAGGCTCCAGAATACGCAACGCCCGTCGATCTGACGGGCATTTTTCTTTGCAAAGCTGACCAGAGTACCGGGTACTGTCAAATCAGGGCGAGGAGAGCCATGCAAGGCGATAACTCCACTAGCTCACCTTATAATTACCGACTAACCTCGTCTGCTTTACACGCGTTACGCACTCGGCTGATACATGAATTGATATGTATGGGACGCTGCTGGACGCATTCGGGCGGGAAGTGGGCGCAAGAGTCGGGCTCATGCACTGCGCGGGTCGGTGGGAACTTGCGTACCGGATCCGCTATCCTTGCGGACGCGAATGAACTGTCTCGCTAGGAAGAGCAGGCCGCCGATGAACACGACGCTGAGGTAGGTTATGGACCTGTCGGTTAACGCTACGGCGACCGCGTCGGGCCTGCTCAGCTCCAATAGGAGAAGTCCGGTCACGCCAGGCTCCACGGCGCCCACACCGCCCGGAGTTGGGACCGTGCTCAAGATCGCGTGGCCCAGGGCGACGACAGGAATCAACGCGAGTCCGACATCGATGTCCAGCGCCTGCACGACCAGGTACAGCCTGACCATCTCCAACAGCCATCCGATGAGTCCCAGCGACAGTACGGTCGGCAGATGGCCGAGACTTCCCAATGTCCCCTGGTGAAATCGGTGATAAGCTTCTTCGAGTCTCTGGGGTAGAAGTAGGGCCAGTCGCGCCCCATAGATCCGCATCCAGATGACAGCCAGGCCGATCACCAGTGCCATGAGCAGTGCGGCAGCGACTATGTACCCTGAGATCGCCAAGCCGCTGGTTAGGGTTAGGAGAAGGACGCTCACGACTATCAACGCGGCGACTGTGATCATGTCGAGGAGCCGCTCGGCAAGAAGCGTGCCCAGGGTCCATGAGAATGATGCCCCCGAATCTTCGGCGAACGCATACGCTCTGTAGGCGTCGCCAAGTCGCAGCCAGGTGACCGAGTTGACGAACCATCCTATGATGATGAGGATCGAGGTGTTTAAGGTCGATGGCAGTTTGGCAACTTCGGGGCGACGCGACTCAGCGTTTCTGGCGAGTATCCGCCACCGAGCGCCCCTGAATACAAAGCTGAGGTAGTAGGCCACGACAGCGAGTGCGTACAGCCACGGGTCAATCGAGCGGATGCTATGCCAGGTTAGATCCCAATCGAGGTCGAATCTTAGAATCAGGAAGCCGATCAACGCGATCGCGACCCCGTAGGACAGCAGCGTGGGCCATGATAAGACGCCGTGTCTGATTGATCCCGACTGAGGACGCTGTCTTCTAAGCCATCTCATTGGTGACTAACGATTCTTGCAGAGGTGTATAGAGACCGTCACGAGCGGGACAGCGGACGCTTGGCCGGTATTCCTGGGCGGCGTGGATAGCTGGCCGGGGTTGGGCCAGTCTTGGCTATTACGAGCAGCAGTCTCTCGGAGTCGGAGCTATCCTGTTCCCCCCCGATTATTTCACGAACCTCGCCTCCGAGAGTGTCGATCGCGTACTGCGCATCATCTATCTCGCCTCCCGCGCTCGACGTCTTGTGGACCACCACATGACCGCCCGGGCGGCAGAAGGGCAGGGTAAGCTCGGCGAGGACAGCCATCGGAGCAACTGCTCGGGCGACGACGAGGTCGAACTTTTCGCGAAGATCCGGCAGATGGGCAAGTTCCTCCGCGCGTCCATGCAGGGCTTCCACATCAGGCAGCGGCAGCGATTCGATTACGGACCTCAGAAACCGGACTTTCTTGGCAGTGGAGTCCACCAGGGTTCCAGTCGTGCGGGGAAACGCGATCTTTATGGGGATACCGGGCAGCCCCGCGCCACTTCCAATGTCTACGAATCGACAGCTCTCGAGGTTGTGAGCCGCGATCACCTCGGATAGCGACAGCGAGTCGAGAAAGTGACGCTGCTGCACCTGATCCCACTCGGTGACGGTCGTTAGGTTCATCTTCGCGCTCCATTCGAGCAGAATGCGATAGTAACGTCGGAATTGGCAGACCTGCGTACTGTCGAGCGAGAGACCGAGGTCAGCCGCACCGCGGCAGAGTATTGTGGCATCTAATGGTGTATGGATGAGATTGGTTCGCAAAGATTCTCGGTCGCTAACCATTTCGAGGTCGTGACGTTATAAGACGGTAAGAACTGCCGTATTCGGGCAGTCAAGGTAATTAGAACAGACGAAATACGCTCGCGCCAAGTGCAGGGAACTAACGTGATTCCGACCCACCCTGACATAATTGGTAATTGGGGCGGAATCTAGGATACTCAGTCAAGCGTAATGAAGGGTGAGCGGCCCATCGAGGTCTGCTCTCATGGTGTCAGCCATGGACTATGAACAGGCAGAAGACCGGCAACTAATCGAGGCAATATGCTCGAGCGATCGGGCGGCCCTAGAAGCGCTGTACACAAGATACTCCGGCCCGGTTTACTCTTTGGCGATGCGTATGCTGAGAGACGCCGGGGCGGCCGAAGAGGTAGCGCAGGACACGTTCTTCAATATATGGAGGCGTGCGAACAGCTACAAGGCCCCGCGCGGGAGTGTGACGAGTTGGCTGTTCAGCATCGCGCACAACAGGACGATTGACGAGCTGCGGAAGCGCAAGAGACACTACAATAGGATCCGGCATGGCGTGGACCTCACGAATAGGGCATCCGAGTCGCGGGAGCACGATCCCACTGAGTATGCGACGGCCCAGTTCGAGGGAAGCCGGTTAAAGGATGCGCTCACGACACTCAGGCCAGAGCAGCGAGAGGTTGTTGTCCTCGCATATTTCGGAGGTCTGACTCATTCGGAGATATCAAAACATCTTGATCAGCCACTTGGTACGGTCAAGACTAGGATGCGACTGGCGATAAAGAAGCTCAGAAATGTCCTGGAACCGCAGATCCAAGAGTCTGCCGAGCACGGAGTGTGACTCGGCCACCGAGTTAATCCGGTCGTACCTACTGGACGATATCGACGAGTCCGAGGCGCTACTCTTGGAGTCGCACCTAGAATCCTGCCCTTCATGCAGCCTGCTATTGGATGGCGACGGTGAGACCGTTGCTCGGCTCGCCTTTTCAATCCCTCAGAGTACAGCCCCATCACGTGTGAAGGACCGTCTGCTTGGTCGCATAGAGTCCGAAAATGGGTCCAGGGGCGCCATTGCTCATATTCTCGAAAGCTGGTCTTCCTATATGGGAGACGCACTCAGGCGTCTGTCAGCGCATTCCGGCAAGATGGCGCTAGCAGGGGTGATCGCTACAATCGTCCTCGGCGGCATGTGGTTCAACGACTTGCTGAGAGATGCTTCTCCAGAAGAGTCGACGCTGGCCATCGAGGTGGAGTCGGACGAGGCGAGCAGCCTCGATCCCAGTCACGAAACGATGCTCGTGTCGTCCTCGCCGGGAGCATCCGTGAACATGCTGAGTGGGACCGGTCCCGGGGAAGCCGCGCGCGGCATGCTGGTGGCGTCGCACACTTCCAATAGAGCCCTCCTACTGGTGGTTGACCTTCCACCCCTGCCCTACGGAATGGTCTATCAAGTCTGGCTGATCCAGAGTAACCGGGTGAACAACGCAGGGTGGTTCACTGTGGACTCGACTGGATACGGTCAGGCTGTTATTATACCCGTGGCTCCTTTCTGGGAGTTTGATGCCGTAGGCATAACGATCGAACCTAGCGGGGGCAGCGTAGACCCTACCGGCGTGAGTGTCCTGAGTGGCGAACTTTAGAATTGTCTTAAAAGATCGTCAAACAGGCCCTATGCTTGACTTGCGCCTTATGGTAGGGTATTACGGTGCAAAAGCGTACGAGATTATCTAACAATCATTCATTAGGTCATTCTCCTTACATCCGAAGGAGGGGAGTCATTCAGTATGCCCAAGTCTAAATTCTTACTAGTCTTGGCTCTCTTGCTGCTGCTGGCGGTACCCGCAACCGTAGTCCTGTCCGACGGTCACGGACTGGGAGAGGGCACTGCGACAGTATTTGATGATGCCGGCATGAGCGACGGTCTTGAAGTCAGCTTGACGGGGGCTGCGGCTCCCGATGCGGGCAAAGAGTATGCCGTATGGCTCGTCGCAGAGGAGCAGGCGGCATTCTTGAGAGTTGGGACGCTCAGCGTAGGCGAAGATGGCAGCGCGAGCCTTACGTTCGACAGTAGTTCGGACGGACACAGCGGAGACAACCTGGTCGCTACATACAGCGGTTGGGCCATATCGATCGAAGACGCGGGCTCGTCCCCCGCCAGCCCCTCCAACCAGGGGGAAGCGTCAGAAGTCTTTGAAGGGGACATGCTCGGCAATGTGCGAGACCTTGTGATGTCCATGTCCGGTCTGAGAGCTCAGCTTGAGTTGGCCTCTATGCACGCCGGCTTTGCCGCAGAGTCCGACACAGTCGAAGATGTCATGAATCATTCGCATCATGTAATCAACATCCTCGAGGGTTCGGGCGGCGCCAACTACGATGGTAGCCATGGCGATCCCGGAGACGGCACCGGAGCTCTGGGCTACGCGGCAATGGCGAAAGCCGCCGCGTCGGCCGTGGGAGGCTCTGGCGAAGAGGGATCGAAGCGGACGATGTATTCAGCAATGGCCAATACATCGGCGGCGAATGCCGAGATGTATGCCATGATGGCACGAGACGCAGCCCTTTCCGCGGCTGCCCAAGATGATGTCGACCTGGCGAAGATATTCGTCGGGCCGGGCGGTAGGACAGCAATCAGCCTCCTCGAAGCTGCAATGAACGGTTTCGATCTCGACGGCAACACAGTCGTGGACGTAGAGAAGTCCGTATCGGACGATGGTGAGATACTGTCACAAGGCGGAGAAGGCGGAGCGATGGCAGGATACCGCCAGGCCCAGATGGCCGTCTCCTGGACTGTCAGGGCGGGCGGCCTGCCGGTACTGGCAACGCCCACACCGCCGCCAGTACCGCCGACGGCGACCCCAATACCACCAACACCCGCGCCGCCAGAGCCGACCGCGCCGGGCCTGCCCGGAGTCGGCGACGAGACGGTCTCGCCGGTGATTCTGATGGCTATTATGGCCGCCGCGGCCCTGCTCGTAATAGGCGGTGTAGTGTCCATAAGGGATAGAGCTCGAAGATCCCGTAATAGGTCGTAAGCTACCGAATCTAGCTCAGTTACATAGATGCCCCGCTAAATGCGGGGCATCTTGTTTTCATGGATAGGTGAAGGGCCGCGATGGTCGAGATCGAGATCAAATGCGATCTGTGCGGGACCGCTATGGTAGCGATCCACTGCAAACTCCAGTGTCCGCAGTGTGGATATACGCGAGACTGCTCAGACCCGTAGGCATGCCATCCAGGAGCTATAGGGGTCCCGGGCTTTGGCGACGAGCTTAGCTTAGCTTCTAGACGATCGCACAGGGGTCAGAAGTCGAGCTAGCCGCCGATATGGTACATCTCCACCTTCTTGCGCGGCTCGTCGGTGAACATAGTCCTGATCTCAGAGTAGCGATCATCTCTGACGCTCCATCTGCCACGGACGATCTCTGCGATCTCCTCATCGGTGGCGTTGGAACGCAGAGGCGTCCGAAGATCGGTCCCGGATGTCGCGAACAGGCAAGTGACAATCTGCCCCTCTGGAGAGATCCTCATCCTCGTGCAGTCGCCGCAAAATGGCTTGGTCACAGAGGCTATGACGCCGATTTCGCCATTGCCGTCGGAGAACCTGAAACGGTTGGCCACTTCCCCGGCGTAGTTGGCCGGTATCGGCTCCAGCGGCATCTCAGCGCCAATTCGGGCCACGATCTCGTCGGCGGGGACGACGTCGTCCATCTTCCAGCCGTTCAGCGTGCCGACGTCCATGTATTCGATGAAGCGGACTATGTAGCCGCGTTCCCTGGCAAAGCGAGCGAGGTCGACGACGGTGTGATCGTTGACGCCGCGCTGGACAACTGCGTTGATCTTGATTGGACTGAAGCCGACCTTAGCGGCGGCTGCGATTCCCTCCAGCACACGCTCGGTGCCGAAGTTTCGGCCGTTCATCTTGCGGAACACCTCGTCGTCTAGCGAGTCCAGGCTGATCGTGATTCGCTGGAGTCCGGCTTCCCTGAGCCTTTGGGCGAACTGTGGAAGCAGATAGGCGTTGGTGGTCATGGTCAGGTCTTCGATGCCGGGTACGCCGGCCAACATCTCTATGAGATTGACCACATCGGCACGGACCAACGGCTCGCCACCGGTAATCCTGACCTTCACGACCCCCAGACGAACGAGGATACGGGTCAGCCGCGTGATCTCTTCGAAAGTGAGTAGCGATTCTCTGGGCAGAAATTGGTAACGCTCTCCGTAGATTTCGGCAGGCATGCAGTAGGGGCATCGAAAGTTGCACCTGTCCGTAACCGAGATTCGAAGATCGCGAAGAGGCCTCCTGAAACGGTCCAGGGGCGTCGCGCCGGCATCGTCTGGGTATTGTGATGTCATTTCAACTATTATACCTGTTTTATCCGCAACGTTTGGGGGCGCCTTTGAGCGCGGCCACAACCTCTCGGACGGCCAGCGCACGGTGGCTCACTGTGTTTTTCTGTTTGGACGTCAGCTCGGCCATGGTCAGCCCGAGGTCTGGGAACAGAAAGACGGGATCGTAGCCAAAGCCGTTGTCTCCCCTGGGATCTCGCACGATCATGCCTGCACAGACCCCCGAGTACATTTGTGTCTGATTATCAGGAGCCGCGACCGCAATGACGCAGCGGAAGCGGGCTGTCCAGGAGCGCTCCGGTGTATGGGCCAAGTTACCAAGAAGGAGTTGGATACGGTCTGAGTCCGTCGCGTCAGGGCCGGCATACCTCGCAGAGCGCACGCCGGGCGCTCCTCCCAGGGCATCGACTTCGAGACCGGAGTCGTCGGCCAGGGTCAATAGGCCGCTGAGGTCTCGGTATGTCTCTGCTTTCAGCGCTGCGTTGTCCTCGAACGTCTGGCCGGTCTCCTCCACATCGACGTCGATACCTACGTCGTTCAGCAAGGTGAGCTCGAAGGGGACGTCGCCCAGCAATTCTCCCAACTCTCTGAGCTTACCGCGATTGCGGGTTGCAATGAGTAACCTGGGTAGAGATGTCAACGGCTCCTCCTGGTTCCGGCGCGCCAGTGGAGTGTGGATCGTAGCAGTATAGCAGACGGCTGAGGTGGTAGAATCAGCGCCGGAGGTGACCAATGCCAGGCGCTCTTTCAGGGTATCGAATCCTGGAGTTCGGGGACCACCCGACTGTGGCGGTGCTCGGTATGCTGCTGGCCGACCAGGGGGCGGACGTGGTCAAAGTGGAGTCGCCGGAAGGGGACCCGCTTCGGGGAACTCCGGTCTTTTCAGTTTGGAACCGGGGTAAGCGGTCGGTGGTGGCAGGGTACGACGAAGCCGGTCTTATCCGAGAGCTTGTGGTGGGGGCGGACGCGATCATCGAGGCATTCCACTCAGGCCGGAACCCTTATGGCATCGACAGTGCGTCGATCCGTAGCATACGTTCGGACATTATTCACCTGACACTGCCGGGATTTGGAGACGAGCACCCCCAAGCGGACACTCCCGGGACTGAGATCCTGATTTCGGCGGCCACTGGCGTATACGTGGACCGCAGTCCAGACGGCACGGAGGGATCGAGCTTCATAGCTCTACCATACGCCAGCATATTCGGGGCGATGGTCGCGGCCCCTGCACTTGCGGCCGCGCTATACCACCGGGAGCGCACCGGCGAAGGCCAGGACGTGACGGTGCCACTATACGACGCCATGTTTACAGCTATGGGATCGGCAGTCGTCCGCAGGCCCGACGTCGCGGCGGAGCCGGGGGCCATATCGCCGGCGATCGCGCGCTTCTATCGCTGCCAGGACGGGCGATGGATCAATCTGAACGCAACCTACGAGCGTTCCCTCAGGCCGATTCTGGACGTGCTTGGGCACCCTGAATGGTTCGACCCATTGACCGACGACCGGTTGCGCCAGAATCTCGAAGAGCGAGAGGAGTGGGCGGTGCGATTCGCGGAGCCGTGGCTTCAACGGCCGGCGTTGGAGTGGGAGTCTCTAATGGCGGAGGCGGGTGTGCCCCTCACGATGTGCAGGACGCTCCAGGAGTGGATGGAGACCGAGCACGCGATAGCGTCCGGCGCGGTGATGGACGTCCAAGACCATGAGTTCGGGCCGATGCGGCAGGTGGGCATCCAGGTTCGTATGAGCCATAGTCCGGGCGAAGTGCGAGCCCCGGCTCCCATACTGGGACAGGACAACGAGACCATACTGGCTGAGACATAGAGAGGGCGGCGACCATGCCTGGAGCGTTAGACGGAGTTCGAGTTCTTGACCTGTGCATAATACTGGCGGGACCCACCTGCGGGAGGACGCTATCGGAGTACGGGGCCGAGGTAATCAAGGTCGACCCTGAGCACCGTGCGCCCAGCCTTACGCCATGGCTGGACGTGGGCAGGGGCAAGCGCAGCATATGCCTGAACATAACAAGAGACGCCGGGCTGGATGCTTTCTACAAGCTCGCGGACACCGCTGACGTGGTCCTGACCGGATTCAGAAAAGGGGTGGCGGAACGTCTTGGGATCGGCTACGACCAGCTAAGCAAGCGAAACCCCGGCATCGTCTATGCCGCAATCAACGCGTTCGGCCAGGATGGCCCGTGGGCGATGCGGCCGGGTTTCGATCAGAACGCGCAGGCGGCAACGGGAATGCAGTTGAGAAACGGCGGAGCGGACGGCGAGCCTGGACCTCCCCCATACACTCTCAACGACTACGGGACTGGAATCATGGCCGCCTATGGTGTGATCCTCGCCCTGCTGGAGCGGGAGCGCACAGGCAGGGGGCAGAAGATCGACACTTCACTGTCGTACACAGCATCCACGTTCTCCTCGGCGTACATGATCGACTACGAAGGATTCGCGCCGGATGAGATCAGTGGCCCGGATGCAAAGGGGAATGGGCCTTTCTCGAGGCTGTACGAGACATCGGACGGGTGGCTCGCGCTGTCGGCTGAGACAGACGCAGAGCGTGAACGACTCCTGGCGATGGAGCCGTTCACGGGGATTCAGGAGTGTGACCCGACGGATCAGCTAGAGCCGGTGTTCGCATCGCGCTCGACCTCTAAATGGATGCAGATTCTCTCCGAGGCGGGTGTCCCGGCGGCTCCACATCGGACGTTGGAAGATGTGAGGTCTGACCCGTACTCCAGCGACAATGGGTTGATCGTCTCAGAGCGACATGCTGCGTTCGGAGCAATCGAACACGCGGGCACAGCGCAACGCATGAGCAGCACTCCGGCGAGGACCGGAACGTCCCCGACGTTTGGCGGCGACACGGAGTCGGTTCTAGTCGAGCTGGGCTACACGCGGGAGGAGATCGACTCGATGCGCTCTGACGGCGTGATTCCGAGTTCGGACGGTCTGCCGCTCAGATAACAGTGAAGCTAGGCCGAGCCTGAGATGTCGGCGGCGACTGATCTCGCCTGTGCGGCAAATTGGTCTGCCAACAGCCCACACGCGCCGGTGTATTGGGTTGGGTCGAGAAGCGCCTCGATCTGGTCGGCGGTCAGATTGTCGAGGACGTCCTTCTCGTCCGAGAGCGTCTCTGTGAACGGTCGGCTGTCGACCACAGACGCCTGGGCCGCGTCGTAGATCACGTCGTGGGCGCGCTGGCGTCCAATTCGCCGGCCCAGCTCCAGCATAAGCGCCTCGGACATAATCAGTCCGCCCGAGAGGTCGAGGTTCTGGCGCATCCTGTCCGGGAAGACCTGTAGGCCGCTGAACAGCTCGATCATGTACTGGAGGATGTCGCCAACGGTAATCGCCGCCTGGGTTAGCGCCCTGTCCATCATGACGCTGGTGGTGCGGTCGGCCTCATGCTCGGTCATCATTGCCTCAAGTGCGAGCGGAACGAGCGCCCTGACCTGAGCGGCGCCTGCCACGATGTCCTGGCTGACCTTGGGATTCCGCTTCTGCGGCATGGTGCTGGAACCCACTGTGCCAGGAGGGACGGGCTCTTCGAGTTCGCCGAACTCCTGCTTCATGAGGGTGTACACTTCGCGACCGATCTTGGAACAGGTCGCGGAGAGCATTCCAAGCAGCACGACGTACTCGCAGAGGTGGTCGGCGGTGGTCCTGGAGGGCATGGACATAGGGTGCATGTCCAGCTTCTCCGCCATTCTCTCCTGTATGTCCATGCCGATTTCGCCGAGCGAACCCAGCGTACCGGCGCCACCGCCCAGCATCGCGACGAATACCCTGTCCTCACAACCACGGAGCCGCTCGACGTGCCGAATCAGCTCGTCTATCCACA
Source organism: Dehalococcoidia bacterium (assembly GCA_034428835.1). Lineage (GTDB taxonomy): Bacteria > Chloroflexota > Dehalococcoidia > Lucifugimonadales > UBA1123 > VXRN01. The sequence continues at coordinate 24,279 of DAOUHG010000018.1, forward strand.
CGGCCACCTTTAGTCCGAACGTGGCCGGAACGGCGTGCTGACCGTGCGTGCGCCCCGGCAGGACGAAGTCCCTGGTGCGCTCGGCGAGGTCCGCCAGCATTTCCAGGATCCTCGCAAGCTGATCTAGGTAGATGCGGTGGGCTTTCCGAAGCTGGAGCAGCTTACCGGTCTGGGTGATGTTCTGGGTAGTCGCGCCCCAGTGAACGAGGCCGCCCGCGTCGCCGTCGCAGACGCGGTCCAACTCCCAGATCAGAGGTACGAGGCCGTGACCGGTCCTGGCCAGGCCCTCGTAGATCGAGTCCATATCGAGAAGTTCCAGGCGTGCCTTGCGGGTTATTTCTTCGGCGGCATCTGAAGGGATGACGTCCAGTTCGGCCTGGGCCTGGGCTAGCGCGGCTTCCACGTCCAGCCAGGACTGAAACCGCTGGGCTTCCGAGAATAGTTCACGAATGCCTGGGTCCGGCATTCTGAGCGCTGTCGGCTCCTGCTGCATGGCGATGTCTCCGAATGGTAATGGGCGGAGTGTAGGGATGCGTCAAGAGCGATGTCAAACGGTCGCCGAAGTTACAGGTAGGGGAGGGTGAGGGAACAGTCCAGCCTGGGGATCTAAATGACGAGCCTATCGTAGGCGTCTCACGAGACGGCGAAAGAAGTTCCTGATTCTGGCCCGGCGGTTGACGTGATAGTCCCACATGGCACCCACCAGCACGTTGACCATGTCGGACTCGTCGGTCCGCCAGTGGTCCTGACTGCGGCGACTGTTGTTGAATTCCTGCATACGTTTCCGCTGCCTGCTCTATTTCCACCAGAAGTGCTGTCCGAAAATAGTACAGCGGAGTCGTAGGGGGGTGACTAGCGAGAATTCAACGATCTTTTGAGGTATTTAGGGATGCTGTTCGCTTCCCCACGAGGGCGGAGCCTTCAGCTAAGGTCGAATCCGGCCGCTCCGCGAGGGCATTCGGGGTCTCAATCCAGATGAGTCGCGTCGTTGAAGAGGTTGATGCGCCAGAGGTTCTGGTTCGTCAGCGTCTGCCCGGCTTCGCACCAGCGGTCCACGTCGATTGTGAAGTCGAAGACGCCGGTGTTGCGTACGCTCAGCCCCCAGAGGCGGTCTGAGCCTATAATCTGCGCAAAGATGAACTGCATGATCCCGCCGTGGGAGACAAGCAGGACGTTGTCCTCGTTGGAGTGATCCGCGATGACGCGCTCCACGACTCGCCGTGCGCGCTCAGACTTCTCTACGTAGGACTCTGCCCCTTCGATGATGTCTGTATTGCGTGTTGCCGCAAACTCTTTGGCGATCTCAGGCATTGAAGCTTCGATTTCTTCCCAGCTCAGGCCGGTGAAGACACCGACGTCGGTCTCCATGAGGTCGTCCACAGGCACGATGGGGAGGTCCCACGCGCTCGACGCTATCTGAGCGGTCTCGAAAGTTCTGGACAGCGGGCTGGAGTAGATGTGGGACGGCCGATAGCCCTCAGAGAGGAACCGCTCACCCAACAGGGCCGCCTGCTCCCTGCCGAGATCGGTCAGTTTAGTGTCGTCCCTGCCCTGCCAGCGTCCTCGCGCGTTTCCGGCGCTCTGTGCGTGTCTGACGATTGTGAGTTTCATATAAGATCCGATCGTGCCTTGTATGCTGAACTGGGGGTCATCCGGATCGGCGTGTTCTCGCCAGTATCAAGTCCTTATCGTAACACCCGAGACCGGAACCCTGTAAACTGGCACTTGCAAGGTCAGCATACGGACTTCAGAGTGAGCAGTCTTACATCAAACGCTATCTATTACGGTTGGATCGTCGCCGCGGCGTGCGTGTTTATCGCCATGGCTGGAAGCGGAGCGTACAACGGGTTCGGCGTATTCATCATCCCGATGAGCGAGGAGTTTGGCTGGAGCCGATCGGCAATCTCTCTCGCGGCAGCGGTGGGGACGATAGTGGGCGGGATCAGCCAACCCGTGTTTGGCAGGGTCTTCGACAGGATCGGCGGACGCCGGCTGATTCTCGTGGGCCTGGCCGCATTCGGAGTGTCGAACCTCCTGCTGATGTTCACCAACAACATCGTGTACCTGGTGATGGTGTTCGGGGTGCTAATCGCGCTCGCGGGCAGTGCGGGGACATTCAACACAGCCGTGGCGCTGGTCTCCAAGTGGTTCGAGCGCCGGCGCGCGACCGCCATCTCCCTGGTTTCGGCGGGAGGTTCCCTCAGCGGGCTGGTGTTCGTGCCGTTCATCGCGTTCATCATTCCCATAGTCGGGTGGCGAAACACGTGGCTCATCCTCGGTCTCATAGTGCTCGTTCTGGCTGTCCCGGTCGCGTTCCTGATTCTAAAAGACGATCCGGCGGAAGTCGGACAGCTGCCCGATGGAGACGAAGAGTCCGCGTCCCGTGAGTGGGTGAGAAGTATGTCAAGAGGGCCGTTGGAGACCGACTACTGGCTGAACGCGCTCAGGTCGGTGCCGTTCTGGCAGATCTCGGGGGGTTACTTTGTCTGCGGCGTCACCACCTCCATGATCTCGACGCACTTCGTGCCCTATGCGATCGAGGAGGGGTTTTCCGCGTCGTCCGGGGCAATAGCGTTCGGGGTGCTGAGCGGTCTGAACATCGTCGGAGTCATGGGCGCAGGTATGCTGGGAGACCGCCTTGGTCGGAAGAACGTGCTGGCGGCGGTGTACGCGGTTAGGGCTGTCAGCTTCGCGGTCCTGCTGACCGCTCCCGGGCTGTGGGGCCTGTTCGGGTTCGCGGTAATCAGTGGGTTCTCGTGGTACGGCACCGTTCCTCTAACGATGTCGCTGACCGCGGAGTTCTACGGAATTAGACACATCGGCACGCTCAGTGGAATTGCCTACCTGGCTCACTCGGTTGGAGGGGCGCTGTCAGTGCAGTTCGCGGGAATAATGAAGGATGTCACCGGCAGTTATATCGTGCCGTTTGGCGTCGGGGGGCTGCTGCTGGTCGTGGCCGCCATAGTCAGCTTGTCCATAAAAGAGAAGAGGTACTCGTCCCGGTACCAGCTATCGACTGCGAGCTAGGGCAGACGTCTGATCTTGGGTAGGGCGAGGGCCGTCAGGATGCTGACTCCCAGCAGCACCGTGCCATTGATGAAGAGCGCGCGCGTAGCCCCGAAAGCCCCGGCAAGGGCGCCGACGCCCATGTGCCCGGCGGGCGCCACTCCGATGCTGAACAGCCACGATCCCATGGCTCTGCCGCGCTGCTCATTGGGGACGACCTCCTGCATGAGAGTCTTGTACAGCGTGTCTACCGCCGCGGCGCTGGCATTGATCAGCGCCAGTACCAGGACGAAGTAGATAAACCCTCCGCCAAGAGTGAATGCCATCTCCCCCAGGCCGAACGTCCCGGCTATAACGAAGATCAGCAGTCCCTTGTTTCTGAAGCTGCCCAGACCGGTGAGCAGGAACAGACCGATAACTCCTCCACCCTGTCGGAAGGCGCTCATTATCCCAAGACCCACCGAGCCGACTCCAAGCTCGTCCCTGGCGAACACTGGCAGCAGGCTCTGGTGGGTAAATCCGAAAATCTCTGTGATTGCAGCAAGGGCCATCAGGGTCAACAGCGTGCGATTCTTGCCGATGATCTCTATGTATCCGTACAGGTTCTGAAGCACCGACTGAGGAGTTCTAACCGCGGCCTGACCCGGTTCTCGTGTCCAGACCAGGATCACGGCAGACGCCGCGTAGCAGAGTCCGATGGCAAGGTACTGGGTACCAATGCCTGCGATTTCGATTATCGCCCCTGCTACGAGAGCGCCTGCCACTCCGCCAATCCTCTGGCTCAACGCAGACAGGGACATGCCGTTTAGCGCGGCCTCTGGGCCAACGATGTCGTATGTGTATGCCTGTCTGAGCGTGAGTGTGAAGGCCCACACACACCCCATCACGACGGTGAGGACAATGACCGGCCAGACGTGTTCGTAGCCCAGAAACAGGGGGAGTGCAGTCAGCGCGGCGATGAACGCACCGGCCAGCGTGATCCATCGAATGAATATCCGTCTGTCTACACGGTCGGCTACGGCTCCTGAGACCAGCCCCAGAAAGAAGAAAGGAGCCATGCGCGCGGCGGACGCCACTCCGACGAGAAACGGCGAGCCAGTGAGGTCCAGCACCAGCCAGCCAAGAGCGACGAACTCCATGCCCATGCCCACCGCCTGAACGACGGTCGACAGCCACAGGAGCCTGAAGTCGCGGTATTGAAACGAGGCGGTCCAGACGGAACTTCTTGTGAGGTGAGAACGCAAGGCCATTTCCGCTGGGCGATCCTGCGAGACATGATGGTGGTGCCGAAGGTCGGACTCGAACCGACACGGGATTGCTCCCACCGGTTTTTGAGACCGGCGCGTCTACCATTCCGCCACTTCGGCACAGAGGGTTGTTTGCAGCTAATTTAGCACACTGGTAGGCTTATTCATCGACCTCTGCAGTCCAGTTTGACCACATCGGCTATCTGGACCCGCGAGTTCATTGCCGCGGCTGCAATGTGTGAGTCTGCCAACACAGGCTCTTGGATGTCAACCAGGATAGCTGCGTGCGTCTACTACTCGCGGTAAGACCCGATGTGCTACTCTCTGACATCTTGGACAGTCGACGCTTGTTGAGGACAAAGGAGTGTCCACAGATGACTGATCGACCCACACCGCCGGCGGCAGAGACTCGGCCGCACAGCTTCACGCATCACGGCATTACCATCGAGGATCCGTGGCACTGGCTGCGAGACCCAAACTACCCAACCGTGGAAGACCCCGATGTGCTGGCGTATCTCACGGCAGAAAACGAATACTTCGATGCCGTGATGTCGCCTCACAAGGACCTGATCGACAGGATCTATGAGGAGATCAAGGGGCGTGAACAGCCGGACCTCTCCAGTGTGCCGTCGAAGAGCGACGAATGGTACTATCAGTGGCGCTTCGAAGAGGGAAGCCAGTACCGCGTGTGGCTGCGATGGCCTGTCGACGGCCCGAACGCGCGGGAAGGGCCAACCGCCGCCGCGCAGACGATTCTGGACGAGCCGACCCTGGCAAAAGACCATGAGTACTTCAGGCTCGGCTCTATGTCGGTGAGCTACAGCGGCTCTCTGCTCGCCTACAGCACCGACACCGACGGCTCAGAGCGGTTCAGGATGGTGGTCAAGAACCTGGACACCGGTGAGATGCTGGAAGATGAAGTCGAGAACACCATTGGAGGGGCGGTGTGGGCGTCCGACGATGCATCGTTCTTGTACACGGTGGTGGACGACAACTGGCGTCCATGGCAGGTGCGCCTGCACATGCTGGGCGAACCCGTCGAACAGGACTCCGTCGTCTACGAGGAGCCTGATCCTGGATTCTTCGTTAGTGTGTGGTCCACTACTTCGGAGGAATACATCGTCATTGGCTCGGGCGATCACGTTACCTCCGAGGTACGGCTTCTCCGTGCGTCCGATCCGGGCGCTGAACCGGTCCTGGTCTCGCCGCGTCGGACCGGTCATGAGTACTCGGTGGACCACCAGGGAGACCGATTCGTCATACGCACGAACGACACGCATAAGAACTCCCGACTGGCGACGGCGCCTGAGGACGACCCCACGGAGAAGTCGTGGATGCCACTGGTGGACGCGTCGGATTCTCACTACATTCGCGGGTTCTCAGCATTCAAGGACTTCGTCGCCGTGCAGGAACGCATTGACGGGCTGGACCATGTGCGGCTGATCGACCGCGCTGGCGAATCCACCTACATTCCCTTTCCAGAGTCGGCTTACACCGCGCACCTGGGCAACAACCCGGAGTTCCAGACAGACACGCTCCGACTGGGGTACTCGTCGATGGTCACGCCGGACACCGTGTTCGACTACCACCTCGACACGGAAGAGCTCGAAGTGCGCAAGGTACAGCAGATCCCCAGCGGATACGAGGCCTCCGCGTACGTGACAGAACGCATACTCGCCAAGGCCCGCGACGGGGTGCAGGTCCCCGTGTCCCTGGTCGGTCGCAAGGACACCCCGGTGGACGGCACTGCACCGCTGTACCTGTACGGCTACGGCGCGTACGGTCTGGCTATCCCGCCGGGGTTTTCAACGTCGATACTGTCGCTGTTGGACCGCGGCTTTGTCTTCGCCATCGCGCACATTCGCGGAGGAGACGACCTGGGATACCACTGGTACGAGGCCGGCAAGCTGGACAGGCGCACCAACGCGTTCAACGACTTCGTGGACGTCGCGCGTTTCCTTATCCAGAAGGGATACAGCGCGGAAGGGGGAGTCGTCATATCGGGAGGCAGCGCCGGTGGACAGCTGGTTGGCGCCGCGTTGAACCAGGCCCCGGAGCTATGGGGAACCGTCGTCGCTCACGTGCCATTCGTGGACACGCTGAATACAATCCTGGATGACACGCTGCCTCTCACTCCCATCGAGTGGCCGGAATGGGGCAATCCAATCGAGGACAAGGCGGCGTTCGAGCACATCGCGTCCTACTCTCCGTACGACCAACTGAAGCAACGCGACTACCCTCCGATGCTGGTCACCGCAGGACTGAACGACCCCAGGGTGACCTACTGGGAGCCAGCGAAGTACGTGGCCAAGCTGCGAACCCTAAAGAGGGACGACAACCTGCTGCTGTTCAAGACCAACATGGGCGCAGGTCATGGTGGGAGGTCGGGACGCTATGAACAGCTGTACGAATCTGCGGAGGAGTATGCGTTCATCCTGACGAGCATGGGGCTGCTGAATTAGCCGTTCCAACATCGCGGACAGACTTCTTCGTTGACTCTGATCGGTCCTCTTGCTACAGTCGCAGTCAACGGTAACCACTTATCGCCGAGTATCGGCGTCGTTTGCGCCGAAAACGGAGACGTCTCTTGCAAAGTGACGCGCTTTCTGCATTAAGAATCGGGAAGATAGTATGGGATTCATTCACGTTGATGTAGATGTGTCCAATCCGGCGTCACCGGACGTGAGCGAGAGCGTCCGGCTGGTGGATACGGGTACTATGCTCAGTGTTTTGCCGGCTGACATGTTGGATAGGCTGGGAGTTCAGAGGCTGGGAAAGCGAAGAATCCGAAGCTCCGACGGAATGTTGATTCTCGATACCGGGATCGCCACCATACGCTACCGCAGCGACATCGCAGGCACAACCGCAGCGTTTGGAGCAGAGGATGCAACGCCGATCATTGGCTCCGTTGCAGTCACGTCTCTGGGCTATGAAGTGGACCCGGTAAACGGCAGGCTGAACCGCGTTGGAATGCTGATGTTGTGAGGAGTAGGCGTATGTTCCCGTGTCTGACACAGCGACCAACGCCTGCTCAGGCACAGGTCATCAGGTAGGCTAAGACGCTCGGACGAGGGAGGACGCGGGCCGTATGCCGGAGGTGAGACGCTTCTTGTCCTTGGCGAGTTGTCGAAAGTCGCACTCCACCTGGATGCCGTGCCAGAACTTGTCCGATTGGCCGAAAAACGCGCCGAAGCGGATAGACATGGCGGGGGTGATCGATCTCCGTCCGTGTACGATCTCATTGATAGCACGCGGCGATACACTGATTGCACGCGCCATGGCATTCTGCGAAATCCCCATCGGCTTCAGATACTCCTCCAGGAGGATCTCGCCGGGGGTGATTGGTTTGTCCAAGCCTGTCAATGCTCAGTGCCTCTGGTTATGACCTTCTCAAATTACAATTTTACAGGTCGGAGTCCATGATAATCTATGATGGACCCCTGTTCGGGATCGGAGGACGTACATTGGGATTCATTCACGTTGACGTTAGTGTATCCAATCCGGCATCGTCAGACGTGAGCGAGAGCGTCCGGGTGCTGGTGGACACGGGCGCAACCCTCAGCATCCTGCCCGCCGATATGTTGGAACGACTGGGCATACGACGAAGGCATAGGCGTCGCTTCCAGGGGTTCGGCGGAGTAGTCACACGCGATACCGGAACAGTCAACATGAGCTACGAGGACGCCGAGGAGGGCGTGACTGTGGTGTTCGGGGCGGAGGACGATCCGCCGATCATGGGCGTCACAGCACTGGAGACGCTGGGCTTCGAGGTGGACCCGGTCAACGGCAGGCTGAACCGGGTGGACTTGCTAGTGATGTGAGGGGTGGGGGCTGGGTGATCGATGCGCACACAGCCCCTCTAATATCCTACCAGTGTTCTCTTTCTAATCCGCCGGCACCGGCTCAACTGCGCGGCCACTGAAGGCGGGCATCACCTCTTCGGCGAACATCTCCATCTGCTCCAAGATGATCGACTCCGGTGTACCGACAGGGTGGCTGACGCCGACACGGTCTAGTCCGGGGTACGCTGCCTCAAGCTTCTTGAGCTGCTCGACGATGACCTCCGGTGGACCGGCGAGGAAGCCTCCTGTACTCACGGCGCCTTCAATGCGGGGCAGGTCGGCCGTCGGAGCTCGTGACGGGTCGGACATCGCGTCGATCTGATCGTCGCTGAGCGCTCGGACCAGACGGAGCGGGCCGAACATTTTGAGGTTTTCCTCGTAGTACTTGCCCGCAGCGGCTATCGCCTCCTCCTGCGTGTCGGCGATGTAGAAGTGGAATCCGATCGACAGATTCTCGCCCAGCTCCAGGTCGCGTCCGGCACGGGTGTTGGCGTCGCGATAGGCCTCGATGACCCGGTCCATCGCGCCGCCCTCGGCCACGCCGCCGCCGATCACGCCCTTGATGCCATGCTTGGCCATGAAGTCGAGTCCGCGCGGCGTCGCGCTCTGGATGGGTTGCCAGCACTCCACGGGGAGCGTCGCCGGTCGCGGCACCAGCGTTATCTCCTTCAGCGTGTAGCCTCGATAGGGCACCTCCGGCGGGATGGTGTAGTACTCGCCCTTGTGTGAGAACGACTCCTCGTTGAACGACTGGAATATGATGTCGACCTGCTCCTCGAACAGGTTGCGGTTGGCCTCCTGGTCCATGAGCGGCGCGCCGAACGTGTCGACCTCACGGGTATGGTAGCCGCGTCCGACTCCGAATATAGTCCGGCCCTTGGTCAGGATGTCCGCCGTCGCGAAGTCCTCGGCGAGCCGTAGCGGGTGCCACATCGGTGCGATGTTGAACCCGCAGCCGATGTTGAGTCTCTCGGTCACGTGCGCAAGATGGACGGCGAGCATGAGGATGTTCGGGATGCACTCGTAGCCCTCGGGCTGGAAGTGGTGTTCAGCCATCCAGAACGTGTCGAAGCCAAGCCTGTCCAGAGTCTTGGCTATCGCCTCGGCCTTATCGTACGCGGTCATGAGGTGGTCGTTCCCGAACAATCTGTCGTTGACCGCAATTCCGCCGTAGCCGACGTTGTCCATATCCACGTGACCGGCGTACAGGCTGTCAAACTTGGTAATCATGGCTCTCTCTTTCCTCACATGCTCGCCTATAGATTTCGGCTACAGTCTACATCCTTTTTGCGTTTATCGCGTGGGATTCGAGATGTTAGGATTGGTGCCTGCTTCATCGAATAATCACTCGGAGACAAACTCATGCTCACATCGGCGACACCCATAACCGAGTTCATTCCCGGCCCGATCAGAATAGCTGTGGACCGGACCGGCGAGGGTCCGCTCCTGGTGATGCTGCATGGCATAGGAGGAAACCGAACGAACTGGCGCGACCAGCAACCGGTGTTCGCCGAACATTTCACCACTGTCGCCTGGGACGCACGAGGATACGGGCTGTCGGACGACTACCCGGGCGATCTCGACTTCAGGGACTTCGCCCGAGACCTGGCGCGTGTACTCGATCACTACGGGGCAGAGAAGGCACACCTGCTCGGGCTATCGATGGGAGGGCGCATCATCCAGGACTTCTATGAGATGCTACCGAATAGAGTTTCGACGCTCACCCTGTGCGACACGCGCAGTGGAGACTTCCACCAGTCGTGGGAGGCGCGAGTAGAGTTCGTCCGGCTGCGCAAGGAGCCGCTGCTCGCGGGCAAGACGCCCGCTGAGATGGCTCCGCCAGTGGCAGAGACCCTCCTTGGTCCGACTTCTTCGAGGGAGGCGTTCCATAGGCTGGTCGACAGCATGGCGGCCCTCCACAAGGAGTCCTACCTCAAGACGATACAAGCGTCCAGTCTACAGTCGCAGACACTGAACATCTCTACCATCGCAGTGCCGACCCTAATCGTGTGCGGAGAGTACGATCGGCTCACGCCGCCCGAGGTCAGCGAGGGGATGCACGAGATGATTCCGTGTTCGGAGTATGTCGTCATCGAGGACGCCGGCCATCTGACCAACATCGAGAATCCTTCTCGATTCAACGAGGTTGTGATGGAATTCCTGCTGAGACACCGGGAGTTGGGGTGAGGGCAACGTCACGCCGCCGACCGGCGACACATGACCCGACCGATGTCAGACGCGCCGGCCCGCTTGTTCGTTTCGGGGGCCGCACGCGAGATTTCCTAGCCGTGCGCGGGGAGCAGCGGCAGTGACTACTGATACCGGTCACACCAAGCCTTGCTCACACCGCTCGGCTAGTTCTGTGCCCCGCGGGGTGAGTTGCCATATTCCCCGTGGCGCGTTTTCGTCGAGGTATCCAGTATGCTTTAGTCTCTGATACTGCCACTGCATCCGATTGTGCCAATTTATGTCTCCCCCTGATCTCTGCAACTCCAAGTCTCCCGGCATGAACTGATCGGCGAGTATCTCACCCACCTGTTCGATCACATCGCGGGTTCTCCCTTCTCCACCCACCCGAAGCAGTACCGTCAATATAGGGCATGTATAACTGTCACGTGGCAGCAAGTCCTCCCGTCGCCTTCTGCGTTGGCGATCTTCGGTGCCGGTATTCGTCGCTTCAAAACCTATGTCCGATCCCCGGCCCCGATCTGCCGCCACACTATCAGACGACGGCAGGTCAGTAACTTCAGCTTCGCGCCGTAGAATTCGCAGGAGTCTATTCTGGACATTGGCAAAGACCTCTGACATGTCAAACTCGACTGCTTCTGCCTCCAGTTTCGCCAACTCATCTCTACTGGCGTCGAGCGCTGTTCTGCGCTCACCCTTCCATTCAGCATACATATCAGCCTTTTGCGGAAAGTTTCTTGGCCGGTGCTCTTCAGGAGTCTCTTTCAAGTAGGCGTCGAATTGTCTATCCAAGACCGAGTCATCTCTCAGAGCTCCGTCTTCATTGGCAACGAATTCGCCCAACTCATCCCGCTTGGCCTTGTATTGAGCCAAGACATGATCCTGCTCAGCTTTCAGGAGTTCTTGAATCAATAGAGACAATCTCTCGTCCAATTCGTCACGATCAATCACTACTTCATAATCCCCATCATCTTCTTCCCTTGCCAGACGCTCCATCTCTTCAGTGACAGGCAGATGTGCTTGTAAATGAGCGTCTTTGTGGCAAAGATCGCATACCTTATCGTGTGTGTACTGGCAGGAGTCTTTCAGGATCCAACGTTTCCAGGCACGCCACTTGCCACAGCGTTGGCAGTCCGTGCCGAATGGAGCACCGCACCGTTGGCAGTTGTGACTTGCTGCGGGTGACACGGTTCCGCAGTGCTCGCACCATATGACTGGAGCTTCCCCATCGGGAAAGTGCCCGCGAGGGTACAGTGTCCATACCCTTTCAGTCTCTGGGAGATTATGTGCTTGGGTATTGCCCGCAAGATCGAGAATCATGCAATCGCCATCGTTGGGCTTTGGTCTCATACCCCGCCCCACCATCTGTAAGTAGAGCGACAAGCTAGGTAGTGTTGACATTTCAGTGCAGCCATATGAGAACAGCCGCGAATTGTAGGAATCCGAGGTATCTGCTGTCGAGTTTGTCGAATCGTGAGAATATCCTTCGGTAGTGCTTGATCTTGCCTATGAAGCACTCCACGAGGTGGCGTTCCCTGTATAAGTAGTCATCGTAC
>DAOUHG010000019.1:0-5649 GCA_034428835.1 Dehalococcoidia bacterium
AATCAGCCCGGCGTTTGCCACCAGCCGATGATCGTCGAAGGCGATTTTGATGCGGTCGGGGTGATTGCGTGGTAGCATCTGTTGGGTGCTCCCTTCCTGGGGTCGGTTTGCTTTTACAAAACCATTATCTCAGATTCAAAGGAGCACCTTCTTGCCGCTTCAGGACACTCACCCAACCCCCGCCTTCGGTGGATTCGGGCTTAACCCTCCTCAGGAACGCCGGTACCCTGATGCGGTAAACTAAGTTGTATTACGTGAAGGGTCGAACCGGAGGATTCCGTTGCCGAGATATTACCCGGCCTTCATTGACGTGCGAGGTCGCAGATGCGTGGTTATTGGCGGCGGCGCGTTGGGAGAGGAAAAAGTCGTCAAGCTGCTGGAATGCGACGCTCGTGTGATAGTAATTGCGCCAGAAGTTACGTCAGTGGTAAAGGGTTTGGCTGCAGAAGGTAAGGTCGAGTGGCTCATACGTCAGTATCGAAGTGGAGACCTTGCTAAGGCATTCATTGCCATAGCATCCACCGAAGACGATGAAATAGACCGCCAGATATACGCCGAGGCGGAAGAGCGTAACGTGCTGCTTAACGTTGTAGACGTGACTCATCTCTGTACGTTCATCGCTCCCTCAGTGGCGCGACGAGGTGAAGTAACTGTTGCAACATCCACCGGTGGAGCAAGTCCGGCACTCGCGAGGACTTTCCGGGAGAAGCTGGAGTCCAGCAGGATTCTGGAGTACGCCGACTTGGCGCCTGTACTGGCACGCGGACGGGCTGAGCTGCGTCAGAGAAAGTTGAGAGTCGCGCCGGACCACTGGCAGAGTTGCATTACTGAGGAACTGCTGGACCTCGTGCAGAGGGGGGATGAGACAACAGCCTACAAGATGTTGATTGACGGGCTGCTTGCTGAATCGGAGCCGATAGGCTCCCCATGAGCGACCGCGTCATCAGGATCGGTACACGAGGAAGTGCCCTGGCCATAGCACAGTCCGAGGAGGTCGTTGCCAGCCTCAGGGCCGCATGGCCGCAGATCCAGGTGGAAGTCATTCAAATCACGCCTGACGGCGATCGGCGGAAAACAGCGCCGCTTCAGACCCTAGGCAGGGGTACTTTCGTAAAGGGACTGGAGGAACCGCTACTGAAGGGCGAGATCGACCTGGCCGTCCACTCCGCCAAGGACATGCCTTCCACACTCCCTGGTGGGCTGACTATTGTCGCTTATCCAGAGCGCAAGGACCCCAGAGACGTAATTGTCAACAGGTGGCACGCACGATTCGAAGATCTACCTGCCGGGGCGAAGCTCGGCACCAGCAGCCCACGACGCGCGGGTCAGCTTCTCTCCGCCCGACCGGATATCAATATCGTACCAATTCGCGGAAATGTGGATACACGTCTTGGCAAGGTCGGCGAGGACGCATACGACGGCGTGGTACTAGCGTCTGCCGGCCTGGAACGGCTCGGGCGGGGGGGCGAGATCTCAGATTTGTTGGACCCCGACCTGTGCGTGCCCGACGCCGGCCAAGGCGCTATCGCAGTGGAGGCCCGAGAGGACGATTCCGAACTCGCTGGTCTGCTTGCACCCCTCAGTCACGCTGCTACATGGTCCACAGTGACCGCGGAGCGGGCGTTTGTAGACGCCACCGGTGGGGGATGTCGTGTGCCGGTTGCAGCCTACGCGATAGAGTCCGAAGGCGTTCTGGAGATTCGGACCATGGCGTGCCTGCCGGACGGCTCGCGAATATTCAGATCCGTCCTGGAGGCCCCAATTGAAGACCCCGTCGCCGCCGGTCGTGCTGCGGCGAAGGCACTCGAAGCCACAGGCGCGGACGGGATTATGTACACAGAGCGAATCGGTTAAGGCATTCTTTCCGCAATGAGCGATGTCGGGGATTGCCCCGAGAGCGAGGTAGCAAAAGATTTGAACAACGTCGAGAAGGTCTCTCTTGTGGGCGCCGGACCGGGGGAGCCAGAGCTTCTGACGGTCAAGGGACTGAGACTTCTTGAAACAGCCGACGTGATCGTACATGACCGCCTGATCAACAATCGGCTGCTCGCCATGACCAGACCGGATGCCGAGGTTGTAGATGTCGGCAAGATCCCCGGCGGCGGAAGAAGACAATCGGACATCAACAGTTTCCTGATCAGGAAAGCCCGCCAGGGCAAGCGTGTCGTCAGGCTGAAGGGCGGAGATCCGTTCGTTTTCGGCAGGGGCGGCGAAGAGGCTGACGCGCTAGTCGCAGCCGGAGTCCCATTCGAGGTGGTCCCGGGAGTTACATCGGCTGTGGCGGCGCCCGCCTACGCTGGGATACCACTCACGCACAGAGAACATGCATCATCCTTTACGGTCGTCACGGGAAGTCTCTCGGGTAAAGGTGACGGTAACTCGCCCGACTGGGAAACACTCGCAAAGACGCCCGGCACACTTGTGATTCTCATGGGGTGGAGAACTCTGTCGGATATCGCCGCGAAACTTATCGCGAACGGGAGATCGGGGGCGACACCCTCTGCGGTCGTGAGTTGGGGCAGCGAGCCGTGGCAGATGACGGCGACGGGCCGCCTGGACTCAATCGCGGACATCGCAAAGTCCCAAGGACTGGAAGCTCCGGCAACAGTGGTGATCGGGGACGTTGTCGGGCTTCGGGACCGACTCAAGTGGTTTGAGTCGCTGCCCCTGCTGGGCCGCCGAGTGCTGGTTACCCGAACGAGGAACCAAGCGGGGCTTCTGTCTCGACGCCTGGGAGAGCTAGGAGCAATTCCAATTGAGCTTCCTACAATTGACGCTCGACCTCCGCATGACTACTCGAAACTGGATGAAGCACTCGCGGAAGTGTCGGAGTTCGATTGGATAGTCTTCGCCTCCGCCAATTCGGTCCGAGCGGTTTACGATCGCCTCATAGCGACGGGCCGTGACTCGAGATCGCTGCATGGAGTCAGTGTGGCCACAATAGGTCCGGCGACCGCTGACGCAATTAGTGAGTGTGGAATAGTTGCCGACCTGGTGCCTGAGACGGCGACATCCAAGGGCTTGACGGATGCACTGTCGAGAGAGCATATCCACGGCAGTCGGATTCTCCTCCCCAGAGCTGACATCGCAACACAGGATATTCCCGAGAGGTTGATCGCACTTGGCGCGGTCGTTAAGCAGGTGACCGCCTACCGAACAGTTATCCCTGAAGGATCCAAGGGTCAAGCGGCAGAGGCTATCCAAGCCGGTATAGACGTGGCTACATTCACTAGTTCGTCGACGGTTAGAAACCTGTTGGGAATACTTGAAAATGGAGCCGACTCTCTCGCAGGCGCCAAGATAGCCTGCATCGGGCCGACGACTGCCTCGACTGCTGGCAGTTACGGATTGAAAGTTGATATAGTTGCCAAGACTCCAACGATCGCCGGGCTGGTTGAGGCCCTGATCAAGCTCCTTGACATGAGGAAGTGAGACGGCAATGGCGGGATACCCCACAACGAGGATGCGAAGGCTGCGGGAGAACCCCGGTCTCAGACGTCTGGTGGAAGAGACACGGCTCTCGGCATCGGACTTCACCTACCCGCTCTTCGTGACCCACGGGCGCGACACTCGCACGGAAATTCCCCCAATGCCGGGAATCTATCAGCTATCCCTGGACCAGCTTATCCATGAGGTCGGTGAAGCTGCTGATGCTGGTATCGAGAGCGTACTGCTGTTCGGCATACCGGCTCACAAGGACTCGCTGGGTACCGAAGCATACGCCAGAGGCGGAATTATCCAAGAGGCGATTGGCGTAATCAAGCAGGCCGTCCCTGGCATGACTGTCATCACGGATGTATGCCTATGCGAGTTCACCGACCATGGCCACTGCGGCGTAGTTGACGGAGAGCGAATAGACAACGACGCCACCTTGGAGCTACTTGCACGGATGGCCGTAGTCCAGGCAGAAGCCGGAGCTGACATGGTCGCTCCATCGGCAATGATGGACGGTCAAGTGGCAGCTATCAGGAGTGCATTGGACGATGCCGACTTGCCAGACATCCCGATAATGGCATACTCAGCCAAGTACGCCTCAGGATTCTACGGCCCGTTCCGGGTCGCCGCCGATTCTGCTCCAAAGTTTGGGAACCGCGCCAGCTACCAGATGGACCCGCCCAACATCCGGGAGGCGATGCGAGAGATCGCCTTGGACATCGAAGAAGGGGCGGACATAGTAATGGTGAAGCCCGCTCTGGCCTACCTCGATGTGCTGAGGGCCGCCAAAGAGCGGTTCGCGACGCCGATCGCCGCCTACAACGTGAGCGGCGAGTATTCAATGGTGAAGGCGGCGGCCGAGAACGAGTGGATAGACGGCAAGCGTATCACTCTCGAGATACTGACCTCGATAAAGCGCGCGGGCGCAGACGTCATCCTGTCCTATCACGCCAAGGAAGTCGCCGGCTGGCTGAGTTCAGACCTACCCTGACACGGCGGGAGAGTCATGCCAACGTACATTCTTCTTCTTTCCCTGACACCCGAAGGGCGTCATCGCCTGCTCGACAATCCTGACCGGATCCTAATGGCCGAGGAATCCATAGATATCCCACAGACGCAGGTGCATGGACTGTATGCGGTGCTGGGAGAATTCGACTTCGTCACCATACTGGACGCCCCGAATAACGAGTCGGCTGCGCGGTTTTCGATGGAGCTTGGCGTGACCGCTGGGGTCCAGATCACGACGCTTCCGGCAATCCCCATCGGCAGACTGCAGCAGGCACTAGGCGAACGGGAACCCGAAATGGACTTCGCGGGATCACCTGGACCAGGCGAACTCAAACCTGGTGACGGCGACTAGCGTATCCAAAAGGGCTTACCTCGGCCAGGCGGCCATGGTCTCGCGACAGCGACTCCTACCAGAGATTGCATCGGAACGGGCCCGAAGTCCCTGCTGTCGGTGCTGTGCGCACGGTTGTCTCCCAGCACAATGAACTCGTCAGAACCCACTAGCCAAGACCGAGATCTGGTTCCAAGGTCTGCTGGAAGTCCCGCCAGGTATGGCTCTGGACCGTGTATGCCGTTGATGAACAGGAGACCGCACTCAAACGAGACCACTTCGTCTGGCAACCCTACGACCCGCTTGACTTGCCACTCTACGTCCTTGCGGCCTTCTGTACTGACGACGACAAAGTCGCCACGGCGTGGTTTTCGTCGGATTCTTCTGACCAAAAGCACGTCGCCATCGAACAGCGACGGCTCCATGCTGGCCCCTCTTACGACGTACAGCACGCCACATCCTCCTCCGTCAGGCTAATGGTAAAAGATATCACAGCCCTGCCTGAATGGATCGAAGACAGATCGGTACGGGTGGATGGGGACGTCATCCCGTATCTGTCTGCCGGCGATTCCGGGTCCTGGGTCATTATGATTCACGGCGCGGGAGGTACCCAGTGGGAGTGGGTAGAAAGTATGGGCATCCTGGCGTCGGGCCATCGCGTGGTCGCGCCAGACCTGATCGGATTTGGCGACTCTCCCAAGCGTGACGTCGTTCACTCGACTTAGGATACTCTGAACAAGGCCATTATGGCTTGGATTGTCTTAGTTGGAGCGGCAATGGCGGATGAGAACTGCCTTCTGCGCGTTGTTGGCGATAGCTCCATCCTTTCGGTTTCGCCCCATCGGGGCCGTTGTGGACCGGGAGCGGCTCCATAG
>DAOUHG010000020.1:0-5713 GCA_034428835.1 Dehalococcoidia bacterium
GTTGGAAGAGAGCCTGCGCAGACGAGGTCGTGGCGCTGAGAGTGCTCACATTGAACAACGACTGGGACAGCATGTGGCATACCAACAATACCGCAGCATGATTACCCACCAGAGTTTTGATGCTTCCCATTTCACTTAGGAAATTAAACACCCAGGGGTTGTCCACAGGAGACTTCGATCTGATGCAAAAGCTGTTTTGAAGAACCACAGATGGGCTGAACCCATTTGACATGATCGGGGATATGTTGTAGTTATGGGTCAGTTTGGTGGTCCACACAGGCTTCATGGGGGAAAACCACTTACGGCAAGCTGGTCTGCGGCGTTTTATTTCCCCCGAACACACTGAACTGGATCGAAAGTCATCTCAGCTTGGGGCACCATCGTTACCGGTGCCACAACTCCTGAATTGAATTAGTTGTGGCTACACGAGAAACCGCAGAGGTAGGAGGGCATCCAGCTTAGATCAACTTCTTAGACACCCGCCTGTTACGCAAGAGGAGCAAGAGGAGAAGGATGTGACGCTGAAGCGAGTAGTACTTTCCATCGGGGCGATATCAATTGTTCTGTTGTTGTTGGCGGCGTGTCAATCGGAGTCTGATTCCACTTCTGCAGCGCCGGCGGCTCCCACAGCTGCCCCCGCCGCGCCAGCGCCAGCAGCTCCCACAGTTGCCCCTGCGGCGCCAGCACCCCAGACCGCTGCCGCCGAATCCATCGACGTGATTCCTTCTGACAGCTTGACTGAAGGCGCTGTCATTGAATTACAGGCTCAGACCATCAACTTGGTAGCGAATACCGTGCCGTTGCAGCTTCCCCAGAAGCCATCGAGTGAGCCCAAGTATGGTGGCAAGTTGACCCTGGTTTCGAATGGTTCGGACTTTCCGAGTTCCTGGAATATGCCGGAGAGAGCTTACAACAACGGGTTTGTCACGCACTGGGGCGAGCTCCTCACGACCTTCCCCAAAGGCCCAGGAACCAACCCCGGCGATTTCTCAGCGAAGCCCTGGTTGGCAAAGAGTTGGGACGTTGAAGACAACGGCCTTACCTATGTATTCCACCTGCAGGAGGGAGTCAGGTGGGCCAGTACTCCCCGCGTGACAGTGGACGAAACCAAAGACGTAACGGCCAACGACTGGGTGGAGCTAGCAAAGCTCAACTTCGGACTAGCTGGAAGCGCCTATCCGTCTAGGTTCCCGGAGATAGACGGTCCCGAATCCTGGTCTGCCCGTGATGACTATACACTGGAAGTGAAACTCAACAGGCCGGCCGCCTCTTTCCTTTACAAGACAAGAGGCTTGGGGCCGTTGTTTGTAGGCCTCCAAGGCTATCACGAGAAGATGGAGGAGGAAGGCATTCCAATAGAGGAGGCCATACAGAACTGGACGACCCAAGTCGGCACGGGTCCCTGGATACTCCAGGACTTTACCCCAGACGTGTCGGTAGCCTTCGTCAAGAATGAGAACTACTGGAAAATGGATGAGCAAGGCAACCAACTCCCCTATATTGAAGAGATGGAAGTCTTCAAGATGCAGGACGAACGAGCCCAGGACGCGGGATTCCGCACCGGGAAGATCGGCGCCCTAGGCATTGAGACCTGCGGCATAAATACCGTGCGCTACGAAGCCATAAACGAAACTAATCCCGATACGCAATGGGAGATCTTCATAGACCCAAGCAACGCACGCGCCGTTGTTCCTAACTTCTCAAACCCATCAAGCCCATGGCAAGACATCCGCGTGCGACGAGCGGCCCAGCTTTCCATTGACAAAGAGGGCTGGGTAGAGAGCATCCTCGGTGGATGGGGACTTCCCTTCTCGACTCCCCTTTCGCCGGGCAACACCTACTGGCTGCCACCGGGACAGTACGGAGATGTTGACGGCGATGGCATCCCTGGTGAGAAGTATCTCGAATACGACGTGGAAACAGCTAAGCAACTGATGGCCGAGGCCGGCTACGCTGAGGGATTCGAGGCACGTTGGCTGTTGACCCACGACCAGGGCAACCGATTCTTCAGCGAAGGCGAATTGATTGCAGAGTCCCTGCGCAACATTGGGATCGACCTTATTGTTGACGTCGCCGATGGCGCAGCGCGCCAGGCAGCGCTCAAGTCAGGAGACTGGGAGGTTCACTACACTTTCCCGGGATTCGGTTTTGACCCAAGCGACTGGATATTCAAGGGTTTCCACTCTCTACCCAATAACCAGCGATACGGCGATGCAGGCATAAATGACCCCGAACTTGACAGGTTGATTGAGGCTGAAGAGAGTGAGTCCGATCCTGCAAGGCGGTACCAGAAGATCGCCGATGTGCAGCGATACCTTCAGGAAAAGCAGTACTACATTCAGGCTCCCAAGTGGGTCTACATAAACGCGGTCGCACCTTGGCTCAAGAACTACCAGTTCCACTACTCCTTCCACACTGGCCCAGGCTTGGCCGAGGCGTGGATAGAGAGGTAAGAGGGACCGGTGCCCCCCGAGCGCGCTAACCCTGAATGGGCTCCCCGTTGAAGTAATTTCTGGGGATGCCCATTCGGAGTTTATGCCGACCTGCCCAGCAGCAGGCCTTTCGGCCTATGACCTGCGTGCGGTTAGAGAAGTATGATTTCGCTCTTGACTCCTGAAAGTAGGGTGAATGCGGGAATATGTAATCCAGCGGGTGTTGCTGATCATACCCGGCATATTTATCTTGACGGTCATTGTGTTCACGATGGTGCGTCTGATACCGGGCGATGCGGTTATCATAATTGCGCTGCAGATGTCCGGCGGTCGGAGTTCAGATCTTACCCCTGAGTTGGAAGCAAGACTGCGCACGCGGCTGGGACTAGATAAGCCTATCCACATGCAGTACGTGATCTGGATCAGTGAAGTGGCGCGAGGCGATCTGGGCAGGTCAATGCTTACCCACACTCCGGTCGCCGACGAAATCAAGAAACGCTTTCCTGTCACCTTGGAATTGGTCCTCATGACATTGGTGCTTCTCGTCGCCTGGGGGTTGACCATTGGCACTATCTCAGCGATATACCAGGACTCGTTGATGGACTACGTTTTGCGTAGCATTGCCATCCTGGGCTTATCTGTGCCCTTTTTCTGGTCTGCCGTCCTTCTCCTTCTATTTGGGTCCCTATGGCTCAACTGGTCTCCACCCTGGGGAGTAATCTCTCTGACGGAAGAACCGCTACAAAATCTTCAGCAGTTCTTCGTTCCCGCCATGATACTGGCAGTCTCTCAGGGCTCAGCCGTCGCCAGAATGACGAGAGCTGCGATTCTCGAAGTGTTGAACCAGGACTACGTGCGCACCGCTAGGGCCAAGGGGCTGCACGAGCGTGTCGTCATAGCGCGACATACTATGAAGAACGCCATGATTCCGGTAGTCGGCCTGATTGGCGTCCAGTTTGCGTTCGCCCTCGGCGGTTCCGTAATCTTGGAGCAGATCTGGGGACTGCCCGGCATGGGCAATCTGATGCTAACGGCCGTAAAGCAGCGCGATTATCCCATGATCCAGGGTGTCATCCTTTTCTTAGGTAGTCTGGTCATGCTGGTAAACGTCCTGGTGGACCTGAGCTATGGCTGGTTGAATCCCAGGATACGCTTCAACTGAACTACCACCACACACTGGTACTTTGTTATGCGACAGCAGCAGGAGAATAGACTTGGTGCTACCCTCGCGGTAGTCACGCCGCGGGGACGACGCAGCCTGTGGCTTGGCTTTCTCATTCGGCTGTTCAAGGTCAACCGCCTCGGAGCTACCGGTTTCGTGATCTGTGTCCTCCTGCTGCTGATGGCGCTCCTTGCTCAAGTGATCGCCCCCTTTGACTACCGAGAGCAGAGCTTGGGCAATTCTCTGCTGCCTCCCAATACCACGTATTGGTTGGGTACAGACCAGTTAGGCCGCGACCTGTTCAGCCGCATTCTCGTGGGAGCGCAGGTCTCACTGATAGTCTCCTTCACTAGCGTGGCGCTCTTCCTCGTCATTAGCGTGGTCCTCGGTATGGGCTCGGGATACGTCGGTGGAAAGCTCGACATGATCGTCCAACGCTTTGTTGATGGTTGGATGACCATTCCGGCTTTGATTATCCTCCTGGCTCTTGTCAGCGTTCTGGGCCAGGGACTTTGGCAGCTCATTATCGTGCTTTCTATTGACCGCGGAATCAGCACCTCACGGGTTTTGAGGGGTGACGCATTGTCTCTCAAAGAGGCAAGCTATGTAGAGGCCGCACGGTCAATTGGTGCTAGCCACATGCGCATATTCCTGGTCCACGTCCTGCCAAACGCATTCGCCACCCTCATTGTTATGGCGACCATCAGCCTGGGTGCCTTTATCTTGACTGAGGCTTCCCTCAGCTTTCTGGGCTTTGGAGTGCCTCCCCCGTTCCCAAGTTGGGGTTCCATGCTCAGCGACTCTGGTCTGACTTACATGGAGGCAGCCCCTTGGATGGCGATCTGGCCGGGTCTCGCGTTAACCCTATCCGTCTGGGCCTTCAACGTCCTTGGGGACGCCATGCGAGACCTACTCGACCCGCGGTTGCGGGGGCAATAGGCTCACTCTCATTGGGCGGAGCACAGGGCCGCACCCGTCGACGAGCCCCCTCTGCAGGTCTCTTGCACTTGGTTCCTGATGCAGCTCGGCACTGGACGACACCGGCACTAGTGATAGAATCCGCCACGAGCCCCTTGCCATGCCTCTAGAAGCCATTCTGCCATTGATCGTATTCGGAACTCTGCTGGTTCTCTGGATCGTTTTGCCTGATCGGACTGGAGAAGACGATTTCGGAGCGAGAATCAGGAGACTTCTGCTTGGGCGGAGATCCGATCGATGATTGGACAGCCCGGTTACGCTGACGCCAGTCTGAAATCAAGTGGCAATGGTTAGCACCCCGGTCAGGAAGAAGCGAGTTGTCGGGGTAGCCGTTCTGGCTGTGATCCTGGTCCTCTTTTTCACGTTTAACCGTTTCCCCAAGTTGGACGTCGTGGGCGAGGACCTTGACGCTGTCACCGCTCCCCAGGCTCAGTGCTTCCAGGGTTTCTGCATCGAGCGTGATCCCGGCCAGTCGTTCCTGACAAGCTGGTTCACGTTCTCCGTGACCTATCTTCGCCTTGTTGCCGTTGGCATGACCTTCGCCTTTCTTGTCGCTGGGCTGGCGGAAAGTATGCTGTTCCCGCCGGGGAGTGGCCCGCTGGTCCCATCGGGTGGGATGTTCAGACGCACCCTGAGTGGCGCTCTGACCGGACCTGTCATGAATCTGTGTTCAGCTTGTATTGTGCCGGTCTCCTCTGCGTTCCGCAGGAAGGGAGTGGGTGTTGAGGGCGCAATAGCGATGGTGCAGGGCTCGGCCACCATGAACATACCCGCGCTTGCCATGGTGTTCTTCGTATTCACGCCTCTACTGGGAGCCAGCAGGGTCGTGCTGGCCGTGGTTGGGGCGCTGCTCATCGGGCCTCTGATTGTGAAAACCGTTCGTGGCCCATTAGAAGGGGATGAGTTCGACTTCGAGCCAGCTCCGGATGTCGGCCTGCCGGACCCCGGCTCATGGCGCGGCATCTTGATTGAAGCTGTTCGGGACTGGGCGAAATACAGTCTGGGATATCTCGTGCTCCTGGGACCGATCATGGTCGTCGCCGGTTTCGGCAGTGGCCTGGTGCTCCAGTGGCTCAGCCCTGGAAGCATCAAAACTCTGGTGGGTAATCATGCTGCGGTATTGTTGGTATGCCACATGCTG
>DAOUHG010000021.1:0-4832 GCA_034428835.1 Dehalococcoidia bacterium
GTTCCAGGGCCTGCAATGGTACCTCGTGGACATGGCCACCAGCATCGAGGCCGCCCGCCTGCTCACACTCAAGGCGGCCACCCTCAAGGACAAGGGTCGCCCGTTCGTAACCGAGGCGTCTATGGCGAAGCTGTACTGCTCCCGAGTGGCCGTCGAGTGCGCCGACAAGGCAGTACAGATGCACGGCGGAGTCGGCTACTTCGCGCCCACCAACGTCGAACGTTACTACCGCGACGCCAAGGTCCAGGAGATCTACGAGGGCACGTCAGAAATCCAGCGTGTCATCATCGCCCGCAACCTGTTGAGAGATTAAGAAGCGGCAACCATCACTCTCTTTCACCAATTCGGGAGGGTACGATGATCAGGAGAGTATTCATAAAGGGGTATAAGTCCCTACGAGACGTGGACCTCAGGCTAAGTCCACTCGCAGTAATCATCGGACCGAACGCTTCCGGCAAGAGCAATTTGCTGGATGGACTTGCCCTGCTAAGTGGCATGGTCACAAGCTCAACGATCAACGCCGCATTTGACCGACATCGGGGTCTGCCGCTGGAGTCTTTCTTCGTTCCTCCAGGTGGGCTGGAGGAGTTGATGCGGAACGAGACACTCAGGTTCTCACTTGGAGTCGATGTCGAGTTGTCACCTGAGACTCAGCAACAAACAGAAAAGCTGATCCGTGACATGCGGGAGGGTGTTCCCAGTGGGGTTGAATCGAATGGACATGGAACAAGGAACAGGAGGATCACAGAGAGCTACCTTCGATACGAGATGGAAATCGAATTCTACCTACCCACCGGACAACTTCGGGTAGCAAACGAACGGCTGGTTGCCCTCAGGAGCGATGGTAATCCGAAACTGTCGAGAAAGCCGTTTCTGGAACGAGACTATGAGAACTATCGTCTCGTCCTCCGCATGGAGGGCCAAGCTCACCCCACATATCATGAGTTGGGATTGGATCATACTATAGTCTCCACAGCTCTGTATCCACCCCACTATCCTCACCTCACAGCGTTTAGGGAGGAGTTGGGACGGTGGCGGTTCTACTATTTCGATCCCGGGATCATGCGCCAAGAGTCGGCTCTCAAGGCTGTGACTCGGCTCGGTGCAGATGGCGCGGACCTGCCCAGCTACTTTCACACACTCAAGAACGACTCTCCTGACGAGTTTGCTTCGGTCTCAAGATCGCTGTCCATGATAATCCCCGCAGCCGAGTCTATCGATACGGAACTGTCACGGGAAGGGTTGATCCGACTGACCTACAGAGACTCTGGCACTACTTATTCATCACGAGTGATCTCTGATGGCACACTGAGGGTTTTAGGACTGTTCGCAATCTTGGGTAGGTCTAATGGAGCATCGACCATCGGCTTTGAAGAGCCAGAGAACGGCGTCCATCCTCGGAGGCTCAGGCTGATAGCTCGACTTCTCAACACATCGGCCTTCACGCCCGTTGGAAGTCAAAAGCAGGTCATCGTTACTACCCACTCGGCTCAACTTCTGGAGTTGCTGAATCCAGACTACTCCGCGAACGACCCAAGTAGTGGAGCAAGCCTTATCCAGTGTCTGAAAGAAGACAGCGAAACAAGATTCAGGCCATTGAAATCAGGTCCCTTGCTCGTCAGCCAGGACTCTGAGTATGCCCTGTCAGAGGCCCTACTTAGGGGAGATTTTGGTGGCTGAAGTATCTGTCGGTTTGTACCTAGAAGACTTGGCCCAGGAGAAGCTAGTAACTACACTGGTTCGGCGAATCTCAGAAAGTGTTGGCGTCGAAGTTAGAGTTGATGTGATGTGTTCTACCGGAGGAATTCCCAGAATGAGGAGGGAGTTGCGACGGTATCTCGATCAATGCGCTAACTTTGGAATTGCTCCATTTGCACTACTGATTATAGTCGAGGACACTGATTGCCGAGGCCAGTCATTGGTGAGACGAGAATTAAATGAGGTGGTGGAAAGAACGGGTTACATTGGAAAGACAATCATAGCATCGCCCGCGCCACACATAGAATGCTGGTATCTGGCTGATCCCGTTGCACTTCAAAGAATTACTCAGTCCCCTCAGCTATCAGCCATTCCATCCGGCGACTGCGAGAAGGACCTGTACAAGCGTCAACTGGCCGAACAGTTCTCCGGTAGCCTTATGGATGGCATCGAGTATGCCGAGGACATTGCTTCAGAAATGGACGTGTTTCAGGCTAGTCGCAATGTGAGCTCACTCGGTGGCTTCTTACAAGAACTCAGATCTGCACTAACTATGCTCGGAGATGCTTCATAATGACAACTGCATCGGTCCCCCCCTGCACCGCCCGCCACATCAATCACGTAGCCATTGCCGTTAAGGACATCGACGACACACTCGCATTCTACCGCGACGTGTTCGGCGCCGGCGAAACTGAGGTCGAGGACATCGAGGACCAGGCCGTCAGGGCCGCTCTCGTCCGCGTCGGCGGATCACAGCTGGAGCTCATACAGCCAACCGACCCCGAAGGCGGCGTGGCAAGGTTCATAGAGCGCAGGGGCGAGGGCGTCCACCACATCGCTTTCGAGGTCGAAGACCTCCAGGCCAGTCTCGACGCTTTGAACGAGCACGGCGTCCGAACCATAGACACCGCTCCCCGCGAGGGACTGTCCGGAATGATCGGCTTCATCCACCCGCGTTCCACCAGAGGCGTCCTTATCGAGCTGGTGGACCAGGATACCGCCCGGAGGTAGCTGACGTGTCTAACAAATACCCCTTCCGAGTACTGGTCGCGAAGCCGGGCCTAGACGGCCACGACCGCGGAGCCAAGATAATCGCACGCGCCCTGCGCGACGCCGGCATGGAAGTCATCTACACCGGCATCAGGCAGACCCCGCAGATGATCGTCGAAGCCGCGCTACAGGAGGACGTTGACGTCATCGGACTGAGCATCCTGTCCGGGGCGCATCTCGACCTCTTCCCCCAGATATTCGAGGGACTTAGGCTCAACGAGATGGAAGACGTGGCGGTCGTGGCCGGTGGCATAATCCCGGAGTCAGACCGGGCCGAGCTTGAGTCGTTGGGCGTACGCGCCGTGTACGGCCCCGGCGCTCCGACCTCGGAAATCGTCGAGCGCGTCAGACAACTCGCCGCCGAGCGCGCAGTTAACCTGTAGACGCTGTATAGTCCGCCCCTTCGTCATTCCCGCGAAAGCGGGAATCCACTCGTAGCACCTTCCAGATTCGAGTAGGAACCTTACTGACGTCCTCGTTGTCCTTCACTAGGCGGCTCTATCTCAACCGGCGTCCCGAAGTCGGACAAACGAATTTCCAGCGTCAACTCCGCGTTCCCGGTCAGCCCTGCACTTGAGAGTGGCAGCCCAAGCGCATCGAGGTCCACCTCGCCTACCACACCAATTCCGTAGACCAATCGGTCCTCCACCCCTACCCATATATCCGCGTACGCAAGCTCATCACCAAGACCCACCAGAGCGTCGATCTGCGGAACGCCCGTCAGGTGATAGACCTCGACCCCATCTACCTGTTCAGACCCGACTATGACCGCATCGGACAGGGCGGGAGTGTCTCCACCGAGCAGCAGTGCCGGATTCGGCAGTGCAATCGAACCGGACGGCCCCTCCTCCCACACCTCAGTCTGCGGATTGGTTGTCCACACAGTGTCCCCTATGATGATGAGGTCTATCTGGAGCGAGAAAAAGAAGACATTAAGAACGAGGCTGGCTTGACTGCGGTCCGGCGCCGCCGAGACTCCGCGGTACAAGACAGGGATCTGTACTTCGCTGTCCGTGGAGTCCACCAACAGAAATCCGGTGACTTCAAAGGTGAAAGATTCGACCTGGGACATGGCCTTGGCTGATTCGGCTAGAACTAGCTCGGCATCCTGCTCACGACCCTCGGCGCCCGACTCCTGCTCGATGTCCCTCGCGCCCGATACCGGCGTCGCGCTAGGGATCAACGGCGTCGGAGTCGGTGTGGGGGTAGCCGACGGAGTTGGGAAGGGCGTAGGCGTTGGCAGCGGTGTGGGAGTTGCCGTCGGAGCCGGGGTTGGAGTTGAGGTCGGCGCTGGTGTCGAGGTAGACGCTGGCTCGGACTGACCACCACCGCACCCGACCACGGCGACCAGCGCCAGCGCACAGAGCATGATTTTCGTTATTCTGGACATGGCAATCCGACTGATTATAGACCAGGGAAAGCGAGACCGATGCCTAATCTGGCAATTGTGTTCGACTTCGATGGCGTCATACTGGACACCGAGACGCCGCTGTATTCGTCCTGGCAGGAGATGTACTCCAGGCATGGTGTAAATCTTGACCTGGAGCTGTTCGCCACTTACATAGGCGGCGCCGAGTACTTCGACTTCCACGCACACCTGGAAGAGCAATCTGGACTGACATTCGACAGGCAGAGTCTGATGGACGAACGAAGAGCGCTCTACCTCAAGCACGTCTCCGGGAACACAGTCCTTCCAGGCGTGACAGACTATCTCCGCGAGGCGCGACGCTTGGGCTACGTCATAGGCCTGGCCTCCAACTCCGACATCGGGTGGGTGGGCTCCAA
This sequence comes from Dehalococcoidia bacterium, assembly GCA_034428835.1. Taxonomy (GTDB): domain Bacteria; phylum Chloroflexota; class Dehalococcoidia; order Lucifugimonadales; family UBA1123; genus VXRN01. The sequence goes on from DAOUHG010000021.1 coordinate 4,534, forward strand.
CCTGCGCGATCTGGGACTGTTCGACAATTTCGACGTACTCAAGACAAGGGACGACGTGGTGAACGTGAAGCCAGACCCCGAGATATATCAGGCGGCTCTGCACGACTTGAAGACCAGGCCGGACCACGCGATCGCGATAGAGGACTCCGCCAGCGGCGTTGCTGCCGCCAAGGCCGCTGGACTCTTCACCGTAGCTGTACCGAATCCCATAACCACCCATCACAACCTGGACGATGCAGACGTGACCCTCGACAGCCTGGCGTCGACACCATTCAGAGAATTGGCAATGCTGGCGTCAG
>DAOUHG010000022.1:0-22284 GCA_034428835.1 Dehalococcoidia bacterium
GTATCGCGACTCTGTGACGAGCCTGGGACCGTATGAGCCATTGATCGGAAGGTCGGGCTGATACAGTACGGAGATCTCGCCGTGCATCTCGCCTCGCGGGCTCTGGTAGATGCGCGAGATCCTGATGTGCACCTCGTCCTGGGGCCAGCGCAGCTCGAACACCGGCCCTCGCTGTTCTATTGTGGGGGATGATAAAGGCATGTCACTCGGTCTCCAGGTCGTTCAGGGACAGGCCACCCGTCCCGCGCTGAGGGACTGTCTGGCGTGTGGGCCGGATGCGGGACGTAGTGGGTCTCGGCTGTGCCGACGCGAAGCGTCCCGTCTCCAGCGCGCGAACGAGCCTGTCGAGCGAGTCCAGCAGCGACTCCATGTCCGTGTTCGGCGCGTCGCTGCGCCGGTCCTCGCGGAGTCGGCGGTCGTATCTCGCCCAGGCCTCGGCCTTGCTGCGCTCCTGTTCGCTGCGGTTCCGGGCGCGGTACGGCGGGCAGTACAGCCCCTGCGTGCGCATGTCCAGCGTCACGCCGCAGACGCACTCGATTGTTCTCTTCTTGGGTTCGGTCGTTGTGCGTTCGTTGGCCGTCATCTGTTCCTCCTGCGTTCCTACCGCCCTGGCCTGAAACAAAGAAAGGCCCTCCCGAAACACCACATGGGCAGTTCGGTGAGGGCCATTTACAGACCTGAGTGGGACGGTCCAGCCGTCTGGTATTCAGTTGTGTGGCTGCGCTAACCTGTTACAGCACAACCGTTCTATAGTTAGAATACGCCATGCGCCCGGATTTTGCAAGGGGAGACAGGGCAACCGCATTCTCCCAACAGGAAGCCGCAAAGCAATCTAAAACCGGTTCGCCCCCGGATCAAGCCGGGGCAGGCTCTGAGCTTGTTGAAGGGCGTTCATGGTTCGACAGGGAGCTCGTGAGCTAGACGAACGGCTCACCACGAACGGACTTATACCAATTTCGTGTAATGCCGCCGTATTCTCGCTGATCGGACTCTCTGGATTCCGGCCTTCGCCGGAATGACGGACGGGGGGGCGCTGGCCATGCTATTTGAGGCATAGTCAGAACGAATTGGTGTTATACGCCTTCAACCGGAGAATGCGATTGCCCTGCACACTAATATCAAACCACTGTAATTCGACGAACAGGCGTGCTATGCTATCTCCCAACATTCCTCGTCGGGAGTTGAACATATGCAGGCTGCGATTTCTCCAAATGGAGGGAGTGTGAAAGAACGCCGCACTCTCGAAGACCGTTTCGGCAGTCGTGTAGAGGTCAACAACGCGTTCACACGTAAGACCGTGTCATATCAGGGCAACCGTCACGTCCCCGGTCTGCGCTGGATGAAATACAAAGAGGGCTTCTCCCGCACTCTGGTAGAGAGTCTGCTGCGAGAGTTCCGTCCGAAAGATGTTCTGGACCCCTTCTCAGGCATTGGCACGACTCCGCTCGTAGCTGCCTCGCACGGTTTGCGAGCGACAGGGATTGAGATTATGCCTGTCGGAGTAAAGGTGGGCGAGGGCATCGCCGAGGCGGCCAATGGACTGTCCAGAGAAAGACTAGAGTCGGCCGGGGCCGAGTTACTCGACAGCATCAGATCGGATGATAACCAACCTCATGAGCACCGTTTCCCGCACGTCAGGATAACTGCAGCTGCCTTCCCAACCCAGACGGAAGCCGCAATAGCCAGAGCACGCGAATTCATAGACGGGATCGACGACATCAGCATGAAGAGGATGCTCGACCTCGCCTGTATGACGGTCCTGGAAGATGTCAGCTACACCCGCAAGGATGGCCAATACTTGCGATGGGACCACAGGGCTGCAAGAAATCTGAGGGGAAGAGTCGATAAAGGCCCAATCCTGACCTTGGAACAAGCCGTCGGCGCTCGACTGTTCCAGATGGTCCAGGACATCGACGCTCTAAAGCAGGAATACGAAGGCGGCTACCCCGACTTCCAGGTCGGCTCCAGTCTCGAATTGCTGCGTTTCCTGCCAAGTGGCGAATTCGACATGGTCATCACTTCGCCGCCTTACGCCAATCGCTATGACTACACCCGGACCTACGCGCTGGAGCTGGTCTGGCTCGGATACGATCAGGCCGCGTTTTCAGAGCTGCGGCAGAGCATGTTGACTGCGACCGTCGAAAACAGACCAAAGCTGGAGTGGCTGCTGAACACGTATGGAGAGGATTCAGATTCATTGGCGAACGCGCTCCAAATGTACGAAGGACAAGGCGCGATTCACGAAATTCTGGCGATTCTCAATGAGCGCATAAGTGAATTGGGTAACAGGCACGTCGTCCGTCTGATCGAAGGCTACTTCTTCGAGATGGCGATCGTCATCTCTGAGTTGGGTCGAATACTGCGGCCCGGCGGCACTGTAATCATGGTGAACGACAACGTCCAGTACCACGGAGAAGAAGTTCCCACAGACCTGATACTGTCCGACTTCGCCGAACAGTCGGGTTTCGTCTGCGAGAAGATATGGGTTCTGCCTCGCGGCAAAGGCAATTCCAGCCAGCAGATGCGTCGCTTTGGCAGACGCGAGATAAGAAAGTGCGTCTATAAGTGGGTGCGAACGCATGACTAACCTGCATGATGCGCAGCTTAGGTCCACCCTGATGTCCGAAAGGATACGACAGCGGACAGACCACATATTGCGCGAGCTTATAGCCAGCTTCACGGATGAGCTGACTTTCTACCCGCTGGACGCCCTGATGATAAGCGCGCAGGCGTGGGAGTACGTTACAGGTTCAGGCATTGAACCCAAGCTGGCGTTTGCCCACCCCTCGGTTTTGCAGGATCATCCAAGAGCCTCGCAGTACTACCGGGGAATCGCGCTGTTGCCTCAAAAGCGCGTGGCGGACATTGCCGTGCCCGTATCTTCATGGGAAGACGGCTCACGCAAGACTTCGATCACAGACGACCAGAGTTCAAGGGTAGCTCGACTGTACAATGCGGTTATCTCTTCCATAATCGAAGGTACGACCAACTGGACCTTGGAGAATGGCTATCGAAACATACTCGCCAACATGGGAATTGGCCTGGACGGGACATTTCGAAACATCATTGGGCGCGACGCCGAGAACCTGATGAAAGCTCGCATTAGGAACTGGTTGGAGAGTCGTCAACTTATACATGGTCACAACCCTGAAGCGACAGAATTCCAGTTGCCCGCTGGTTACTCGATGCGATACGGCTCGGAGCCGGACATACTGTTCAGACGAGAGATGTCGGGCATTGTACGAGATGTAGCCACTATCGAGATCAAAGGCGGGAAAGACCCGGCGGGCGCTCTTGAAAGATTGGCGCTATGCAGAAGAGCTTCGAGGCTACGCCTCCGAACTGCGTCAATATGTTGATCGCAGGGGTGGTAACCGCCGAGATGCGGTTCAGGCTGGACCAGATGGGCCTCGAGAAAGTCTTCCTGTTCGATGATCTGTCTCATGACGGCGCAAGCTGGACTGACTTCGTCAACGAGGTATTCCACTATACGGTCCGCATTACGGACTCTACCGTCACAGCTAGCCTCTAGCCTCCAAATCCGAAGCCCCTTCTCCCCACGACCCCTTCAGACGGCGTCTACTGATCCGGGACATGGTGTCGCGGACATGTCTCAAAGTATCCTGGAGTGTCCCAGACGTGACAACGTGACAGGACACACATCCCTAGGGATGTGTGTCCTGTCACGTTCCGGCGATGGTGTTTATGAACGATGTCCCGGGGCCGGAACGCGACGTGCCATAGTGATGGGACACCGACCACACTGTTGTAGGGTAAACTGGGGCCTGAATCTCAGGAGGAGCCAACAGTATGCGGGTAGCCGTCATCGGGGCCGGAATCGTAGGTGGGGCGATTGCTTTCTATCTCTCTCGCAGGGGCGCGAACGTAACGCTCATCGATGCGGGCGAACCTGGCATGGGAGCCACCAGCCACTCGTTCGCGTGGATCAACGGCTTCGGCAAGGAGCCACGAGCCTATGGCGGGCTGAACCGGCGCTCGCTCGACACGTGGGACCGGTTCGCTCGTTTGCTTGACGCCGACATCGGTCTGCGCTGGGGCGGTCAGCTCACATGGGCCGCAAGCGATGAAGACGCCGAGACGCTGTCTCAGAACGTCTCAAGGTTGCAGTCCTGGGGTTACGTCGCGAGGATGATCGACGAGGCGGAGTTGATGCGGCTCGAACCCGGGCTCAGACCGGGACCGGTGAAGGCGGCCGCGATCAGCGACAACGACGGACACGTACCCGGAACGCTCGTCGCCCAGACCTGTGCTCGCCGCGTGAGCGAGCTGGGCGGAAGCGTCCTACCCTGTAGTCCCGTCTCCGGCTTCGACATTCATTCGGAGCGTGTGACTGCTGTCATGCTGTCCAACCAGTCAGTGGAGTGCGACGCTGTCGTTCTTGCGGCCGGCATCGGCACCACGAAGCTGGCTGAGATGGCCGGAGTCCGCATCCCACAGGAGGAGAGCCCCGGCGTGGTCGTCAGCACCGAGCCGTTGCCGCCGGTTCTGAGGAACGTTGCCGCGCTCTATGCTCCACCGGCCGGAGCGGGAGGCCAAGAGGTACACATTCGGCAGGGGAACGACGGTGTCGTGCTGATGGGAGAGGGCAGCCAGGAGAGCCTCGCCCGCGACGATTCGCCCGAGCACGCCGCCGCGATACTTGCACGTGCGTCCACGTACCTGCCCGAGCTCAAGTCTGCCACTCCCGTGCCGGTGCCTGTCGGGTACAGACCGATGCCGGTCGACGGCATGCCCGTGCTCGGCTACACGAATGCTGTGTCCAACATGTACATCGCGCTGATGCACAGCGGCATTACTCTGGCGCCGCTGGTGGGCGAGCTCGCGACGATGGAGATACTCGACGGCGCGCGCGTCGACATCCTGGAACACTACCGGCCGGAGCGGTTCGACAATTCGGTCCCCACATGAAAACTCACCCCGACTAAGGAGCAACCTTTGGCAGTATCACACACAGACCATATCGAGGGGATAGTCGCAGAGTCCAGGGTACCCTGGACCGTGGACGGTTGCGGGGTCACTCGACGAGACACCCGGATAGTGTCGCTCGTGCATCGGGACGCGTATCTCGACGATTCGGACCGCCACCGGGTTCTCCTGGTTGGTGCGCTGTCCGGTGATTCAGACGACGCGGACGCCGCCGTCTCCGCCCTACGAGGGTACGCGTCAAGTCAGCGGATCAGAAGCCGGGTAGCGCTCAGCGCGATACCGTGCGCGAACCCCGATGGTCTGAGTCTCGGCGTCGCACCCGGCAACGGTTCAGGCGGTGACCCTTCTGGCGGATATCCTCCACAGGGAGGCTACTTCAATCACGAGACCGATCCGGAGGCGCGCTATCTCTGGAGATATGTCGGCTTCATGGCGCCAGACTTCGTGGTCGAGGTACGAGCCGGAGACAGCGTCGGCTGGGAGTGCGCCGGTGTGCCATCGGCGCTGGCGGACGCGCTGGGCGCTCAGCCCATACCGCAGGACTCGAGCCTGCTGGCGGCGCTAGCGCAGGGCATACCTAACGATCTCGGACAGGTGCCCGGCATCCGACTTACTGCTCCCATATCGGAAGTACAGGCCGAGGTGTCAAAGCTGTGGAGCGCACTCGACGGACTGGGCGCTCCCGCCGTCTCGCCAGCGCGTTCGGAGCTAGCAAGTCGCAGAAGCCGCTCGCCAATGAGCGTCGCTGCGTCTCTGGTCGAGCGTTATGGGGATACGCTCGATCCCGTGATCTACACGCAGGGGGTCGCCATGAGCGGCCGTCTCAGGTATGGCGAACTGAACGGAGATGCTGCCGAGTACGCGCAGGGCATCGCCGCACTGGTAGAGCCTTATCTGTCCGGCTCCAGGCCCTGGTTTGCCGAGTCCGACGGCGGCGCGAACCACGCGGGACTGGTCTGGTGCGACGAGATGTTCGACGTAACGGGCGACGAGCGCTATCGCGACCTGCTGGTCGAGATAGCCGATCTGTATCGAGGCAACGGTCCGGGTGTTCCGCCTCCGCCATGCGATCCTGACTATCGCACCGAGGACTTCTTCTTCTCCGGCGCGCTGATGAGCAGGGCCTACGCTCTCACAGGCGATGGGAGCTACCTGGACATCCAGACCGAATTCCTGTTGAACGCAGGAATCCAGCAGGACGACGGACTCTTCCGGCACTGCCGATCGGTGCCATACTACTGGGGACGGGGCAACGGGTTCGCGGCCCTCGGATACGCCGAGACGCTGACAGGACTGCCGGAGTCTCATCCGGCCCGCGATACGCTGATCGACATGCATACTCGCCATCTCGACGCTCTGCGAGGTCTTCAACGTCCGTCGGGGATGCTGTCGCAGCTCCTGGACTTTCCCGGCTCATACCTGGAGCTGACGGCCACGTGCATGACCGGCTACGCAGTCGCCAGGGGCCTGCGCATGGGATGGCTTGATGAGTCGTACCGAGACTTTGTCGACAGCCTTTGGAGAGCCGCATCCGAGCGGATAGGAGCCGACGGCTCGGTGGTGGATGGCTGCACAGGCACGGGCGCGGTCAACGACCAGCGGTTCTACCTGGATCGCGCGGCCGAGTACGATCAAGACGACCGCACGGGCAACCTGGCGCTCTGGTTCGCCGTCGAGATGGAGCGGCTGGTCAGGAGCGACGACTAGACGACGCCGCGCGCCGTATCCCAGCCCTCTACCTGGATGCAGGCGACCCAGTGTCCGGGGGTTACCTCGCGAAGCTCCGGCATCTCCAACTGGCAATCATCCACCATGATGGGGCAGCGCGTGTGGAACACGCAGCCCGCGGGTGGCGAGATCGGGCTTGGGACGTCGCCCGTCAGGATGATGCGCTCTCTCTGAGCCTCGATCATCGGGTCAGGGATCGGCACCGCTGACAGCAGCGCACGGGTATATGGGTGCAGCGGGTTGTCGTACAACTCGTTTCGGTCTGCGATCTCTACGATGTGTCCGAGGTACATGACCGCCACTCGATCCGAGATGTGTCGAACCACAGACAGGTCGTGAGCGATGAATAGGTAGGTAAGTCCGAACTGCTCCTGCAGGTCCTCCAGCAGGTTGATGACCTGGGCCTGAATCGACACGTCAAGGGCCGACACCGGCTCGTCACATACGATGAAGCTGGGGTTAACGGCGAGTGCGCGGGCGATTCCGATACGCTGACGCTGGCCGCCGCTGAACTCGTGGGGGTACCTGTCGGCCATGTATGGATTGAGACCGACCACCTGAAGCAGTTCCGTAACCCTGTCCCTGTACTCTGCCTTGGAAGACGTGAGCTTGTGGACGATCAGCGGCTCGCCGACAATGTCGCCGCAGGTCATCCGAGGATTCAGGGAGCCATATGGGTCCTGGAAGATGATCTGCATTTTCCGGCGCATGGCCCGCATACTGCCGCCGTCGAGGTCGTTGAGGCGCGTACCCTCAAACACTACGTCCCCGTCAGTTGGCTTGTAGAGTTGAAGGATGGCCCTACCCGTGGTCGTCTTTCCGCAGCCGCTCTCGCCGACCAACCCGAGCGTCTCGCCCTGGTTGATAGTGAAGGAGACGTCGTCGACCGCCTTCACGTCCGCGACCTTGCGTTGGAAGATGATCCCCGATGTAACGGGGAAGTACATCTTCAGGTTCTTGACTTCCAGCAGCGGTCCGTCTCCGTTGGCGCTGGAACCGTTGGTGTCGATCTGAGTCGTCATCGTCCTCTTCTACCTCGCCTATCAGTTGGCTATGCCGGAGAGCTCACGCAATTCCCGGTGTCTCCAGCAGGCCGAATTGTGACCCTGTGCGGCCTCGACCAGCATTGGGGTTTCATCGAGGCACTGTTCGAACACGTACTTACACCGAGGGGCGAATGAGCAGCCCTCGGGCAGGTTCACCAGGTCCGGGGGCAGTCCCTCGATCGCGTCGAGCCTGATACGCTCACTCGCATCGAGACGCGGCACAGAATTCAGTAGCGCGATTGTGTACGGATGCCTTGGATTATGGTAGATCTCCTGGGCAGTACCCGTCTCTATGATCCTGCCCGCGTACATTACGTTCACGTTGTCCGCGTATCGGGCCACCACGCCAAGGTTGTGCGTGATGATAATCATTGCGGTGCCGAAGTCGCGGGCCAACTCCTGCATGAGTTCCAGGATCTGCGCCTGAATGGTCACATCCAGCGCGGTTGTCGGCTCGTCGGCAATTATCAGCCTCGGGTTGCAGCTCAGCGCCATTGCGATCATGACGCGCTGCCTCATTCCACCGCTGAACTGGTGAGGGTAGTCACCCAGCCTGCGCGCAGCATCCGATAATCCCACTGTCTGGAGCAGCTCTGCAGCTCTGGTCCGGGCCTGTTGGCCAGACATATCCTGGTGCAACTCGAGCGTCTCGGTCAGCTGCCGACCGATTGTGAGTACCGGATTCAGCGACGTCATGGGTTCCTGGAACACCATCGCTATGCGGTTGCCTCTGATGTTGCGCATCTCGGCGGCGTCCATGGTCAGCAGGTTTTCACCGTCGAAAACCACTTCGCCCGAGACGGTACGTCCCGGAGGCGACGGTACCAACCGCATTATCGACAGGGCATGAACGCTCTTGCCGCAGCCGCTCTCACCAACTACGCCCAGCACTTCTCCCTCTTCCAACCCGTAGCTGATGTCGTCGACGGCTTTAACAACGCCATCCTGCGTGAAGAAGTACGTGGAGAGGTTGTTTATCTCCAGCAGCTTGGCCATGTGGCCCCCCTTCCGCCAATTTACTAGGTAGTGTTGACATTTGATTATCAGGCAGCTCAACAACCCAGTTTCGTCACTCTGGCGCAGGCTGGAACCCAGAATGGAGGCGATGTCTGCTTCCAAAGGCACCTGGATTCCCGCTTTCGCGGGAATGACGGGAAATGTCAACACTGCCTAGTCAATTAAACTGGTTCCATGCACAAATTCCACCGGCTCTACTGGTTGCCGAGGGACATCTCAGAGGCTTGAAACCACACTCGAATAGCCTCGTTCGATTGCGCGTCAACATATTGTATCGTTCACGGGTTGTCAAGCGTGCCGCGATCCTGGGCTGAAGAAGTGAGACTAAACCTCTCCGCCATCTCCCGCCGGGGAGATGCCAACCTCGGGGACAACCTCTGCCAGCCTGTCCAGAGTGTAACGGTATCGACTTGCCAGTATGCCACAGGCAGCGCTGAAGATGTGCAGGCCGATCCTCGGCTCAAGCTGGCAAAGCTCCATCAGCCTGACGCGCGGAATGACGAACGCGGATCCATCGGTAGCAGCGCGTGAAGTTGTGACCAGTATCGGGGGATTGAAGAAAATCGCCACTGGGAACGCCTCATGCGGACGAACTGTCCTGACGACAAGGGACTTCTCTCTCGCGCCCGTCGTCGCGGTCACCTCGCCACTGCGGACGACGTAGAGCCTGTCGCCGGGCTCGTCCTGATACCCCAGGTAGTCGCCTCTTTTGAATTCGAGGTCTTCACACAGTGCCCCGATGCGTTCAATGTGCCGCATCGAAAGGCCCTGAAAGAGGTCCACCTCTCTCAGGAAATGGGTAACGATAGCTGCTGGTGAACGGTAAAGCATTATGGATCAGGTACGATGGACTCTCACGTATCGACTCTCTGCCCCAGAGTCGGCAGCATGCCTGAGCGGATGCTGTAAGCTCATAGTCGCAGAGTGAATTAAACGTGTCAAATAGGGAGCTGCCAGCGGACCAGCTAAGAGCGGCTCTCACCGGCAGACGGACAACGAGTTACCGATCAGTAAGTCAGCAGAGACTTCACGCTGTATTCGCCCAGAACGCCCCGGCCATTCAGATCGGATAGCTCTATGACAACGCCAACTCCCGCCACGCTGCCGCCTGAACGTTCGATGAGCTCGGCGGTGGCTGCCAGCGTCCCACCGGTCGCGAGGAGGTCGTCGACGATCAGCACCCGATGACCGTGAGGGATCGCATCCACGTGTACTTCGATCGCGTCCGAGCCGTACTCCAGTTCATAGCTCACCGAATTGGTGACGAAGGGCAGTTTGCCCTGCTTGCGCACGGGTACAAGGGGAATACCCAGCTTGTAGGACAGCGGGGCCGCGAACAGAAACCCCCTCGACTCGATCCCGACGATGGCGTCGAAGCAAGTGTCAGCGAACCTCTCGGCCATCTGGTCCACCGCGAACTGAAACGCCGACGGGTGCTGCAACATCGGGGTGATGTCTCGGAACAAGATGCCCGGACTCGGGAAGTCCGGGACATCTCTGATGTGCTGTGTGAGGTCCAAGGTAGATACCGCCAGGGTGAATTTGGGTCACTAGCATAGCAGACCGCACTTGCTGATTCCGAAGCAGGCACGGAAGCGACAGCGCCCAGTTGCTGAATGTTATGCTACTAGAGTAGCCAAGATAAGGATGAGGCGTTTGGCAAATTCTGGTCGGCTACACCCAATGAGTAGTTGTAAGGATACTATTCAATGATTCCGGCGATGATCGAGTCTGTCCGTATCCAGGGATTCAGATCCTTGGCGGATGTCGAGATTTCGGAGATGCCCAGCACGGCTGTCCTGATCGGCGCTAACGGGTCAGGCAAGTCCAACTTCATCAGGTTCTTCGAGATGCTAAGTTGGATGTTGCGCTCTCGGCATCTCGCAGAGTTCATCGAAAGGCACGGCGGCGGCGACGATCAGTTATTCGGAGGCAACACCATTACGCCCCGATTGACCGCCAAGATTGGAATGCGGACCGAAGTTGGCCTGAACGAATATCGGTTCGCCCTGTCCTATGCCCATCCTGATCGTTTCCTGTTCACAGAGGAAGAGCTTAGGTTCAACCGTGACGATTTGCCAAGCGAGGCGCGGTGGCAGTCGCTAGGCTCTGGACATCCGGAAGCCATGATCGTCGAAGCAGCGCAATCCAACGCATTTCCTGACGTCAATCCAATCACCGCATCTGTAATTGTCAACTTGCTTCGGAACTGCTCCGTATATCAGTTTCACGACACGTCCGACGCCTCAAACTTCAAGAAGAGATGGGATTCAGAGGACAATGGTCAGCTTCGCAGTCATGGCGGGAATCTGGCAGCAGTGCTTTACTGGTTGGAGCAGAAGGACATACGGCGGTATGAGGAGATCTGCCGTCATATTAGTAGAATACTTCCCGGCTTCGATCGCTTCGAGATCAGGGAGAGTTTTGGCAAAGTTGCGTTGCGGTGGAAGGCGAAAGGCACCGACAAGACCTTCGGCGCTCACCTGACCTCAGACGGATCGTTGCGGTTCTTCGCCTTGGTTACACTGCTCAACCTTTCGCCGGAGATGCTGCCCGACGTAATTCTGCTGGACGAGCCAGAACTCGGTCTGCACCCGGCAGCCGTCTCGTTGATCGGCAGCATGATACAGTCGCTCTCTCAAGAGAGGCAGGTCATCGTAGCCACTCAATCGCCTCTGCTTGTGGACGTGTTCGACCTGGAACAGATTATCGTGATGGAATTGCGGGATGGCCGGACAGAACTCTCCATGCTCAATGTCGACGAGTATAAGTTATGGCTTGACGACTGCTTCACCCCGGGAGAGCTTTGGCAAAAGAATCTTCTTGGAGGACGTCCTTGATCCGCTTGGCCATATCGGTCGAAGGAGAGACTGAGGAGGAGTTTGTCAAAAGCGTGCTTGCGGAAAACCTTCGAGCAAAGGGGGTGGAACCGTACCCAAGTCTGCTCAAGGGTGACGTAACAGTGGAAAAGCTTGCGTCCGATATGGCGAAATTAGTCTGGAGCTTCGACTTTGTGACTTCATTGGTCGACTTTTATGGCTTCCGTGACAAGGGCGCCGCTGCAGTTGAAGAGTTGGAAGAGCGAATTGGTAAGGAAGTCGATAGGAAAGTAGCTCGCAACTGGAATCAGTCGCGGCTGATCCCCTATGTGCAGCGGCATGAGTTCGAAGGACTGCTATTCTCTGACGTGTCCGCATTCGCAGGACTGCTTTATGCAACTGAGGATGCCATAGCCGAGCTGCAGGCAGTTCGGTCGAGTTTTATCACGCCGGAAGATGTGAACGACAACAGCGAGACTGCGCCAAGCAAGCGGATCAAGAGAGCAATCCACAGATACAACAAGAGAGTTGCTGGTTCTCAGGTCGCCATGGATATTGGATTGTGTGTGATCCGAGCGCAGTGTCCACGGTTTGACAGATGGTTGACGCAATTGGAAACGCTTGGGACTAACTGTTCATGAGCAGCATCGGCAATTGGCTGCAATACAAAGTAAGAGGTTTGTGGTGACAGACCCTGAGCTATCATTTCAGCAGTTCGAGATGGACTACGAAAACGCGCTTGCCATGCTTGCCGAAAGACATGGCGAAGACACCGCAGTGGACGCCCTGATATTTGCGGAGGAGGCCAGGCCGAACTCCGGCGCGGACCAATACACACCCGACTGGATACAGCCCTTTGTCGCGGTTGTCGCCAATCTGGCCCAGGACAACCTCGTACGGTTGGCGGCAAGCTCAGGCGGGCTGGGGTCGGTCATTCCGCAGGCCATCGCACCGGCGCTGGTTCGCGCGGTGCAACTCGGATACGTCGAAGGGTACTTCGCCGCCAAAGACGACTAGCCCGACGTGGCGGGTCAAAGAAAGCAATCTCCAAGCCCAACGGCGGACAAAATGGGAATCGCAGACTGGTTTGTGCCCGGCCAGAGGAGGCGAAAGCTGAGCCTGTCCGTTGATGGCGTCGCCGACGTGGCCCGATCGAGGGCGGAATCGGACGGCCTCGACATGCCCCGAACCAAGCTCTGGAACATGCTCTGCGACGCCTCACGTCAAACGCTGGTACAGCTATTGATAAAGAACTACGACCGCCGGATGGACTGGGGCCTGAAGAAACACATCAGGCGCGTGGACGACCCCACCCTCGTCGTACTGTTCTGGTGGACGCTGCTGTACCAGATTGTCTTATTCAAGAACCGGGGCCTCGAAGGCTATAACCCCAACGATGAGATCGATCTTATGTATGAGGTGGCCCAGCGCTTCGTAGAGACCGAGTTTGCCAGACTGGAAGTGGACTCCGAGCCGCCGGGGCCCTGGGCGGACAGTTGGCACAGACAGTACCCGATAGAGTCCGCAATGGAGTTCTACAACTCGACCTACTCGATGCTACATCTTGGGAACGATCTGACCCTGCGGGTTTCGCATGTGTCCCACTTCACCACCCTCACCGAACAGGCATACGACCGGCTGGCAGCCGACACGGTCTCATGAGACACAGGGCCTTGTCCCGAATGCGTCGTCTATAATGACCCGGTGAGGAACCTGCTCAAGAGATACTTCGGCTACGACGACTTCCGCCCGCTTCAGGCAGAGATCATCCACGCCGTGACGGACGGACGGGACGCCATCGTACTCATGCCCACCGGTGGCGGCAAATCGCTGTGCTACCAGCTTCCGGCTCTCGCTCTTCCCGGAGTCACCCTGGTGGTCTCTCCCCTGATCGCGCTTATGAAGGACCAGGTGGACGCCCTCAGGCGCAACGGTGTTCCGGCCGACTTCCTGAACAGCACGCAACCGAGGGAGGAGCAGATCAGAGTCCAGCAGGCAGTGTTCCACGGCGAGCTAAAGCTGCTGTACGTGGCGCCGGAGCGCATCGTACAGTCTGGATTCCAGCAGTATCTGAACTCTCTCGAAATCAGCCTGGTAGCCGTGGACGAGGCTCACTGCATCTCGGAGTGGGGTCACGAGTTCAGACCCGACTACCGCAACCTGCGAATACTCCGGCGGCTGAGCGAAGATACGCCGTTCATCGCGCTCACCGCCACGGCTACGACGCAGGTGCGGGAAGACATCGAGACTCAACTGGAACTGCGTAACCCTGAAAGGTTCGTGGCGAGCTTCGATCGACCCAACCTGCGGTACAACGTATTGCCCAGCGGCGACCGCTACGACGCGCTCGTAGGTATGCTCCGCGACCGGCCCCACGGAAGCGCCATCGTGTATCGAAGCTCCCAGAAGGGTACGGAGGCGCTCGCGGCCGACCTCGTCGAGGACGGCATAGCTGCTGTGGCATATCACGCCGGGCTGCCCAGTGAGACACGAGCTGCCAACCAGGATTACTTCGTACGAGACGAGGCGCGGGTGATCGTCGGGACCGTGGCCTTCGGCATGGGCATCGACAAGCCGGATGTCCGTCTTGTCGTCCACTACGAGATGCCCTCATCCATAGAGCGATACTACCAGGAGTCCGGTCGCGCCGGACGGGACGGGCTGGAGTCGGACTGCATCCTCTTCTACGGACCGGGAGAGCGCGGGCGTCACAACTACCACCTCGACCGGATGGAGCCGGGCCCGGCGCGCGAAACTGCGGTTGCGAAGCTGGCTGCCATGAGTTCGTATTGCCATGCTCCATCTTGCAGGCGCGCCGTGATCCTGAGGTACTTCGGAGAGGAGCCCGGCCAGACACATTGCGGCGCGTGCGACGTCTGCATGGGCGATACGTTCGACGCCACCGTGATTGCGCAGAAGGTGCTGTCCGCCGTAATCAGGACCGGGGAGCGATTCGGGGCGTCGTACGTATCGCAGGTGCTCAGGGGCGCCAAGACCAGGCAGACCGAAGAGAGGGGCCACAGAGACCTATCCGTGTACGGAATTGTCGACGACTTCAATGACTCCGGGCTGCGGGACGTCATGTCGTCGTTGATGAGCGCTGGCTTGCTCGCCCGGAACGACGGGGAGTACCCGACACTTTGGGTGACCAGCGAAGGACGGGAGTTTCTGCGGGACAGACAGCAAATCGATCTGCCCGTTTTCGTGAGCATGAAGTCCGCTATCAGCTCCAGCGGCCGAAGCTCAGCCCATGAAAACCACGACGAGTTCGACGTCACGCTATTCGAAGAGCTGCGTGGGCTGCGGACTCAACTCGCCAGGGATCTAGGCGTGCCACCATACGTGGTGTTCGGCGATGCTCCGCTTCGCGAGATGGCGCGGCGGTTCCCGCAGTCAGAGGACAGCTTCCTGAAGATCAGCGGAGTGGGCCGACGCAAGCTGGAGGACTTCGGACCGGCATTTCTGGAGGTCATACGTACCTACGCAGAGGCGAACGGGCTGGAAGAGGTCCCGGTTATCCAATCCAAATCCGTGTCCAACAAACGTAAACGGGCTACCCGCAGTGACACATTATCCCAGACGCGGGAATTGGCTAGGCAAGGGCATTCTCCGGCATCGATTGCAGAGGTTAGAGGACTCTCTCTTGTCACCATCGAAGGCCATTTGGCGGAACTCATTGAGACCGGTGCAATCGCAGACCCGAGTCCATATCTGCCTGACGAGGCCAGATTGAAAGAGATAAGTGCCGCCTTTGAAACTATTGGAGACGCTGCGCTGAAACCGGTCAAAGAACACTTAGGTGACGGGTTCGAGTATGGAGAACTGCGTCTGACCAGAGCGTACCTCCGTCATCAGCGCAGCGAGAGTCAACAGAAAACGGACGAGGTCAAATGAAATTCAGCAACTTTCTCTTCCCCCATTCACCCACACCTGACTCCGACTACGGCGTGGTCACCGACGCGCTGCGTGAGGCGGAGCTGACCGAGGAGCTTGGCTTCGACGCGGTCTGGCTTGGCGAGCACCACATAGACGGCGCCTGCGCCTATGTCGACCCCGTTACATTCGCGGCTGCGGTCGCCGCCCGAACCCGGCGCGTGCAGATCGGTTTTGCCGCCGTGCAGATGGCGCTCCATCATCCGATTCGACTGGCTGAACAGATCGCCCTGCTGGACAACATCAGCAGCGGCCGGATCATCCTCGGTCTCGGCAGGGGGACCGCATACAACTTCTACGAGTACAGGAGCTACGGGATCCCGTTCGCCGAAGCCCAGGGTCGGCTGGTGGAGTCAGAGGAGATTCTGCCAAAGGCGTGGACCACCGAGAACTACCGTCACAAAGGAGAGTTCTTCGACATCGACCTGCCAGTACTCAGACCCAAGGTCTTTCAGAGTCCACATCCACCAGTGATCCGCGCGGTGGCGACCGAGGGTTCGATGGTCGAAATGGGCAAGCAGGGCCGCCCACTGATGCTGGTCGTCCAGCCGGATGACGAGACCGAGAGGCGGTTCAACGTGTATCAGGATGCCATGCGGAGCAGTGGGTTTGACGAAAACGCCGTCGAGCGCGCGATGGACGAGTCCTGGATCTGGCGCAATATATACGTCGCGGAGACCGACGCGGAAGCCGAGCGGCTCGCTGCCCACGTACACCAGGCGAACAGAACGCACATAGACGAGACTCGGCTCAGGCTCAACACGGCCGAGGAGATGGCATCGGTCCGGACGGGACTGGCAGACCCCAGGTTCAGAGTCGAGAACAGTATGATATTCGGCTCCCCCGACACAGTCGCCGAGCGCCTCAAACGACTGCAGCAGATCGGAATCGGAGGTCTGATCCTGCAATTCAGGGTCGGACCTATGTCCTGGGAAGACAACGAAAGGAGCCTCAGACTGTTCGCCAGTGAAGTGATGTCGAGATTTAGATAGACCGGAGACGCATTTTGACAAACGACACTCGGGAAGGAACCGGCGGCGTGGCCGGTCAGTCGGTAGCCAGGAACTTTGTTCAGCTTCCCAAGCGTCAGATCATTCTGACGATGGTCGGCGTGCTGCTGGCTCTATTTCTGTCCGCTCTCGACCAGACCATCGTTGCGACAGCCATGCCTCGGATCATCGCCGATCTCGGTGGGTTCGATCGCTTCACGTGGGTGACGACGGCGTACCTCGTGGCATCCACAACCGCTGTGCCTATCGTCGGACGGCTGACGGACATTCATGGGCGCAAGATCTTCTACGTTGCCGGCATAATCGTGTTTCTCATCGGATCGGTGCTCGCAGGCATGAGCCAGACGATGGACCAGCTCATTGCGTTCCGAGCGGTCCAGGGGCTCGGCGGCGGCGTGATCATGGTAAACAGCTTCACCGCCATAGCGGACCTGTTCCCGCCTGAGACCCGCGGCAAGTACCAAGGCTTCGTAGGCGTCGTGTTTGGGATGTCTTCGGTTATCGGCCCCACGCTCGGCGGGTTCATCACCGACAACCTCTCCTGGAACTGGGTGTTTCTCGTCAACATTCCGATTGGCATCCCGGTGCTCATACTGATCGCGCTGCTGTTCCCGTCCATCAGGCCCGAAGTGGAGAACCGCAAGCACGACTACCCTGGGATGGTCACGCTGATACTGGCCGTGGTGCCGGTCCTTCTTGCGCTGTCATGGGGCGGCGTTCAGTACGGATGGGTGTCGCCTCAGGTCGTGGGACTGCTCGTCTTTGGGCTGGTTATGACCGCTGTGTTCGTCACGATAGAGAACAGATCTGACTCGCCGATAATGCCCCTGGAAATCTACCGCAACCGAATGGTCAGCGTGTCCCTCGTCATCGTGTTCCTAACCGGGTTCGGTATGTTTGGTGGCATCATATTCATACCGCTGTTTTTCCAGGGAGTGCTCGGCGCATCTGCGACCAGCAGCGGCAGCTTCCTCACTCCCATGATGCTGGGGATCGTAGTCGGCGCGACGGTCTCAGGACAGCTCCTCTCACGCACCGGACTGCGCTACCGCGTCTTCGGGATGGCCGGCCTGGCATTGATGGCTGTCGGGATGTACCTCGTGTCCACGATGGACGAGACAACGTCGTTCACGCGCGCCGTCGGCTACATCGTGGTTATGGGCGCGGGACTCGGCACGACGTTCCCGACGTTCACGCTCAGTGTGCAGAACACGGTCCCGTTCAGGCTCATGGGGGCCGCGACCTCAGCGTTGCAGTTCTACAGATCGATTGGCGGAATGCTCGGGTTGGCACTTCTCGGCGCAGTGATGACCAACAGGTTCGCCGCCAACTTTGAGCGCTCCCTTCCGAGCGAGGTCAGGAACGCGCTGTCTGCCGACCGAATCGAATCGATAAAGGAGAATCCCCAGGCGTTGGTTGATCCGTCGGCCCTGACAGGCCTACAGGCCCAGTTCGCCGCGGACGGTGGACAGACAGCCGAACAGTTCTTGACCGCGCTCAAGTCGTCCCTCGCGGGCGCTATAGGCGACGTCTTCACCGTCAGCCTACTTCTAATCGTGACGGCCTTGGTCGTGTCGGTGTTCCTCAGACCGACCAGAAGGGCTTCTACCGAATCTTGAGCCGTACCCAGAAGGTACTTGTGACCGTGGTGTTCGCCGTCCTGGTACTCGCACTGTTTGCGGTGCTGGCGTACGGGCTGGCGAACAGGTCGTCAGCCACCGGGCGCAGCGGCATGACGAGAATCGGAAAGCCCGCGCCCCAGTTCGCCATGCAGCTTCTGGATGGCGGCGAGTTCCAGCTGTCCGACCACGAGGGAGACGCTCTTATCATTAACTTCTGGGCCTCGTGGTGCCCCCCATGCAGGCAGGAGTCTCCCGCATTCGAGCGACAGTGGAGACGCTACCGCGACACTGGAATCCAGTTCGTTGGCGTTGACATCCAGGATGACGTCTCTGACGCTGAAGCGTACGTTCGCGAGTTTGGGCTGACGTTCCCTAACGGACTCGACCCCGACGGCAAGATCACCATCGACTACGGCGTGATCGGGCTGCCAGTTACATTCTTCGTGGGGTCTTCGGGCATTGTCGAGGGCAGGTGGGTAGGCGCCATTCCCGAGGAGAAGCTGGAGGAGTGGGTCAAGACGCTGGTCGCGGCGTCAGCGCCGAGCGGAGAAGCCGAGGGCCGCACCGAAGGCGCGTTCCAGCAGTTGCGGTGATGGCCCA
This sequence comes from Dehalococcoidia bacterium, assembly GCA_034428835.1. Classification (GTDB taxonomy): domain Bacteria; phylum Chloroflexota; class Dehalococcoidia; order Lucifugimonadales; family UBA1123; genus VXRN01. Next base: position 18,723 of record DAOUHG010000022.1, read on the forward strand.
GACGATCCGTCACAACAACAGGGGCGGCTCTTGGAGCCGCCCCGTTTTGTCTCTTGGCCTGGTTTGTCAGTGCAGGCTTAGAACCTGGACTTCTTGGCCTCGAAGTTCGAGTGAACGTCGATGATGACCGTCTGGCCCTCTGCGTTGTGCCGCTGGGCGTCTATCAGCGCCTGCTTCATCTCTGAGGGATCGGTGACCGTGATGCCGACTCCGCCGAACGACTCTGCCACGCCTGCGTAGTTGCCCGTCATCTCGGTGACGCCGAACTGTGTCCGCGCCGTCGGGTATCCACCCGGATACGTGGACATGCCTCCGTTGTTCAGGATCACCGTGGTGATCGGAGCGCCCGCGCGCTGCGCGGTCTCGGTATCCAGACCCGACATTCCAAACGCGCCGTCGCCCATGAAGTTCAGGCAGAACTTGTCCGGGCTTGCCAGCTTGGAGCCGATCATCAGAGGAATGCCAAACCCGAGGTGGGTGGTCTTCCCCCAACCGACATACCCGTGAGGGGTAGTGGCCTCGTAGAAAGGAATGATCGAGTCGCGAGGTGCGCCAGCGTCGTGGGTGACGACCGACCTGGACTTGTCCAATGTGGTGTTGATCTCATGGATGACCCGGTAGGTGTTGATCGGGACCTCGTCGGACTGGAGAAGCGGAGTCCACTCCTCCATCCACTTCTCCCTCTCGGCCGCGATCCGGTCGCGTACGCCGGTGTTTCTGGGAGTCTCGCCGATGGCCGCCTTGACCTCGTCTATGATCATCTCGAGGGTCGCCTTGGAATCTCCCGGCAGCCCAACGTCGATGCTCTCCTGCTTGTTTATTTCCTCGATGTTGTCGGTGTTCTGGATGAGCACCTTACCCGCAGGGATCGGCTGTCCATATCCCGTGTGGGTCAGGCTGGAGCCTATTGCGAAGACCACGTCCGATTCCAGCAGCCACTTGCGAGCAGGCCAGGTTGTTGCGCCAGACCCGGCGCCGAGAGACAGCGGGTGCGTCTCAGGGAACGCGCTCTTGCCCTGCATGGTCGTGTACACAGGCACGTCGAGCAGCTCAGCGAGCTCCATGAGCTCCTCGGTCGCGTCACCGAACAGTACGCCTCCACCGGCCCAGAGCACAGGATTGTTGGCTTCCAGAAGCAGCTTGGCCGCGTCCTTCACGTCCGACCGCGAAGGCGTCATCACCGTGCGGCCTGGCGACCGGTAGTTCTCGATCATCCCGTCTGGGACATCGGCCCCCATCACGTCTGCCGGCATCTCCACTGTGACAGGTCCACCGGGCCCATTGCGGAGCGCGTGGAAGGCGCGACGCATCGAATTGCCGATCTCAGTTGGCGTCAGTATCACTTCCGTTTGCTTTGAAATCGGAGCGTATGCCCGCGCCGGCGAGAAGTTGGGCCTGATATTCCAGGCGTTCAGCGCCGTACCGCCGGGCAGGACCAGTATCGGGATGTTGTCTCCAAACGCCTGCGCGATCCCGCCCATCGCGTTCTCGGCCCCGGAGGCCCCCTGGATGATTACCACGCCAAATTTCTGCCGGTTGCTTGCCCGGCTGAAACCGTCCGCGGCCATAACAGCACCGCGCTCATGCCTGAACATTACGGTGCGAATGCCCTCCTCCGCCACGGACTCGATCAGGTTGTTCGACGGGTAGCAGGCCACCCACTCGACACCTTCGAGTTTGAGGATTCGCGCTATTGCTGAAAATCCGTCCACCGACTTCTCCTTTCGTTTCCGAGCAGGGCGCGCCCCCTCATCAAGTGCGGGGCAGGCTCTGCACCCGTAAATGGGCGGGGCGATCTCCGTTTGCTGAAATTCTCGACTAGGATACTTGAAACCCTTATACGCGGCAACCAAACGTATCGTACGGCCCGTCCATGCTACGATTTGCCGGACAGGAGGGCATCCAAGAGTGACTACGATAATCACAGACACCACCATCGTAACCTGCGACCCTCAGCGCGCGATCCACTATGACGCAAGTCTGGCTATAGACAACGGACGCATCTCGGCAATCGGCCCAACCGCTGAGATCGAGGCGAACCATCCAAACGCGGACCGGGTCAGCGGGCGAGGCCGAGCGGTGTTTCCCGGTCTTATCAACTGTCACACTCACATGCTAGCCACGGCGGACCGCGGCATCCTCGAGGACTTCGGGTTCCCGACCACGCTCCGGTTTCCGACGACGGGCAGGGGGCTGCTGGACGCGGACGAACGCAACGTCTTCGCCCAACTTGCCGCCGCTGAGTCGATTCGCAGCGGCGGCACAACGGTGCTCGAAATCTCTGACAACATTCCACAGTACGCCAGGAGCCTCTCGGATACTGGCCTTCGCCTGTTCCTCGCCGAGAATTTTAACGACATAGACGATGAGCAGTTTAGACTCGGGCGCTACGAGTTTTCAGAAGCCAAGCTGGAGTCCGGACTCCAGCGGAGCGTCGACCTCATCTCCGGTTGGCATGGCAGGGAGGACGATCGTATTCAGTGCTTCGTGTCCCCTCACGCCCCTGAACTCTGCTCCCCTGAACTACTGAGGAATGCGGTCGATCTGGCCGAGCGAAACGATCTGAGATACACCATCCACCTGTCCCAGAGTCCGCAGGAGGTGGAGGGAGTCATGAGGACGCGCGGCGTGCGACCTACACAGTACCTGTTCGCCAACTACTTCCTGAGCGACAGGCTGGTGGTTGCCCACTGCCGCTACGTGGACGACTCGGAGATCGCGCTGCTCGGCCAGCACGGCGTGGCGGTCTCCAACAACCCCGCGATCGCCGCCCGGCGCGGCGCGGCAGCCCCGGCCTTCGAGTTAGCCGCAGCCGGATGTCCCATCGGGATGGGATCAGACAACATGGCCGAAGACATGGTCGAGGTCGTCCGGTCCGCCCTGTTCCACGAGCGCGTCAGAAGAAACGATGAGATGTGGCCGCAGCCCGACGACGTGCTCGACTGGGCGACCATCGGCGGAGCCAGGACGCTGGGTGTAGGCGACGAGATAGGCAGCCTCGAAGTCGGGAAGAAGGCGGACATCTTCATGCTCGACCTCAGACGCTCGCACCTGGTGCCGACGCTCAGGGTCGTGTCCGTGTTCGTCCACCAGGCTCAGCCCGCGGACATAACCGACGTCATGGTTGACGGCACGTGGGTCATGCGGGACAGCCGTATCCTGACATTTGACGAATACGAGGTCGTCACCCGGGCCGAGGAGATCGGCCATAGAGTCTGGAGCAGACTCGTCGCTGAGAACCCGGATGTCCCGTTTCCGGTACGTCTCCCACCCAGGCCGCTGGTGTCTTGATTCGAGTCGCTCTCGGCCGCTAAACCAGTCCCGGGGGACGAAGCTCATCCCATAGGCTCCGGGACGATGCCATGTGCTCTGCGATGTGACGGCTCAACAGACTTGGAGGTTCGATCGACAGTCGGTGCGCAAGATGATGGAGATCCCTGGTCTCCGGATCGGGGATGTTCAGGTCGGAAGCGTTTCCCCTGACCACGCGAAGAGCGTCCACCAGTCCCAACAGGAATCTGTACGACTCCCCTATTCTCCGGGCGAGGTCTCCATCGAGGTA
>DAOUHG010000023.1:0-3344 GCA_034428835.1 Dehalococcoidia bacterium
GTCAGGGCCGTGTTGAACCGCGCTCCCACCCACCATGCCAACACGGACGCCCAGTCAGCTCAAGCCGCTCTCCTGGAGTGTCAGTACATAGAGGCAGCCGGGCTGACGATTCGGGAGCGCTCCTCGATACGCCGCTCCGTTCCTGCAGGAAAGCTCGTGAACGAATGGCAGCCCCGCGATCCCAAGGGAGAGCAGGAGCTAGGGGCCGTGTATCACCTCGTCTACGGATCTGCGATTCCGACCGAAGATCCCGGCAGAGTCGCGGTATAGATTCCGCCCTCAGGAGACAGGAAATGACCATGAACATCAGGCGCAGGAGCGACACCCATGCGGAACGGGCCAGCGGGCACAGGGTCGGGTCGGGAAGACGCCGCACGGTCGACGTGGATGAAAACCACAACTACCATCCGGTGGCCTTTCGTGTGTCCGACTCACTCTATCGCAGGTTGCGCCTGGCTGTGGCTCTATCCGGCAGTCCAACGCAGCAGGGGTTCATCATCGAGGCCCTTGAACCGGCTATCGACAGGGTCTTGAAGGAGAATGGTTACCCGGGTTAGGCGCTACTGGCGCCGAACGAGTCACGGCGATTATCACTACTATCGCGCAAGGGTATTCGCGTATGGTTCCATGTGTCGCCATCGCCACGACGGTGCGCCGAAATTGATTCGCGCCCCTTCGCCATGCCACATGGTAGCGTGTGAACTGCGGCGGGGTACTCCGCCGACACCGCCACGCGGTGTGAAGGGCGGAGATAGAGTGTACCTCGTGGACGGATCGAACGCCGGCTGAAGGCGCTTGCAAACTGGACCGTCCGCCACCTTTCATAGGGACATACCAAGAGCCCATGGAAGGTGTGAGGGATGTACCAGGTGGAACTTTATCTGCGCGTCCGAAGAGCCTGCATGGTAGACGGCATGAGCATCAGGGAAGCGTCCCGGATATTCGGTCTGCACCGAGACACCGTGCGCGAGATGCTCGCGTACTCGGTGCCTCCCGGATACCGCAGGCGCAGGCCTCCCAGAAGACCGAAGGTCGGCCCGTACACACCGGTCAAGGACCGCAAACTCGAAGGCGACCTGAAGCGTTACACGCGTCCACGGTCATATGCTCCGCCTCCAGGTTGTTGAGGACCTGAAGTCTTGATTGCTCTCCGGGTCAATCAAATACGATGTGAAATGCGTGGCGATGTGTCAGATCGTGGGCTGCATCAACCGTACCGGTACCGGGAGAGGGCAGATGAGCGCCCCCAACTCAGACAGCCGGTGGACGTTACGAGCCGCCAGTCGGTGCAATCGACGTCTGTCAACCTGTCGAAGGCATTGTGGGCTGCCCTGGCGCGTCGGGGTCGGCAGTGAGTTCGCCGATCAGGTTGACCACTAACCCTTTACTGAGCGAACTGCAGCCAGTTTCATTACAGGCCTTAACGCCGAACGCATACAAACTGCCGGTCCGGACGGCAAAAGTTGTGCTCGTTGACGTGGCTGACTTGGTGTATCGGACTCTAATGATCGCATCTTCGGGGTGTTCATATGCCCTGTACTCTTCCTCTGAAACGACGCCGGCGTAGATCAGATAGGACGTCGATGTCGCTCCGCCCACGGCTGGGGTCCACGACAGCGTGATCATAGTATCGGAACTAGTCGCCGTGCCGAGGTCAACCGTCGTTGTCGCGCTGATGTCTGTCGTCGTCGCATTGAGATCGGTCGACCTGTCGGGCACTCCATATTGCAAGCCGGAAGTATTGACAACTCTCAGTTGCGATAGTGGGCTGCTCAGGTCCATCGAGTTGACCGCCTTGACCCGGTACTCGTAGCTGCGATAGGGACTTATGTCGGTGTCGTCGTAGGTCGTGGTGGTGAGTTCTGTTGCGACCGCGACGGGAGTCGGGGTCGCCGACTTCAGGTCGGTGCGGATAATTGTGTAAGTGCTGGTACCGGTCACGACATTCCAACTGATGCTGATCTTGGGATCGTCGGTCGCGTGCAGCACTTCGACTGCGATTATGCCGGTAGGAGTTTCCGGATATGAGTCGGCCGTCAGCCCTGCGGGGATTTGGATCGTTACGGTGTTCGACCATGGGCTCCAGCGGGGGTCCTCGCCCTCTGCGCGTTTCACCAGGCGCACCGCATAGTTGAACGTGACGCTAGACCTGAGACGCGAGTCGCGATACGACGTCGCCGAGTAGCATGCAGAGGAGGTGCTATATGAATCGCAGTCGAAGAACGTCGGATGATCGCCGTTGTAGCCCGTGATCCAGCGCTTGACCTGGTATCCCGTTGGCGCGACTCCACCGATGGGGTTAGTCCAGGAGAGCGAGACGTATGTACTCGTCGCCGATAGAGTCTCCGTGCTCCTGGTTCCCAGTCCGTTCGAGAAGCTCTTGGTTCCTATCCCATCCGAGGTGCTCTTACCTCCCGTATTGGACAAGCTTTGGAGCGACGCGGTCAGACCAGTGGGGGCAGCTGGGGCGTCGGCACTCTCCAAAGTGGTTGTGGCCTGCGGTGTGGTCGTGGCTTGTGGCGTACTTGTAGCCTGCGGCGTGGTTGTGGCCTGCGGTGTGGTCGTGGCTTGTGGCGTACTTGTAGCCTGCGGCGTGGTCGTGGCCTGCGTCGCATGGTCGAGCACCCGCTGTGTTACGGAGGCGGTCCAAGGGCCTGACCATGGAGCGTTTGAGTATTGGCCGGTCATGTACCGGGCCCTCATGTACACCTTGAACTCGGCTCCCCCGGTCAGCCCGGTAAGCGTCAACGAGGTCGCGTTCCCGTCCGGGTACTCATTGCCCCTCGATGCCTCGTTGGGCAAGCTCCATGAAAGGTATTGCTGGTCGACCGACGCCCAGCCGATGCGGTAGTCGCTAGACGATGGAGATGGAGTGTCCCACTCGATCGTGAGCGAGCCAGGCGCGTCGCTTGAAAGGGTCAGGCCTGTCACCGTTCCTTCCGGCGTTTCGGGTGTGGGTTCCGAAGTAGGCTCCACAGTGGGTTCGGGAGTTGGCGTTGAAGTCGGAACAGGGGTGGGTTCGGGAGTCGGTGTAGGAGTCGGCTGTTCGACGACGGTGATGGTATTCTCGGTCCAGGGGCCGCTCCAGGGATCATTGGCAAACTGGCCCGCGTTGTAGCGCGCCCGGACTTGCACCTTGTATTGGTTGCCTTCAGTAAGGCCGGTGAGGGTGAGGGACGTGGTGTCGCCATCAGGATAAGAATTGCCCCTGAGGGCTTCGTTGGTGTCTCGCCAGGACAGGTAGTTCTGCGACACGGGGGCCCATCTGATCCGGTAATCGGATGGGGCTGGGCTGGGAGTGTCCCAGGTCGCCCGTAGTTCCCCCGGTGAATTGCTGTTCAACT
>DAOUHG010000024.1:0-22437 GCA_034428835.1 Dehalococcoidia bacterium
TGCGTCCGGGACGGCGGCGGAAGTTGGAGCCTGGGAGCGATGAGGCTTTGACGGAGAAGCTCAAGGCATCGGTGAGGGCCAGGGTGGAGCATCCATTCCTGTATGTGAAGCGCCGCTTTGGTTATGCCAGGGTGCGCTACCGTGGATTGGACAAGAACACGGAGCGTCTGGCGGCGCTGCTGGGGTTTGGCAACCTGCTGATGGCGGAGCGTCATCTGGCGGGGTAGCGTGGGCTTGAGGCAGGCTCGAAGGGATCTATGGAGCCGCTCCCGGTCCACAACGGCCCCCGATGGGGCGAAACCGAAAGGATGGAGCTATCGCCAACAACGCGCAGAAGGCAGTTCTCATCCGCCATTGCCGCTCCAACTAAGACAATCCAAACCGTAATGGCCTTGTTCAGAGTATCCTAAGGTCTGTTTCGAGAATACGGGTCTGATCACTCCTCGAAATAGCTGGACTATCGCCGCTCGCCGCCTCTTCCACCAGCGCCTTGAAGCCGACATCCACTCTATTGGGCAATTGCATGCTGACGAGTACGACTGGCTCGTCCACATTCAGACGATTGCCGATCGTCTGCAGCACTCGCCCCTGTAGCACAGACTCGACGCCAAGCCCCTTCAGTTGTCCCAGGTCAGTGCCAAGACTTACGAAACCGCCGCGAAGGCCCTCGACGGAGTCTGCGAGAGTAGCGATGGCATCCCCCATTCTGGCGATCGCTTCATCTCTCCTGATTTCCGCCTCCTCACGCCGTGCCTCAGCCTCTTCACGTCGCGCTTCCGCCTCATCACGCCGCGCTCCTGCCACCTCCTGCCGCCGGACCAGCTGCAGCAGTTCATCCAATTTCTCTTCGGGGACGCCAGCATCACCCGGAAACATTACTGACCTCAGCTCGGTCAGAGCGTCCGGGTTCTCCCTCAGCACCTCTACGATGTCATTTATTGTATTGATCTGCCTGTTCATCACTCCTCACTGTACCATGACTTGCTGGCTTCAACCCGCGGCAGAAGGCACCCGCTCCAAAACCGAGTTGACTGGAGTTTAGTCGGATTACTAGAATAGTCCTGTTGTCCAAGAGGTTTGCGCATTGTCTAATTACGCTATCGTCCACACAGGCGGAAAACAGTACAGGGTCTCCACAGGAGATACCATCCGGGTGGAGTCCATACCCGGCGACATCGGCGACACGGTCGAGTTGACCGACGTCCGCATGGTGTCCAGTGAGGGCCAGGTCAAGCTCGGGACTCCGACGGTGGACGGCGCGCGCGTCGTGACCGAGATCGCGGATAGCGGCAAGCGTAAGAAGATCGTCGTCTTCAAGTACAAGGCGAAGGTACGCTACCGGAGGAAGAAGGGCCACCGTCAGCTATACACTGACCTGACTGTGACCGACATCCTCACGGATGAAGACGCTGAAGCTGAAGAGGATCCGGGCGAGGACTCCTGAGTTCATAACGGAGGATCGAGCATGGCACACAAGAAGGGCGGCGGCAGCACACGCAACGGGCGAGACAGCAACTCCAAGCGTCTCGGCGTCAAGCGCTATGACAGTGAAATGGTGCTCGCGGGCACGATCATAGTCCGCCAACGCGGCACCAGAATCCATCCCGGTAACAACGTGGGTCTCGGCAGGGACCACACTCTGTTCTCACTGGTCGATGGCTCGGTGAAGTTCGAGTTCGCGCGGCAGGGCCGCAAGGTCGCCAGCGTGTATCCAGTGGGAGGCTAGTTGAAGTGAAGACCGGAATTCACCCTGAGTACTATGCGGAAGCCCGTGTGAGATGCAGCTGTGGACACAGCTACGTAACCGGGGCGACGAAACCCGAGCTACGCGTCGAAATATGCTCGAACTGCCACCCGTTCTTCACCGGTGAGCAGCGCATCGTCGATACCGAGGGTCGCGTCGAGCGGCTCAGGCGCAGGTTCAATCTACAGTAGCTTTCGGAACAACCTGAACAGCATGTCCCGTACCGCGATACGGGGGACGAAGGGGTGGGATCATCGAAGGTCTCACTCCTTTTCTTTTGTGAGCACATGACGACACAGCAAAAAGCAACATACGGCGGGCAGGCGGTGCTGGAGGGGGTGATGATCCGCGGGCAGACACACATGGCTGTGGCCGTGCGGCGTCCGAACGGCGCGATTGCGACTCAACTCAGACCGCTCAGCACTCTCTATACGGGCACGCTCAGACGCCTGCCGCTGGTCAGGGGAGTCATCACGCTCGTCGAGACGCTGAGCCTGGGAATGAGGGCGCTTAGCTACTCGTCGAGCGTCAGCCTGGAAGACCCTGAAGCCGACCCGGACTCCGAGGTCGAGTCCGAGGAGCTCAGCAAGGGTGCGCTTGCGAGCATGCTGCTGATCTCGTTCGGGTTCGCGATACTGCTGTTCTTCCTGCTGCCCCTGTTCGCGAGTCGACCGCTGGAGGGCGCGTTCGGGAACGACATCCTGTCGAACGTCGCTGAGGGGGCGATCCGGCTGGCCGTGTTCGTCGCCTATATCTGGGTGATCGGACGGATGGCCGAGATCAGGCGCGTGTTCATGTACCACGGCGCGGAGCACATGACGGTGCACGCGCAGGAGCGGGGCGACCCGCTGGTGACCGAGGCGATCAGGAAGTACTCGCCGGCGCATCCGAGATGCGGGACAGCGTTCCTGCTGACGGTCATGTTCGTGGCGATACTGGTGTTCGTGTTCGTTCCGAGGGAGCCGCTGTGGTGGCTGGTGGCATCGCGGATCGTGTTCATTCCGCTGATCGCGGCGGTCGCCTACGAGGTGATCCGATTTAGCGGCAGGTACGAGGACAACCCGCTGGTGCGGCTCATCAGCGCACCGAACCTGCTGCTTCAGAAACTGACCACACGCTGGCCGGACGACGACCAGATCGAGGTGGCAGTAGCAGCAATGGAGACCGCCCTGGAGGCTGACAGGGGTAGGTAGAAGTGTGCAGACAAGCATGAATGCCCAACCGACAGACCCCCTCTCCCTCAGAGCCTGCCCCGGCGAAGGCCGGAGGAGAGGGCTGGGGTGAGGGTGAAAAGTACGAATACATACCCTCGTCAGCCCATCTTTGAGAGTGGATTTCTTAGCCCCGGCGCTCTCTCAGCTCGGTCCAGACCTGCTCCGGTCTGACGCCGGCGTCGGACATCATTACGAGGCAGTGGTAGAGGAGGTCGGCCACCTCGGACGCCACGGCATCTCCGTCTCCCTTGACTCCGGCGATGGCGGCTTCTCCGGCCTCTTCGATTACCTTCTGGGCGATACGGTCAGAGCCGCCCTGGAACAGGCTGGTCGTGTAGCTGCCCTCTGGCATGTCGCGCTTGCGGTCCTGGATCACCGAGTACAACTCTTCGAGGATGCCTGGGCCCTTCTCAGGCGCGTCGAAGTCGGGCAGATCGTCGAACGGGGTGAAGAAGCAGGTTGGGTTGCCGGTGTGGCAGATGGGGCCGTCGGGAATCACCTTGAGCAGGATCACGTCGCCGTCGCAATCGACCGCGGCCGACCTGATTCGCATGTAGTTGCCGGACACCTCTCCCTTGTGCCAGAGGTCGGCGCGACTGCGTGAGTAGAACCAGACCTCGCCCCCTTCGAGCGTGCGCTTCAGCGCGCCGGGGTTGATGTAGCCCAGCATTATGACCTCGCCGGTCTCGGCGTGCTGGCAGATCGCGGGCGCAAGGCCCTTTTCATCTAGCAAAACTGTCGGCATTTTTCTTCACCCCACTCTCAATCCTACAACTGCGAGCATCCTGTCCGCATGAGCTGGCCTCCGATAAGATCGCTCCCGCTATGGAGTCACTTCGTATTGTACTTCGGCTACTTTTCGGTCGCCCTCGTAAACGTAAACCCAGTATTGCCCGGGCGCCCACGGCTCATCCTGCCCAGGCCCAACTGTGATTCTCTGCGTCCCTCCGATGTATTGCTCGCTGGCGGTCAACTCGATACCTCTTCGATCATACTCAAACCCGTCCTCATAGAACTCCACGACTCGCAGAGGAAGCTTATACGGCCCACCTTTCACGTCGTATGAGTACTTCAGAGTCAGCCATACACGATCGTCGGGATCCTGTGCAGAGAAACTCGACACTTCCGGCCCATCTTTGCCAATGCTGATAAAGGCCTTGTCAATCAGTCCGTTGATGGTGGGCAGGACGGGAGCGACCGGCTCGGTGTCAAGTTTAGAAAGGTCGTAGGGCTCGGTTCCATCATACCAGCGGGCCATAACGGTGGCTGCAGCAGAAGCCTGGTGGAACGCTTCCCGGATGTGCTCGATGGCCACAAGAGTTCCCTCGCGTTCATCGTCATCAGCATCCTCGACCTGTGACCTGATGTAAAGTTCATGGAGTCCCTGCCAAAATGCGGCTCTGTCCATACTGCGGTACATGTCAACGAACAGCCGCTCTCCGAGCGAGTAGTTGCATCCAAACCCATCAGTGTCCGAGTCGGCCCGAAGTGCTTCCAGCTCCGCTATGCTGCGCGCATATGGACAGGGATCATTCGTAATCGTCACCGGCTTGCCTGTTCGCTTGTTCTCTATTTCGGACGCAATGAATTCCGCGACTCCCTCGTCAACCCAGTCGTCGTTGCCGCTCCAGTAGTAGTGCGCTACCTCAGTAGTGCGCTACCTCGTGCGCTATGTTGAGGGGAGCAAAATCAGCTTCATGACTGTCGTCATCCACATCGTATTTCGGTCGAATGGCGATATGAGTACCGAAGTTGGTTCCCGCGAACGCCCCGATAACTGCGTCTTCATACAGCAGGCCTATATATTGTGTCGGCAGAGGTTCGCCCATCAACTCCTCCACTGCTCGCGCCGAGTGTTCCAAAATATCCATGCCCCGCGCGGCTCCGGGTCTGGTGCGGACGATGACGAGGTCCACGTTGCCGGAGAGCGGCGTAACGATGCTCCGGCGCTCTATGGACACCCCCTCGGGATCCAGCAGCGTTTCTAGCAGACCGGGGTTGGTCTTGACGACACCGTAGAGCATCGCTACGACGGGTGTCAGATTATCAGTGATTCCGTCGGTAAGTGAACGGTGTGACATGAGACCGTCGAACGCTTCCAGTCTGAAGTAAGCCATTATTGACAGAGACGTCATCGCTGAGAAGTCCGTTGGTTCAATCGTGACCAAGAAAGGCATATTGATGATTTGTTCGCTGGCAGCCCCACTCTTTTGGCTGATGAGCCGCAGTTTCTGGATGACATTGGCCTCAGTCATGGTGATACCATCTGTGAACCACGCCAAGTCCACAACCCGGTCTGCAGCGGCCCCATTGTCGAATGCTATGCGACCGAGATCGTCAATTGCCGCTGCCTCCATCTCAGTAATCCCGTCTTCGAACCAAGGCATGCCAACTACTCGAGATGCTACAGACTCGTGGTCGTATGCGATGCCGCCGAGATCTTTAATTGCTTCCAACTCTATCTCTGTGATGTCGTCTGCGAACCAGTGCAAGGCCATTAGTGACACGGTGAGCGTTTCATGGAATGCTGCCAAATTGATTACTTCTTGGACGGCTTCTTTCTCTGTTTCGGCAATACCATCATCGACCCAGCTAATTTCTTCGACGGATGCGGCGAGAGATGGTTTGTTCTGTACGAGCCATGCGCCATTCTTGAATGTAGAAAGTAGTGCATTAGGGGTCGGCGTTGGAGTGAATGTGGCGGTGGCCGTGAACGTAGCTGTAGGAACTGGCCCAGACGTGGCCGTGGGCGCTGGAGATGGCGTGTTGGTAGCCGCAGCCTTGGCTGCGAGTGTCAGAGAGGTGACCGGGGTATTGGTCGTAATGGCTATTGAGGCGAGCGTGGCTGTGGGCACTGGGATTGGTGTGTTGGTAGCCACAGCCTTGAATGTGAGTATCGGGGATGGGACCGGGGTCTTGGTCGCAATGGCTATTGGAACCGGTGCAGGTTTAGCTGTGGGCGCTAGCTCGTTCGGAATAGGTGTGGGGATGACTATTGATGGCGTCGTTGCCTGGCCGCATGAGATGAGAAGGGTCACTAGGACACCGACAATTGTACTCACGTAACGTCTGTTCATAGGATACAAATGGGGCCTCACTCTCCCCCGCCTCTGGGTTCCGGCCTACGCTGGAACGACGATGTGTGTGGTGGACTTGCCTCACTCAATCGGGCGTATGGGGACATTGCGGTCGTGCAGGAACTGCTTGATGTCTTGCACTCTATAAGTGCCGAAGTGGAAGACGCTGGCAGCGAGAACGGCGTCGGCCTTGCCGTAGTCGAGAGCGTCCAGGAAGTGGTCGGGGGTGCCTGCGCCGCCGCTGGCGATAACCGGGACCGTGACCGCCGATGAGATGGCGCGGAGCATGTCGAGGTCGTACCCGGTCTGGTGACCGTCGGTGTCCATGCTGGTGAGCAGCAGCTCCCCTGCGCCGAGGTCGTTGACTCGGACGGCCCACTTGAGCGCGTCGATGCCGGTGGACGTTCTGCCGCCGTGGGTGTAGACCTCCCAGCGTGAGCCTTCGTCGATGGCTAGGGTTGGGTCGTCGCATGTTACAGCGGGGTCGCCCGGCCTCATCACGGTGGCGTCGATGGCTACGACGATGCACTGGGAGCCGAAGCGCTCCGAGGCCTCGGCCACCAGGTCAGGCTCGCTGACGGCGGCCGTGTTGAGCGAGACCTTGTCCGCGCCCGCCTCGAGCATCCGGCGCACGTCGGCGACGGTCCTCATTCCCCCGCCTACGGTGAATGGGATGAACAGGCGCTCGGCGACCTCCCGCACCACGTTCAGCATGATGTCGCGGGAGTCGGAGCTTGCGGTGATGTCCAGAAGCACCAACTCGTCGGCGCCCTCGGCATCGTAGTACGACGCAAGCTGCACCGGGTCACCGGCGTCTCGGATCTCGATGAAGCTGATGCCCTTGACGACGCGGCCGTCGTCGACGTCGAGGCATGGAATGATGCGCTTGGTCAGCATATGTGCCCCGCCGAACCGCCGATAGCGCTGACTGCTTCAGCGAGGTCTATGTCGCCGGTGTACAGTGCGCGTCCGATGACCGCGCCGCCGACGCCGATGTAGGCAAGGTCTCTGAGATGGCCTATCGAGGCGATGCCTCCAGCAGCAATGACGCCGTTTCCGGCGATGGCCACGAGGCTGCGCATGAGGTCGTAGTCGGGGCCGGCGAGAGTGCCGTCGCGGGATATGTCGGTACACAGGAAGGTTCGCACGCCGGCGTCCATCATCAGGCGAAGCAGGTCTGTCGCTGAAGTCTCGCTTCCGTCGGTCCACCCGGATACGGCAACGTTGCCGTCCCGCGAGTCTATGGCAACCAGGATCGTCTCGGCGCCGAACTGCTCACACGCGCTCGTGACTATGTCAGGGTCTCTGACGGCCACGGTGCCGAGCATGACACGGTCCACGCCGGAATCTATGACCTCGCGTATTGAGTCGATCGTGCGGACACCTCCGCCCATCTGCACTGGGAGTCTTATCGCGTCCGCGATCCGGCTTATGACGTCGAGATTCTGGGGCGATCCGGCCCTCGCGCCGTCGAGGTCGACGACGTGGATGCGGCGGGCGCCAAGTCGCTCCCAGCGAAGGGCAACCTCCACCGGGTCGTCTGAGTAGACGGTCTCGCGCGAGTAGTCGCCCTGGTAGAGACGGACGCAACGACCGCCGATCAGGTCGATGGCTGGTATGACTTCCATCACCCTCACTCCCGTATCAAGTACGAGGCAGGCTCCAACGCTCTTCCATCAAGGGCTGACAGGGGTAGGTAGAACTGACCTTCACACCTGAAGCTCAACCGACAGACCCCCTCTCCCTCAGGGAGAGGGCTGGGGTGAGGGTGAAAAGTACGAATACCTACCCCTGTAAGCCTATCAAGAGAGAGGATGCTCTTGGAGTCCTTCATCTGCGCCGCTCCCTTTCAGGACTCGCGGACGAACCGCACGAAGTTGTCGTATATCTTCAACCCGATGCTGCCGCTCTTCTCCGGGTGGAACTGGACGGCGGCAACGGAGTCCCAGGCCACCGCGCTGCAGAACTCGACGCCGTAGTCGGTAGTACCTGCAACGATGTCCGAGTCTTCGGGGTCGGCGAAGTAGCTGTGAACGAAGTAGAAGTGGGAGCCGTCAGGCACGTCATCGAAGAAGGGATGGTCCTTGCGCCACGTCACCTGGTTCCAGCCCATGTGCGGGATCTTCTGACCTCCGGGCAGTCGTCGGCATACGCCGCCGACAACTCCGAGACATGGCTCGTCACCCTCGTCCGAGGAGTCGAGCAGAAGCTGGAGTCCGAGGCATACGCCCAGGAACGGCCTGCCACCGTCTACGTACTCGCGTATAGGGTCGACCAGCCCGCGCTGGCGCATGTGGCGCATTGAGGAGTCGCACGCGCCCTGTCCCGGGACGACTATGGCGTCGGCAGACGTAATACGGTCGATGGACGACGTGATCTCGGCGCGTGCGTCGAAGAGCTCGAGGGCTTTCTGGACGCTACGCAGGTTGCCCGCGTCGTAGTCCACGATTGCGATGGTAGGGTCCACAGCGTCAATCACCCTCTCCCTCAGAGCCTGCCCCGTACTCGATACGGGGGCTGATAGGGGTATGTAGATATGACTTTCAGGGCTTGAACCTCAATCAACTTGCCCCCTCTCCCTCAGAGTCTGCCCCGTACTCGATACGGGGGCTGACAGGGGTAGGTAGATGAAACTTTCAGACTTGAACCTCAATCAACTTGCCCCCTCTCCCTCAGAGCCTGCCCCGTACTCGATACGGGGGCTGACAGGGGTAGGTAGATATAACTTTCAGGGCTTGAACCTCAATCAACTTGCCCCCTCTCCCTGAGGGAGAGGGTTGGAGCCTGCCCCGTACTTGATACGGGGGTGAGGGTGAAAAGTACGAATACCTAACCCATCTCACTCCTAACTCCTATTTTCTCTCTCCTCGTTCGGGCGGCTGGCCGGTGACGATCTCGAACGGCAGGTGACGGTCCTCGTACCGGGCCAGCATGAACAGCAGGTCGGAGAGCCGGTTCAGGTAGACCAGGATGTGGATATTGGGCAGGAGATCGGCGGTCTTCAGGTCCACGACACGGCGCTCGGCGGTGCGCGTCTGGGTCCTCGCGAGATCAAGTGCAGCAGAGGCGGTCGATGCGCCCGGAATGATGAAGTTGGGCGGCAGCTCGACCTGCTCACCAATCTCGTCGATGAGCTTTTCGAGCCTGGCGACGTGCGATTCGCCGACTATCTGGAAGTGCTCCAGCAGAAGGTGGCGATTGGTGGGGTCGGTCGCGAGCTCTGCGCCAATCATGAACATCTCGCGCTGGACGTCGAGGAGGATGTTCTTGACCTGTTCCTCGGAAGCCAGCGCGCGGGCCAGTCCGATGGCGGAGACCGCGTGGTCGGTCGAGCCGTATGCCTCGGTGCGAACGTCGGACTTCGAGACACGGCCGCCGAAAAGCAGTCCAGTCTCGCCCTCGTCGCCTGATCGGGTGTAAATATGCAACTGGCTCGTTCCTCCGCGC
Source organism: Dehalococcoidia bacterium (assembly GCA_034428835.1). Lineage (GTDB taxonomy): Bacteria > Chloroflexota > Dehalococcoidia > Lucifugimonadales > UBA1123 > VXRN01. The sequence continues at coordinate 9,483 of DAOUHG010000024.1, forward strand.
GATATTATAGCAACGGCATGTGCCGAATGGCACGGGGAGGTCGGGTCTGGTCTGGGCTGGGCTGGTCTGGGCTGGGCTGGGCTGGGCTGGGCTGGGAAGCTGTATCAGTTTAGTCGGCGCCGCTCAACGCGATCGAAAATCCCCTCTCCCTCAGAGCCGACAACAGACCCCCTCTCCCTCAAGGCTGACAACAGACCCCCTCTCCCTCAGAGCCTGCCCCGGCGAAGGCCGGGGGAGAGGGTTGGGGTGAGGGTGAAAAGTACGAATACCTAACCTTGTCAGCTCCCTCAAAGCCTGCCCCGTACTCCGATACTGGGCCGAGGGTGAAACGTCCACCGACTAAACCGATACAGGCTCGGTGTCTGGCGCCTTCTTCCGGACGCGGTGCCAGAAGCCACCTAGCAGGCGAAGTCCAGGTGGGCAAAGCGCCCGATTCTTGTAGCATTCGTTTTGTTACAGCCCTCGATTCTGACATTGCACAGTAGAATCCCATCTTGTTGCCTCATATTAGAGAGTTACGCATATCGTGGCGGAATACGTGCAATCCTGTGGCATAACAACAACCACTGACCTGATTAAGGGTTATCCGCTGTATGTCATGGAACCATGTAAGCGCGTAGCTCGTATTATTCAACATCTCGCCACCTAAACCCACGTGCGACTATTTCTCGCATTTGATACCCTCGCCTTCGCCAACCCCAAACACGGAGGAACAGGGACATGGTCGGCTTCATTGATGTGTACCAACGCCTGCGTGAGCGTTACCCCAACCCGCAGGATATGGGTCGGGCCTTCGAGCCTCTTGTTGCAAATGTTCTTCGCACCGCCCCTCTATACAGGGAACGCTTTGCGGAAGTCATGCACTGGTCAGAATGGCAGGGACGCGACGGCGGTGACATCGGCATAGACATTGTGGCCAGACGCCACGATGACGGCCTCGTCGCGATTCAGTGCAAGTGTCAGGACCGCATAGACAAGGGTGACATAGACTCATTCCTCGCTGACTCCCAGCGACGTCCCAATGGCGAGCCATACGTGGAGCGCTACATCTTCACGACAGCTACGGAGTGGGGCGCTAACGCTGAGCGCGCCCTCAGCCGCATAGACCCTCCGGTGCAGCGCGTCGATTTCTTCGGACTCGACGGCGCCGAAATCGACTGGGACGCATACCTTGAAGACGAGTCCGCGCCGCTCACTGCGCAACCGCCCAAGCAGCTACACCGGCACCAGGTAAGCGCGATCAAGGATGTGATGGACGGGTTCGAGTCGCATGATCGCGGCAAGCTCATCATGGCGTGCGGCACGGGCAAGACGCTTACCTCGCTGCGCATCGCCGAGCAGATTGCCGGCAAGGGCGGACGTGTGCTATTCGCCGCCCCCTCCCTCTCCCTACTCGCTCAGTCCATAAGAAAGTGGGGCGCTGACGCGGAGATACCCCTGCGGACCTTCGCTGTCTGCTCGGACACGAAAGTCGGTAGGAGCGACGTCGACAGCGCCCGTACCTACGACATGCCAATTCCGGCCACTACCAATGCTTCCGCCCTGTTGGACGCGGCCAGCCCCGACGCGCCAGCTCACATGACGGCTGTGTTCACCACTTACCAGTCGATGCAGGTGGTCGCCGACGCACAAGCCCAGGGACTGCCCGACTTCGACCTTGTAGTGTGCGACGAAGCGCACCGCACCACGGGCGCTCACCGTGCGGATGAGATGTCTTCGTTCCTGCTCGTTCACAACGCCCACGCGATCAAGGCGCACAAGCGGCTCTACATGACCGCCACCCCGCGCATCTACGCGCCCGCGGCCAGGCAGAGGGCGCAGGAGGAAGACATCTACATCGCCTCCATGGACGACGAGAGCCAGTACGGCCCCGAGTTTCACCGCCTGACCTTTGCCGAAGCGATCGATGAAGACCTGCTGAGTGACTACAAGGTCACCATCCTCGCGATCAGCGAGGCGCAGATCGCCCGCGAATACCAGCGATTGCTCGGCGATGGGGAGAATATGGCCGACGTTGGCCGTGTCATCGGCGTCCTGAACGGGCTGGCCAAGCTGGACCCGGAGGGACAGGAGTTCAAGGACGACCCCGAGCCGATGCACCGCGCCGTCGCGTTCTCAAACACCATTGCGGCCTCGAAGCACTTCATCGAGCTGGTCAAACGTGAGCAGGAGGACCAATCGGCTCTCGCTGAGAGAAATCTCGCCATCGAGGGACAGCACGTGGACGGCAAGAGCGGTGTGACCGAGCGCGAACGTTTGCTCACATGGCTGGGCGACACGCTGACCATGGATCAGCGCTGTCACGTGCTCTCCAACGCCCGCTGCCTGACTGAGGGGATAGACGTGCCCGCGCTGGACGCCGTCCTCTTCCTCCAGCCGCGCAAGTCCCAGATCGACGTCGTCCAGGCGGTCGGACGGGTGATGCGCAAGGCCGAGGGCAAGCGCTACGGCTACATCATTCTGCCGGTCGTCGTGCCGTCCGGTGAAGACGCCGCGAGCGCCCTCGACCGCAGCGACGCATACAGCCACGTGTGGGAGGTGCTGCAGGCGCTCCGCTCCCACGACGAACGCTTCGACGCCTACGTCAACAAGCTGGAACTCAACAGGAGCAACGACGGTCCGATTCGCGTAATTGGCGTGGGCAGCAGGGGAGACGGCAGTAGCGACGGAAACGGTGCACGCGATGAGGCCGCCGCTCGCGTAACCCAGGGGATCATCGACTTCGACCTGAGCGAGCTGCGCTCCGCCATCATCGCGCTGATCGTCAAACGCTGCGGAGAGCGTCGCTACTGGGAGAAGTGGGCCGACTCCGTCACCGACATCGCCCGCCGCCACGACGAAACGCATCCGAGCCCTCATAGAGGACCCAAACGGACAGGTTGGTACACGGTTCGATGAGTTCGTAGCTGCGCTGCGCCATAATCTCAACGACTCCATCAAGCGGGACGACGCGGCGGCAATGCTCTCGCAGCACATGATTACGAGGCCGGTCTTCGACGCGCTGTTCGGAGGCCAGGAGTTCACGCAACACAACCCAGTCTCGCGAGTCATGCAACGCATGGTCGATGAGCTTGAGGGATTCGGCCTTGAGGCCGAGACCGCCGAGCTCGCCGGGTTCTACGACAGCGTGCGCCGCCGCGTTGAGGGAATAGACAACGCCGAGGGCAAGCAGCGCGTCGTGGTCGAGCTATACGAGCGCTTCTTCAAAGTCGCCTACCCTAAGGTCGCAGAGTCGCTTGGCATCGTCTATACGCCGGTTGAGATAGTTGACTTCATCATCCGCAGCGTGCAAGCGTTGCTACGCCGAGAGTTCGACGCCTCGCTGAGCGACGAGGGCGTACACGTACTAGACCCGTTCGTAGGCACCGGGACGTTCATCACACGGCTCATGCAGAGCGGCTACATTGATAAGGACGCGCTGCTCCGCAAGTACGCCTCCGAGCTGCACGCCAACGAGATAATGCTGCTCGCCTACTACATCGCCGCCGTCAACATCGAGACGACCTACGCCGAGATCGCGAGCGAGTATCAGCCGTTCGAGGGCATCGTGCTCACCGACACCTTCCAGTCCTCAGAGTCCGGCGACCGCAAGGACACGTCCTTCTTCCCACGCAACAACGAGCGTATGGAGCGACAGCTCGGACTCGATATTCGGGTCATCATTGGCAATCCACCCTGGTCCAGTGGGCAAGGAAGATACGAGGACGACAACGCGAACCAAGTCTATCCCACGTTGGACGAGAAGATCGCCCGCAGCTACATCGCACAATCGGACTCGAAGGGATTGAAGAGTTCCCTATACGACACCTACGTGCGTGCTGTCCGATGGGCGTCGGACCGTGTGCAGATGGGCGACGGCGGCATCGTCGGATTCGTCACCAACAGCGGCTTCCTGGACGGCAAGAGCTCCGACGGTTTTCGCAAGGTTCTGGCGAGGGAGTTCCACGAAATCTACGTTTACGACCTGCGCGGCAACGCGCGCACATCCGGAGAAACTCGAAAGCGTGAAGGTGATGGAGTATTCGATCAGGGCAGTCGAGCAGGCGTTGCTGTGCTCCTATTGCTGAAGCGGCCTGAGCCTATGGTAGGGACTGCGGCGATCCGCTACCACGACATCGGCGACTATCTACGCCGCGAACAGAAATTGGAGATCGTCGGGAATGCACAGTTCGACAGCATCGACTGGATGGACATTGCTCCGAACCAACACAGCGACTGGATCAACCAGCGCAACGACAAATACCTCAATCTGCGGCCCGTTGCCGTCATCCAGAGTGAGTCCGCCATCTCGTCTCTGAAACCCGTGTTTGAGCGTTCATCATTCGGGGTCAAGACTAATCGTGATTCTTGGGTCTTCAACTCCTCTAGTGAGAAATTGCGTGAACTGATAGAGCGTCAGGTTGCGTTCTACAATAAGCAAGTCGAGGCTCTGCAGGAAGGCGCGAACGCGGTGGCACGCGCCCCGATGCAGTTCAAGTGGGACGGCACCGCAGAGCAGAGAGCGAAGCGGGGCCTCCCAGCAGAGGCGCGGTCTTCTGGATTCCGCCGCGCCACCTATCGCCCATTCTTCCGCCAGCGCTTCTACATGGAGCAGGTACTCAACAACTCTGTCTACCAGATTCCGACGTACTTCCCCACCCCGGACACTCGCAACCCGACTATCCTCGTTGAGCGTGGGCTACCTGCGCCTGGGAGAACCATTGCCATTCTCGCTACCGATATTGTCCCAGACAACAAGGTTGGTGCGGGGGCATCTGGCCGCGCTCTCCAAGCCCTCCCACGCTACACGTATGAACAGCCAATGGATGTTCCGCAAGAGCTGCTTATGCAGGCCGAACCACATCGCCGCGACAACATCACCGACGATGCCCTGGACTCCTACCGTGCCCGATATGGCAAGTGGGTGTCGAAGGACCAGATCTTCGCCTACGTCTATGGCATCCTGCACTCGCCGGACTACCGCGCCCGCTACGCCAACGACCTTGCCAAGCTGTTGCCGCGCATCCCGGAGACCGCGACCGTCGAGGCGTTCAGCGCCTTCTCGGAGGCCGGGCAGAAGCTACTTGACCTGCACATCGACTACGAGGAAGCCAATCCATACCCGCTGGAGGAGCGGCTGTCGCCGGATGCGCCCGGAGAACCGGAACGCTACCGAGTGAAGAAGATGCGCTGGGGCGGCACATCGAAAGCCCCAGACCGCTCCATGATTATCTACAACGACTGGATCACGCTGGCCAGCATCCCGGACGAGGCCCACGAGTACGCCGTAGGCCCCCGCTCAGCACTGGCCTGGCTGATTGACCGCTACCAGGTGACCACCAACAAGGACAGCGGCATCGTCAACGACCCCAACGACTGGGCCACAGAGCACAACCAGCCCCGCTACATCCTCGACCTGGTAAAGCGCATCGTAACGGTGAGCCTGGAGACGATGGCGATTGTGAAGTCTCTCCCGCCGCTCGAAGAGGCTTGATCGACGGCGTCCGAAGTTCCCAAACCACCAGGGGGCGGCATTTGCTGCCGCCCCCTGGTGGTTCAACGCCCTGTATGGGCGTTGCCGGTCAGCCGGTCTTGATCGCGAGTCTGCGGGCCTTCTTGGCCTCCTGCTTGGGCACGGTGATTGTGAGGACACCGTTGGCGTAGCTGGGCTCGGCCTTGTCGGCGTCCACCGAGTTGGGCAGTCGCAGCGCCCTGTGGAAACGACCGGCGCGTCGCTCGCGCAGAGCGAATGGGTCGAATCTCTGCATTGTCATTTATACTACCTCCATGTGTACTACTTGCCGTCTGGGTTGTGGCTCCCTGGCCGCTCGGCTGTTGCATGAGTTACTGTCCCAGACTAGTAGGCAAAGCCCTTTCCGTCATTCCCGCGAAAGCGGGAATCCAGTGGTTGTGGGGCAGCCTTCGCAGAGGCCGCCCGCTAATCTGATACAGGTTCGTTACATAAATTGTAGGTGACATGACCTATGTTATCAAGAAAGCTGATACAACATATATCAATGGGATTTTGCCGTGTCATAGCATATGTTATAATTCGACTAAATCATAGTATTGGTTGAAGAATTCCATTGGCAGACTACTACAGCGTACTCGGCGTCGATAAGGGCGCAGAACAGAAGGACATCCGACAGGCCTTCAGGAGGCTTGCGCGCAGGTACCACCCAGACCTGAACCAGGACGACGCGGACGCCGAGGCCAGGTTCAAGGAGGTCAACGAGGCGCACGAGGTGCTGTCGGACCCCGACAACCGCAGGAAGTACGACGCTCATGGCGATCAGTGGAAGCACGCCGACGAGATCGAGGCACAGCGCAGGGCGGCGAGGAGCGCTTACGACTTCGTGGGAGGCGGGTACCGTAGAGGGCATTCAACAGAGGGGGACGTCTTCGCCGGGCTGGAGGACATACTCGGCGACGTGGGGGACTCCCGAGGCGGTCACTACGGCTCCGGCACGGTGCGTTCGGAAACGTCGGTAACCGTATCGCTGGAGGAGGCGTATACGGGTACGACCGTCAACGCCAACTACACGGTGCGCGGCAGGAATCGCCGGTTCGAGGTTGACATCCCTCGGGGAGTGGACAACGGCAGCGCGGTGCGGGTGACTCCGGAGCGTGGAACGGAGATGCTGTTCAGGGTATCGGTCTCGCCCAATGGCAGCTTCCGGCGCGAGGGAACGAATCTGTACACGGACGCGGACGTCCCGTTCGAGCAGTGCATCCTCGGAGGAGAGACGCAGGTGCGGACGCTGGACGGCCGGACGATATGGGTGAGGATACCGGCCAACAGCCAGAACGGTCAGAACATCCGGCTGCGCGGCCAGGGGATGCCGAGGCTGGGTTCGCCGAACGTGAAGGGCGACCTGTATGTGACGGTGAGGCCGCAGATGCCTGAGTCGCTTACGGAGGAGCAGCGCGAACTGATCGTCAGGCTTCAGGAGCTGCGGTCGGATGGGAGCTAGGGGTCTACGGGCCTTCCGGAGTCGTCGACGCATTCTTTCGTATCGGGCCGCAGTTACGGTATATTTCGCACTCTGACAGTGATTGTGTGCTAGAATACGTCACAGCAGCAGGGAGTCTTCCTTGACGTCAGCAGAACATCCGATAACTCGCTCAGAGCTCCGAGAGGAGTTGCGTCACTACGCGACCAAGGAAGACCTGACCCTTTATCGTTCAGAGCTCCGGGAGGAGTTGCGTCACTACGCGACCAAAGAGGACTTGGCTAACCTGGAACTCCGGCTGACGAGGGAAATAACCGATCTCAAGTCTGAATTCTCTGATTTCAAGGGTGAGATCAAGTCTGATGTTGCCGATCTCAGGGCTGAAGTGAAGGGCGAGATCAGTACCCTCATCAAGTGGATGGTCGGCGTTCAGATTGGCGGTGTTGCCGCAATTGCGGCAATCACGACCGCAGTCATAGCCATTGCCAAGGTCATAGGCATCTGACGGGCCAGCCAGCAACGTCACGAATCACGGGTCGTTCGGGTGATTCTTCGCATAGACGAAGCGGCTTAGGTCACCCTCAACCCTCTCCCTGAGGGAGCTGACAGGGGTAGGTAAAAGTGTAAAGCCAAGCATGAATGCCACCCGACAGACCCCCTCTCCCTCAGGGAGAGGGTTGGGGTGAGGGTGAAAAGTACGAATACCTACCCCTGTCAGCCCCCGTATCGAGTACGGGGCAGGCTCTGAGGGAGAGGGGGCCAAACGCCCTGTTCACTTGCCCGTTTCCTGAAAACTAATAGACCCACGTTCACTCCCGAGTTAACTTGAGGATGGCGCCGTTTTCGCCTACTGTCCAGGCCGTGGTGGAATCTGAGAAGGTAATGGCCCTGAGAGTGGAGTCGGTCGCAGGGGGCTCGGGGGACCATGTTCGGCCTCCGTCGGTGGAGTGCATGGTCTGACCGGATGAGCCGACGGCCCACCCCTCCTGAGCGTCAATGAAGTAGACATCCCACAGGAACTTGCCGGAGTCGGCGTCGACACGGGTCCAGGTCTCCCCCCCATCGGTGGTGTATGCGACCATGCCGTCCGTAAGATACTTGACGAACTGTACGCCGGACGTGATGCCGCGCTGCTTGCCGCGCCATCCGGCGACCCATCCCCTGCGTTCGTCTAGGAAGAAGATGCCTGACGCCCCTATCTCGACCTGGTTGATGCCCTTGTGCTGGTCCCAGGATGCGCCGGAGTTGGCGGTTGATATAACGCCGCCGGAGGTGAGCACAACCCACGAGCGATTGTTGTCCAGGATGAAGGCGTCCGACCTGGCCTGAGCGCTGCCAAAGGGCTGTCGCTCCCAGGTCTCGCCGCCGTCAGAGCTCCTGAGCGTGAACCCACCCTGCTCGGTGACGATCCACCCGACGCCTGGGCTGCTGAACCCGACGTGAATCAGGTTCAGTCCGAGCGCGGCCTCGTGCCCCCGGAACGACCAGTTCTGTCCGCCGTCGGTGGTGTGGAGAATCAGCCCGAGGTGTCCAACCGCCCAGCCGGTCCGGGTGTCTATGAAGTCGACGCCGCGGATGGTCAGCTCGAATCCGGATGCCTGGCTGTGCCATGTCTCTCCACCGTCTGACGTGGCGATGATGGTGCCGTCCTGACCCACGGCCCAGCCGTGTACGGGGTCGACAAAGTCTATGTCGAGAAGAGTTGAGGTTACACCGGACGGGACAGGATGCCAGCTTCCCTCGTCGCTGGGCGAAGCGGGTCCCTCTGCGTTACGGGTGAAGTAGATGGTGCTGCCGGCGAGAGCAATCAGAAAGACCAGCGCTACCGCGACCGTTTCTGCGGTGGGATTTCTGCGGTATCGGAATTTCATTCCGAGTCTGTCAACGGAGTATCTGCCGGTGCTCACACTGCCACGGTCATCGGATTGCCGTGCGGTGAGCCACTTCATGGATTCCCGCGTTCGCGGGAATGACGCATGACTTCAGCGGTATCCGGCAAACGGAACGAGAACAGTGCAGGGCGATCAGTTGGTTACGCCGGGGCCGTACTCTCGGACGTCGTTGATGTCGCGGATGGCGTCTCCGACGAAGTTGACGGCCAGCACGATCAGCATGATGACCAGTCCTGGGAACGTCGCCAGCCACCAGGCGCGTGTGAAGAAGGGTCGCGCGTCGTTGAGAATGGATGACCATGTCGGCGTGAGGGGCGAGACGCCTAGACCGAGGAACGTGAGGCTGGCTTCGGCCAGGATCGCGGCCGCCACGAACACGCTGGCCTGGACAATCACGGGCGGCAGGGCGTTCGGGAAGATGTGCTTGAACATGAGCCTGCTGTTCGACGAGCCCATAGCGCGACCGGCGGTGACGAAGTCCTCTTCTTTGAGCATCAGCACCATACCGCGAATGACGCGGGCGAAGTCGTCAATGTAGGCGAGCGCAATCGCGACTATTACGTTGGCCAGACCGAGACCGAATATGGCCACCAGCATGACGGCGAGTATGAAGTTCGGGAACGCCCATAGGATATCGATCAACCTCATGACGATCATGTCTATCCAGCCGCCGTAGTAGCCCGCGGCCACGCCGAGGACTATCCCAACAGCGGCTGACAGAATGACCGTACTCAATCCGACGACCATCGAAATACGAGCTCCGACGATGATCCTGCTGAACACGTCGCGGCCGACGTTGTCCGTTCCCATGGGATGACCGATGCTGGGGGATGCCAGAAGCTCATAGTCCTGAGCGTCTGAGTCATACGGGGCCACGAGTCCGCCCAACAGCGCGCATATCACGAAGATTACAACGATTACGAGGCCGACCATAGCCCGCTTATCGCGTCGGAAACGCCGGGCGAAGTACCCGAAACCGCGTCTGTTTTCCCGCTGGCCTTCGAGTTCCGCCTGTATGATGTCTTGCGCCATCTAGTCTGTGTACCGAATGCGCGGATTGACCACCGCGTAGAGCATGTCCACGAAGAAGTTCATGAAGATGAATATGCAAGCCACCAGCAGGATAACACCCTGAACGACCGGATAGTCGCGGCCCAGGATGGCATCGATGAACAGCCTTCCCAGCCCCTTGATGGCGAATACGTTCTCGGTGATGACCGCGCCGTTTAGCAGGATCGCAAGCGCAATGCCCATCACGGTGACTACGGGAATGAGTCCATTTCTGAGAGCGTGCCTGAAGATCACGACGCGCTCGCGCATACCCTTGGCGTAGGCCGTGCGGATATAGTCCTGGGAGAGCACTTCGAGCATGGCTGAGCGGGTCTGCCGCGCTAGAATTGCGCCGAATCCGGTCCCTGTCGCTAGCGCCGGCAGGATCAGCTTACTGAACCATTCCCAGAGCCCGTCCGAAAGGGGCGAGTAGCCGAACACCGGCAGCCACCCAAGCTGAACGCCAAAGACGATTATCAGCAGGATGCCCAGCCAGAAACCGGGCATGGCGAGCCCGAGGAACGCTATTAACGTAGCGGCGTGGTCCCAGATCGAGTAACGCCTGACAGCAGAAATGATTCCGGCAGGTATGCCGATGAGCACACCTGCGGCGAACGAGACCAGGGTCAGCGAGAGTGTGCGGGGCAACGCCTCCATGATCTGCTCAGTGACGGGCAGGCGGCGGTAGATACTGTCACCAAGCTCCAGAGTGGCCATACTCTTGATATACAGGAAATACTGCACCCATACAGGCTCGTCCAGTCCGAGGCGTTGCTTTATCAATTCGATCTGAGCCGGGTCGCCCTCCTGTCCGGCCATTGTGGTAATCGGGTCTCCGGGCAGTAGGCGTATGAAGACGAACGTCACCGTCATAGTCGCCCAGATAGCGAACAGTGAGAATATGAACCTGCGAATCAGGTAGCGTTGCATAGGTGAGTGTCAGCCTGGTCTGAAGGAAACGGGTCGATTGTGCAGGGCAAGGTCACCCCAACCGAGGGAGTGACCTTGCCTCTATCTTATGCCGAAGGTGGGCGGCTGGCTGTTACCTATCGATCCAGACCGCGCCGACCTGCCTGAGGGCGTGAATCCACACGTAGCCCTTGATGTCGCTTCTATATGCGGTCGTCTGGAGTGGGTGGTGGGTGAACACGCCGTGGAAGGTCTCGTCTACCCGGTCGCTCAGGTTGAGAATGTGGGTCAGCCTATCGTCAAGGTTGACCGACGCCTTCTGCCTCAGGTTCAGCCGGTTGACTTCGGGATCGTCGTAGCCGAACGAGTTGAACTTGGAACCTGCCGCGAACCAGTCGTCAATGGCGTCGTCCGGGTCCGGGTCGCCGCCGCTGCCTCCCAGGAAGGCCTGGTATTCGCCGTTAACAGTCCTCGGCTGAGATATCGCGTTGTCCTGAATGTCCGGGACAAGCGTGACGTTGATCTCATCCTTGAGCAGCGCTCCCAGCACTTCCAGGGGCACACGGTTTTCGGGTGTTATGAGAACTTCAATCTCGAACCCGTCCGAGTACCCGGCATCCGCCATGAGCTGCCTTGCGCTGTCGGGATCGTATGCCCGGCGGCTCGTGCCGCTGAGGTCCCTGAAGTAGAACCCCTCTCCAGGAGGTATCGGGCCGTACGATGCGATGGCGCGACCCTGGAAGGTGCGTTCGATGAACTCCTCGCGGTCGAGCGCGCGTCCAAGGGCGTAGACCACGTTGATGTCGTCCCAGGGGGCCGTTTCCATGCCGATCTTCTCGGAGCGGTCGCCCCTGACGTTGAGCGCCAGCATCTGGAATCCGACGTCCGGGGTGGCGTCTATTAAGACATCCGGGTCCTCATCCAACTGGTCATAGAACTGTGTGGCGAAGCCGTAGATCATGTCCACTTGACCGCTTACCAGCGCCCCGACCAGCGTGTTGTACTCGGGGATGTTGAACATTGTCATGCTGTCGACGCATGGAACTGAAGGGTCGTAGTAGGTGTCGCGCGCGGCCTCGAAGTCAAGCTTCTCGCCGAAGGCGTGCTCAGTAATCCTGAAGGGTCCGACGCCGACCGGCATGCGGTTGAATCCACCCTCTCCCACGCTGGCGATGGTCTCCTGATCAACGATGGTCATCACGCGGCCGCTGGCGCGCTCGACGACCTTGGTCAGGAAGGACGCCCGCGGGAAAGCGGTGGTTATGCTGACTGTGTGATCGTCCACCTTCTCAGGTCGGTTCACACCCTCAAGTCCCTTAGTGTGAATGGACTGGGTGTTGGGATCGAGCTGGTGGTCGTATGTGTATACCACGTCGTCGGCAGTGAATGCCCTTCCGGTATGGTACTTCGCGTTCTCGCGCAGATTGAAGGTGTAGGTGAGCAGGTCGTCTGAGACTTCCCAGCTCTCGGCGAGGTCGGGAACAGGCCTCAGATCGGGGTCAAGCTGCACGAGTCCGGAGAGGACCTCAGCCGTTATCGAGAACTGGACGACCTGGTTGATGGTCGGCGGGTTGAGGTTGGTGAACTCAGACTCGAATTGGCCCAGATTCAGGTGACCTCCGCGCGTCTCGCAGGATGCCGCGAGGTCGCTCCAGAAGGTGATTCCAGAGGAATCCATCTCCTTCATGGTATCGGCCATGGTATCGGTTGCAGCGGAGGCCGAGGATGGAGCAGGTGTGGCCACGACAATCTCGGTCTTGACGACCTCCTTGATTACCTCGACCTCCTTGATTACCTCGACCTCCTTGACCACCTCAACGGGAACTTCTTTGATTACTTCGACTTCCTTGACTACCTCCCTGACCTCCGGCTCGGCGGAGCTACATGCCGCCAGAACCAGTGCGCCGGCCAAGACGAGTACCAGAACAGAAGCTAGACTCTTCACTATTTTGCCTCCTGCTGATTGCCCCATGTGATCATGGGAGAGATTCGTTCGATTTCCGCATTCTAACAGACGATCTTAAACTTGCAACTTGGCAGCTACAGCCCATATCCACCACCTAACGGTAGAGAGGGCTTCAGCGACGCTGGTCGTGGGTTGGATGGGGAGTCAGTTGGCGGACAGTGTCTTGATTCGATGGTCAAGGAAGCCTGAGATGGGTCCCAGGGCGG